>NZ_MWQN01000003.1:0-300000 GCF_002024165.1 Embleya scabrispora
CTCCCCCGCACCGCCGTACACCGGGTACGGGCTCTACGACGCACACGAGGAGGCCCTGAAATGGTGACCCCCGGTGCGCAATCGGGCGACGACGCGAGGGGCGTCGGTGCGCAGACGACGGAACAGTCCCGGCCGGTGACCACCCGGCAGGGTTGGCAGGACTTTGTCGCCGCGGCACCACCCGCGCCACCCGAACCCGATGCCCCGCCCCGCGGCCGGGAAGAACGCCTGGCCTACCACTCCGCGTTCGTGACCATCCGCACCCCGGCCATCGACACCCTCGCGGCGAACATAAACCCGCTTGTGTTAGGCACCCGACGTCAGTCGATGGTCACTCCCGTGACAGTCGAAACGGTCATCCACATCCCGAGCAGCACACAAACACCCACACGACACCCGCACCCCACTGACGACCAACCACCGCCACCACAACGCACACTCACAGGCCACTTGGCGAACCGAGCCCGCTGGCGCCCAGGTTGGTCGGGTACGTCCACAGCAGACCTTCCACGCCCTATGCGTCCACGGCCAGCACGGACACCACGCACACCTGCGCCAGCGCCCACAAACCGAGCAACACCATGCCCTTTCCCCGCCGCGAGTATCGGTAGCCGGCGCATGAGAGCAAGACGATCGCCGTTGCGAGCAGGAGGATGGCCATGCTCGCCAGGCCGCTGACAGAAGCGGTGCAGTCCTCCACGGCGTCGGGCGCATCGCACGCATCCGTCCACGCGCCGGCGCGTACGGTCAAGGCGACGACATTCGCGGCGATCACAGCCACGACCCCCGATACGATCAGCCAGACCGGACCCCGGCCCCGAGCCGGACCCGACGACACCGCCGTCACCCCGGTCCGGCTGCTCGGCTGCGCAGCCGCTCCGCGTTCGTCGTCCATCTGTGCGCCCCGTTCCCCGGCTGTCATCGGCTGACTTCGCTACCACCGTAAGCACTGCACCGGCCTGCCACACCGGTCGCTACGTGATGTATCAGCCAGCCTATGCGCGCGTCCACCGACCGCCCCGGCTCCGGCTCCGGCTCCGGCTCCGACTCCGGCCAAGTCCACCTGCTTGCGACTCGCCCGGACCGGCCCCGCATTGCGCGCGGCCGTCGCCATGATCCGGATTCCGGCGAGCAGTGGACCGTCGCGCACGCTCGACCGCGACCTGAGCCCGATCGTGGTCTCCCCTCGCACCTGTACAACCGCCGCATCCCACAGGCACGTCGACGTACCCCTCGCGAGGTGCGCCGGGCCCAGCATGGTGAAGTGGTCGCCGGCGACCATATGGACGTCCGGAGGGGGACCGTCGACGTACTCCCAGCCGTTGCGGGGCGCTTGGACATAGAGCGCGATGGCCCGGTCCCCGCGCAGGGCTTCCGGGAATCCGTCCGCGGCCTTCAGCAGTTTCACGGGGAAGGCCGCAGGGTCGGGCCAATGGTCCACCGTGGCCGCGAGGTGCGCCTGATAGGTCTTCAGGATGGAAGAGTGGATGACCCCTTGTCCGCCTCCTTGATCTCTTCGTCCGGAGCCTGATGGCGGGCGAGCCGTCGCAGAGCGATCTTCACCGCGCAGGCGGGATCGTCGGGTTCGCCACTGGGACGGGAGCGGGCCAGGGTGTCGACCAGCTGCCGTGTGGACAGTCTCCGCGACTTGTCCCGCACCACGGAGGGAGCGGTGACGACGAGGGTGCGGATCTGGTTGACGGTCTGGGTACGGGCCTTGATCGCGCTTTTGCGGACGACCCGCA
Source organism: Embleya scabrispora (assembly GCF_002024165.1). Lineage (NCBI taxonomy): Bacteria > Bacillati > Actinomycetota > Actinomycetes > Kitasatosporales > Streptomycetaceae > Embleya > Embleya scabrispora. The sequence continues at coordinate 1,746 of NZ_MWQN01000003.1, forward strand.
GGGCCCGGATCGCCTCGACGATCCCGTTGCGGGCCTTGGGTGTGCCCCCGGCCCGGCCGGACAGGACCGCGGTCGCAGCCCCGTGGGCGTCGATCGGGTCGGACTTGCCGTTGTCCCGCCTGGCCTTGCGGTCGGGGCGGTCCACCTCGACGACGGTGACTTCGTTCGCCGTGAGGAACCGGGCGATCTCGGCACCGTAGGCGCCCGTTCCCTCGATCCCGACGGCGAGGACCTCACCGTGCGACCGGAGCCGGTCCGGCAGCCGTTGGTAGCCCTGCGGAGTGGTCTCGAACCGATCGGTCGCCAGGTGCCGGCCGATGCCGTCGACGACCGCGGCCTGGTGGAGATCGGTGTGGGTGTCGATCCCGCCGACCACCGCTGTCTCGTCTGCCATGCCGTTGTGTGCCGCCCTTCCAACGCTCACCGGTGGGAGGGCGCGAGCCGGTCGGGCAGACGGACAAGACAGTGATGGGACCTCTGGCCAGGCTGATCGGAAAATCGATGATCAGTCGGTCAGGCGGCAGCATCCGGGCCGCCTGCGGACCGGATGTCGGGTGGGGTCGGTCAGGCGGCCGTGGGTTCGAGGGTGACCTGGTGGCCGAGGGCCTGGAGCCGGCGGACGAGGTCGCGGGTCTTGCGGGCGGGGTTGAGGTGCCGTTGGTGCCAGTCGGAGCCGAGTTCCCGGTAGGAGATGTTCGGTTCGTTGATCAGGTGCCAGGTGACGACGAGTATCGAGCGGGCGACGGCGACCAGGGCTTTGGCGTGGCCGCGGCGTTTGACGATGCGCCGGTAGCGGGCGCCGAGGAAGGTGTCGGTGCGGGCGGCGGCGTTGGCTGCCTCGCCGAGGGCGCCCTTGAGCCGGGGGTTGCCCTGCCCGGCCGGGCCTGCGGTGTTCCTCGCGCCGGACTGGATCGTGCGGGGACACAACTTCGCCCACGAGACGAGGTGTTCGGGGGTGGGGAAGCGGCTCATGTCCGCGCCGATCCCGGCGAGGATGATCTGCGCGGTAGCCGGGCCGATGCCGGGAACGGCGTCCGGCTTCTCGGCCGGGGCGCGGGCGCTCACGCCGCCGACGGACGGGTCTGCTGCCGGGCTGTCGTCGTGCGGGGTGGTGATCTCTTCCGGCGTGTGGGCGATGAGCCGGTCGAGTTCGCGGATCTGTGCGGTGAGGTGGTCGACGGTGCCCGGCAACACCCGCAGCAGCCGGGCGTGGTGGTCCTCGAACTGCCCGGTCAGGCCCTCGACGAGGGCCGGCTTCTTCTTGACCGGGCTGCCCTTCGCAAGGCCGGCGAGGGCGCGCGGGTTGCGTTCGCCGGCGACCATCGCGTCGAGCATGGCTCGCCCGGACATGCCGAACAGATCCGAGACGACGCCGGACAGCTTGATCTGCGCGTCCTGGAGGGCCTTGTCCACCCGGTGCCTGTGACGGGTGCGTTCCCGGGCGAACACGGCGCGGGTGCGGGTGGGATCCCGCAACTGCCGGACGGCCTTCGGCGGGACGAACGAGGCCCGGACCATGCCGCGTTCGGCAAGTTTGGCCGGCCGGACCGCGTCCAGCTTGTCGGTCTTGGGACGATCGGGGACGTTCTTCACGTCGCGCGCGTTGACGAGCCGGCAGTCCAGACCCCGGGTCTCCGGCACGTAGAAGAACGGCCGCCGGTACGAGCCCGTCGCTTCCATGACGACGCGCTCGACGCCCTGGCAGACAAGCCGGTCGCCGAGTTCCGGGATCGCGTTGGTGGTCGAGGCGACCGTCCAGACCCGTTGAACGCGTCGGCCCTCGATGGGGTCGTGCGGGACGCGCAGGCAGACCATCCCGGACGCCTCGGCGATGTCGATCACCGCCACCCGCGCGACCGTCCCGTCGTCGTGATCTTCCCTCGACTCCTCCATGACGTGCCCCCTGTCGTGCCGGCCGGGAGAGGCTGCCCGGGGAACCAGAGGGGAACGGAGAAGCTGATCGGCGTGCTCGAGGCGACAGTGCGCAGCCCCTCGGACGGCTCCCTCACCAGACTCCTATGCGGGCTCGCAACCCGAACATCAAGCGGCATCGGCGGACATCCCCTGTAGCGATTTCCACGCTTGTGAGGCGTCATCCGCAGGTGAACGGTCGACTCCTCCTATGAAGTCACGGAAGCCCGACCGGCCACGCGCCAGACGGCGTCGCCCGGCAAGCCGACGATTCATCGCCCGGAGGTCCGACTCTCCGCCTCACGGTCAGGCGTTGGCGCCCGCGTCCACCGTGATCGCGGCGCCGGTGATGCGGTGGCCGCCGGGGCCCGCGAGGTGTGCCACCGTCGCCGCGATGTCGTCGGGGTGCAGAAACCGTCCCAGGGCGGTGAGTTCGCGTTGGAGGTTCGCGTCGGCGGCGTCGGCCGGGTTCATGTCGGTGTCGGTCGAGCCGGGGTGTACGACGTTCACGGTGATGCCGCGCGGTCCCAGGTCCCGGGCAAGGCCGCGGGTCAGGCCGGCGAGCGCCGCCTTGCTCATCGCGTACAGCGTGACTCCCGCGAACGGCACGCGTTCGGCGAGCGTGCTGCCGATGCCGATGATGCGCCCGCTCCCGTCCGGCAGGTGGCGCGCCGCCGCCTGCGAGGCCAGGAACACCGCGCGTACGTGCACCGCGATCGTGTGGTCCACCTCCGCCGTCGTGACCTCCTCGATCGGGCCGTTGGGGAAGACACCCGCGTTGTTGACCAGGATGTCCAGCCGCCCGAACTCCTGCGCCGTACGGTCGACCGCCGCCACCACCGCCCTCGGATCGGCGGCGTCCGCGCGCAGTGCCAGCGCGCGGCGGCCGAGTGCCTCGACGTCGGCCGCGACCTTGCCCACCTGCTCCTCGCCAGCGGCGCTGACGTACGTGAAAGCGACGTCCGCGCCGTCGCGCGCGAGCCTGCGGACGATCGCCGCGCCGATTCCCCGGCTGCCGCCGGTGACCAGGGCCGTCTTGCCGGTCAGCGCGCCGCCGACGGGGTCGGTCGTGCCGGTCGCGGTGGCGGTGGCGTGGGTTTCGGCCATCGTGGCCCCTTCGCACGGTGCGGGCCGCGCAGGCCGAATGGCGTGGCGGCGACTGCTGCCGCGGCGTGTGCCGACCTGCGCCGCGACTACTTCTATATCGATCGACACAGAACATTTCCATGGGGCCTTCGATCACGTCAAGCGATATATTGAAGGAACGACACAGAATTCCCGGAGGAGGGACCAAGGCATGCCGAGAGCCGGCCGCCCCCGGAGTTTCGACCGCGACGCCGCACTCGGACACGCCATGCGCGTCTTCTGGGAACGTGGGTACGAGGCCACCTCCATGGGGGACCTCACCACCGCGATGGGCATCGGTTCACCCAGCCTGTACGCCGCCTTCGGCTCGAAGGAGCAGCTCTTCCGCGAGGCCGTCGCGCTCTACGAGGCCACTCTCGGCGCCGCCGTCGACCGCGCGCTCACCCGGGAGCCCACCGCCCGCGCCGCCGTCGCCGCGATCCTTCGCGCCAACACCCGCGTCGCGGACGCCGACGGACCCGCCGGCTGCATGATCGTGGTCGCCGCCACCAACTGCACCGACGCCAACGCCCCCGTACGCGATCTCCTCTTCACCCGGCGCGACGAGGGGCTGCGCGACCTGCGGCTGCGCCTGGATCGCGGGGTGCGGGACGGCGACCTGCCGCCCGACACCGACACCGAGGCCGTCGCCGCGTACTACACCGCCGTGAACCAGGGCCTGTCCATCCGCGCCCGGGACGGCGCCTCGCACGCCGAACTCACCCGCACCGCCGACCTGGCCATGGCGACGTGGGACGTCGTCACCGCAGCAAGGCCGTCCGGTGGGCCGCCCGCCGACGATCCGGCTCGACACGCCGGCGTGTGACACGACATCGGCATCGAGTCCCGGACGCGGTCGACGTGCCGGCCGCGTCGGACGCGGGTGGCGTGGCTTCAGCCGCGCAGGTAGGCCAGGACGGGCCGGGACCCGGCGGTGATCGTCGGGCGCCGGGGGGTGCCTCCATGTCTTTCGTCAAGCGTGGGCGGGCCACTCGGCGACCTGATGCCAGGACTCTCGGTCCGCCATCGCACAAGCCGTGCGTGGCGCCAGCGCACCGCACGCGCCTCGGTCTTGCCCAGAGCTCCGACGCTCGCGGGGAACAAACGGTGAGGTCACCGTGCGGCAGGCTCGCACTACGAAGGCCAACGTTCGACGCACGACGACGAGTTTCGTGGTACCCGGAGGGCGCCGGGCGCTGCCGGTCTTTCAATAGGCATCGCTGTGCCGAATAGGGTTCGGAGTCATCCCGGCACCCGCCGACCACCACGCGGCGCGTCTCGGACTTCGTACGCACTGCATTAGACAGTCGCGCAGGCCGGTCGCCGCGGTGGACATGTCGGCGCGGTGCCGGGAGCGGCACCGGGTGTCGGCCCGCCGCCTTCGGCCGGGGTGGCCCGGACCGCCGCGCGATGGAACCGCGAGGGTCCACGCCGGCCGACGGCCCCTGACGTTGTCGGGGTCTGGCTACGGGAGAGATCTCTGGCCCCATCTGAGGGTGAGTTTTGGCCCCAGGGTGGGTGGCGAAGGGTGGTTCCGGTGAGTTTTGGCCCCACCCGTGGGCTGTGATGGGAGCATCGAAGTGCCCTGATCGATAGGGGGCTTGGATGGGTCCGAAGAGCAAGGTCGAGTTGTACGCGGCGATCCGTCGGGACTCCCGGACGGAGGGGTTGTCGGTGCGCGCGTTGGCGCGCAAGTACGGGGTCCACCGTCGCACGGTGCGTGAGGCGCTTGTGTCTGCTTGGCCGGCGCCGCGCAAGAAGATGCCTCCGCGCAGGTCGCGGCTGGATGGGTTCAAGCCCGCCATCGATGCCATGCTGCGGGCTGACTTGGCCGCGCCGCGCAAGCAGCGCCACACGGTGAAGCGGATCTACGATCGGCTCATCGCGGAGCACGAGATGGAGGGCATCTCCTACTCCACGGTCTGCGATTACGTGCAGTGGCGCCGCCCTGAGATCCGCATCTCCGCAGGTCACGATCCCGCTCAGGTGTTCGTCCGTCAGTCGCATCGGCCCGGGGTGGAGGCCGAGGTCGACTTCGGCGACGTGTGGGTGAAACTCCAGGGCCAGACCCGCTCGTGCTACCTGTTCACCTTCCGCATGTCGTATTCGGGGAAGGCGGTGCACCGGGTCTTCGCGTCCTGCGGCCAGGAAGCGTTCTTCGAAGGGCACGCCCATGCGCTCGCGGTGCTCGGCGGGGTGCCGACGGGGCAGGTCCGCTACGACAATCTGCGGTCGGCGGTGTCGCGGGTGCTCGGGTTCCGCGACCGCCGCGAGGCCGAGCGGTGGGTGGCGTTCCGCTGGCACTACGGCATCGACGCGTTCTACTGCCGGCCCGGCATCGAGGGCGCCCACGAGAAGGGCGGGGTGGAGGGCGAGGTCGGCCGGTTCCGGAGGAACCGCCTGGTCCCCGTCCCCGAGGTCGACTCCCTCGCGGAGTTGAACGCGCTGATCGATCGGTGGGATGAGGAGGACGACGACCGCCGCATCGGCGCTCGGCCGCACACCGTCGGCGAGTACTTCGCCACCGAGCGGCCGTTGCTGCGTCCGTTGCCGGAGGAAGTCTTCGAGACCGGCCGGATGTTCACCCCGCGGGTGGACGCTACGGGCAGATCACGGTGCGGCAGAACCACTACTCGGTCCCGGTCCGCCTGGTGGGGCGCCAGGTCCGGGTGCTGCTGCATGCATCCGAGCTGGTGGTGTTCGAGGGCCGCACCGAAGTCGCCCGGCACGAGCGGTTGATCGGTCGCAACGAGTGCCGCCTCGAACTGGACCACTATCTGGAGGCCCTGCCGCGCAAGCCGGGCGCGCTGCCCGGAGCAACCGCGCTCGACCAGGCCCGCGCCGCCGGGCGCTTCACGCCGGTCCACGACGCCTGGTGGGCCGCGGTCCGGAAGGCGCACGGCGATTCCATCGGCACCCGCGAGCTGATCAAGGTCCTGCTGCAGCACCGCACCATGGCGCACGAGCACGTGGTCGCCGGGATCGCTGCCGCACTCAACGCCGGCGCGATGACCGCCGACATCGTCGCGGTCGAGGCCCGCAAAGCGGCCCAGGCCGACGCTGGCACCGCCGACGACACGGCTGCGGCCGTCGAGCCGGACCGGGCGCAGGTCACCTCGCTGACCCGGCGCCGCCTCGCGAACCTGCCCGTCGACAACCGACCGCTGCCGTCGGTGGACGCCTACGACGCCCTCCTGCGGCTTCGCCCCCGCCGTTCCGCAAGCCAGGGAGAACCACCGTGACCGTCCAACGCCACCGCGGCCTGAACGAACAGGCCGCCGACGCAGCCGTCGACACCGCCTGCCGGGTCCTGCGGCTGCCCACCATCCGGGCCCAGTTCCCCGCTGCCGCGGACGCCGCCGACCGCGAGCAGATGACCTACCGCGGCTTCCTGGCCGAACTGCTGATGGCCGAATGCGAGGAACGAGACCGGCGCCGCTCTGAACGGCGCATCCGCGCCGCCGGGTTCCCACGGCAGAAGTGGGTCAAGGACTTCGACTTCGACGCCAACCCCAACATCGAGCCGGCCGTCGTCCACGGCCTGGCGACCTGCGAGTGGATCCGCAAAGGGCAGCCGCTCTGCCTCATCGGCGACTCCGGGACCGGCAAGTCCCACCTGCTGATCGCGCTCGGCACCGAGGCCGCGATGGCCGGCTTCCGCGTCCGCTACGTCCTGGCCGCCAAGCTCGTCAACGAACTCGTCGAGGCCGCCGACGACAAGCAGCTGACCAAGACCATCGCCCGCTACGGCCGCGTCGACCTGCTCTGCATCGACGAACTCGGATACATGGAACTCGACCGCCGCGGCGCCGAACTGCTCTTCCAAGTCCTGACCGAACGCGAGGAGAAGAACAGCGTCGCCATCGCCTCCAACGAGAGCTTCGGCGGCTGGACCAAGACGTTCACCGACCCTCGGCTCTGCGCGGCCATCGTCGACCGCCTCACCTTCGGCAGCAACATCATCGAGACTGGCACCGACTCCTACCGCCTTGCCCAGACCCGAGCCCAACACGGGAACACGGGCTGACCTCGGGCGCGTCAGCGCCGGTCACACCGTTCAGCGATCGCGGATGCGCCACCACCACCAGCGTCCCGCCGTCCACATCACCGCCGGTCCCGGATCCGGCAGCGTCCGGCGTTCGAACTCCGTGTCGATCCGGGCAACCAGACGCCCCAGATCCTTGCGCGCACCCTCGGGAAGACGCCGCAGGACCTTCTCAAGGTCGTCGCGCGCGTCCTCGACCTCCAGCCCGGGCGAGTACACATACGGCGCATTGAGATAGCGGCCCGGTTGTCGAAACGTCCGTTCGAACCGGTCGAGCGCGTTGAAGACCGCGTTCGGGTAGTCCTCGGCGCGGCGGATCGCAGCCCGGGTCCGCGCGGAAACACCCCGAATCCGGAACACTTTCACACCCTTGCTTGGCCGCCATCGCTCCTCGCGGACGGCCTTCGGCGGCCTACGCGGCATCGCCCTTTCGCATCGAAATCACGGCCTCATCATGCCACGCCCCACCCTGACAAGGTGGGGCCAAAACTCATTCCCGATCAAGGACGCTGGAGCCCACAAGTGGGTCCAAATCTCGCTCCCAACCGGGGCCAAAACTCACGCTTGAGGCCACTCGGGACGGTGCGCTATCTGGGCACGTTCCTGGAGAACCCGGAGGACGTGCCCGACGCCGTGGTGGACTACGTCGCCGAACAACTCGGCGTCCCGACGACCGCGTTCGCCGGGTACGGCGCGATGGAACACCGCTGGGACCATCAGGACCGGATCCGCGAGGCGTACGGATACACCAAGTTCGAGTTCGACCAGTGGTTCGCCCTGGCCCGATGGATGTACCAGCGGGCGTGGATCGCCTCCGAACGCCCGACCCTGATCTTCGACCTGGCCACCAAACGCCTCCTGGAGGACCGCGTCCTGCTGCCCCGGGTCACCACCCTGGAACGCCTGGTCTCGGGCACGCGCGAACGCGCCGAGAGGCGCCTGTGGGCGACGCTCGCGGCGGCGCCCACCGCGGAACAGGGCGCCCGGCTCGGCGAGTTGGTTGTTGTCCCGAGCAGACGACGCGTCTCGGAGCTGGACCGGTTGCGGCGCTCGCCGCGCGACATCTCCCCGCGCGGGGTGGTCAAGGCCCTGGAACGCTACGACACGCTCCGCACGTTCGGCGGCCCGACCTGGGACCTGACCGCCATCCCGCCGGGCCGCGTGCAGGCCCTGGTGCGGTTCGCCAGGGCCGCCCGCGCGCAGGCCGTCTCCGATCTGGGCGGGCACCGCCGGCTCGCCACCCTGGTGGCGTTCGCTGCGGTGATGCCGCAGGTCGCCGCCGACGAGGCGATCGAGGTCTTCGACCTGGTCATGGGCGACGTCATCCGCAGCTCCGCCGCCAGGATGCAACGCAAACGCCTGCGCTCGCTCAAGGACCTGGACGCCGCCGCCTTGTTGTTGCGGCAGGCGTGGCTCGCGGTGGCCGACGTCGCCGCCGACCCCGACGGCGACATTCGCGCGATGCTCGACCCCCTGGACGTCGCCCCGTTCCACGTCGCCGCCGAGACCGTCAAGGAACTCGCGCAGGAACCCGACGACGGCTTCGAACAGATGCTGGAAGCCCGCTACAACACCGTCGCCCGCTTCCTGCCCGCATTCCTCGAACACCTCGACTTCCACAGCGGCCCCGACGGCACCCCCGTCCTGGAGGCCGTCACCTTCGTCAAGACCCTCAAAGGCCGCCGCCGCCCGATCGAGGGCTGGGAGACCCCGATGCGATTCCTCTCGCAGGGCTGGCTCCGCCGGGTGTTCCCGCCCAGGCCCGCGCCCGTGGGCATCGCCGACAAACGCGCCTACGTCGTCGCCACCACCGAGGCCCTGCGCACCGCGCTGCACCGCCACGAGATCTACGTCCCCGGCCTGATCAAGTGGGGCGATCCCAACGCCCGCCTGCTGGGCGAGGCCGCGTGGAAGGCAGCCCGGCCCCGGGTCTGCGAGGAACTCGACCTCGACCCCGACCCGAACATCGCCCTCGCCGGCTGGATCGACCGCCTCGACCGCTCCCACCGCGAACTCGTCACCGGTCTGGCGGCCAACCCCGCCGTACGGATCGAACCCCAGAGCGGGGGACGCGACCGCATCGTCCTCACCGGCCTGGACCGCCTCGAAGTCCCCGCCTCACTCGACGAACTCAACAAGCAGATCGACGCCCGACTGCCCACCGTCGACCTGCCCGAGATGGTCCTGGAGGTCAACTCCTGGGTCCCGTACCTGAGCGACTTCACCCACGTGTCCGAGGGCGAGTCCCGCATGGAGGACCTGGAGCTGTCCATGGCCGCCGTGCTGACGTCGGAGGCCACCAATGTCGGGATCCGGGGTCGAGTAGTAGGCGTACAGCCATTGGCGGTGAGAACGATCTTGGTCGGCTAGCACAGGGTTCATATGTTCGCCGGGCTTCGGCGAATGATCCGACGAGCGGCCGACCGCGGGGCTACGTTCCGCTGGTGCCCGTGGAATTCTTGACTGACGAACAGGCCGAGGCGTTCGAGCAGCCGTCCCGACCCGAGCTTGAGCGGTTCTTCTTCCTGGACGACGTCGACCGGGATCTGATCGCGCTCCGACGTACGTCGTCGCATCAACTCGGCTTCGCGATCCAGATGTGCACCGTTCGCTACATCGGGTTGTTTCGGATGGACGATCCGCTCGGGGTGCCGTGGTCGGTGGTGGAGTACCTGGCCGGGCAGCTCGGGATCGAGGACGCCTCGGTGGTGAAGCGGTACGTCGAGCGGCCGAAGACGGCGTACGAACACGCGTGGGAGATCCGCGACGCGTACGGCTACCACGCGTACGAGGATCACGCGTGGGGGCGGAGGTTCCGGGGGTTCCTGCATGGGCGGGCGTGGACGCAGGCCGAGGGCCCGGTCGCGTTGTTCGACCAGGCGGTGGCGTGGCTGCGGCGCAACCGGGTGCTGCTGCCGGGGGTGAGCGTGTTGGCCCGGCAGGTGGCGGAGGTGCGGGAGGTCGCGGAGGCGCGGTTGTACGCGACGGTGGCCAAGGCCGCGCGGCGCGCGGACCCCGACCTGCCCGCCGACCTGGTGGCCACCCTCGCGGTGCCGGAGGGGAAGCGGTTCTCGGAGCTGGAGCGCCTGCGCAGGCCGCCGACCCGGACGACGGGGCCAGCGATGGTGCGGGCGCTGGAACGGGTCGACGAGATCTCGGCGTTCAAGTTGGGCCGGTTGCGGCTGTCGCGGGTGCCGCCGAACCGGCTGGCGTCTTTGGCCCGGTACGGGTTCGCGAGCAAGGCCCAGACCTTGGAGCGTGCGAGCGAGCCCCGCCGCACGGCGATGGTGACCGCGGTGATGCGCCATCTGGAGGCGGTGGCGATCGACGACGCGCTCGACCTGTTCGCGGTGTTGATGGCGACGCGGTTGATCAGCCCGGCCCGGCGGGCCTCGGACAAGGAACGCTTGGCGATGCTCCCGCACCTGGAGAAGGCCGCGCGCACCCTGGCGAAGGCGGCGAAGGTGCTGGTGGAGCAACTGGAGTTGGTGGACGAGGCCGGCGCGGATCTGGACCCGGGCGCCTTGTGGGCCGCGGTCGAGGAACGCGCGGCGCCGCGCGCGGTGGTCGCGCAGGCGTTGGAGGCGATCGAGCGGCTGGTGCCGGAGGACGACGGGTCGGCCGAGGCCGCGATGCGCGCCTCGCTGGCTGGCCGGTACAACACGGTGCGCCCGTTCCTGTCGCTGCTGGGCGAGTCGCAGGCGTTGGGCGCCGCGACCGGCGGGAGGAGGGTGTTGGCGGCGGTGCGGTGCCTGCCCGCGCTGTCGCGGCGCAAGGTGAAGGCGAAGCCGCTGTTGCCGAGGGAGATCGACGACAGGCTCGTGCCGCCGGTCTGGCGGCGCGCGGTGTACGCGAACGCGGCCCTGGGGCAGGGGGCGGTGGACCGGGACGCCTACGCGGTGTGCGTGCTCGAACAGCTCTACCGGGCCCTGCACCGCCGCGACGTCTTCGCAGCCCCCTCGCACCGCTGGTCCGACCCGCGCGCCCGACTGCTGGACGGCAAGGAATGGGAAGCGGTCCGTGAGGACGTCCTGACGGGGTTAAGCCTGGACGAGCCGGTCGAGGTCCACCTGCGCGGCAAGGTCGGCGTCCTGGACGCGGCCTGGCGGCAGATGGCCGCGCGCATGGCCGAGGCCGGCGAAGCGGCCAAGGTGAGCGTCGTGGTGCCGCCGAACGGGCGGGCGAAGCTGAACGTGGAGAAGCTCGGGGCGCTCGGCGAACCGGCGTCGCTGTCCTGGCTGCGCAGGACGGTGGAGGGAATGCTGCCGCGGATCGACCTGCCGGACCTGTTGTTCGAGGTGCACGCCTGGACCGGGTTCCTGGACGCGTTCACGTACCCGGGCGAGGGCCGCACACGCATGGAGGACCTGACGACGTCGATGGTCGCCCTGCTGGTCGCCGAGGCATGCAACATCGGCCGCACCCCGGTGATCGACCCGAACCGTCCGGCCCTGACCCGTAGTCGACTCGCGCACGTCGCGCAGTTCTACCTGCGTCCCGACACCCTCGCGGCGGCCAACGCCGCCCTGATCCTCGCGCAGTCGAAGGTGCCGATCGTCGGCTCCTGGGGCGGCGGGCTGCTCGCGTCGGTGGACGGCCTGCGGTTCGTCGTCCCGGTCCGGAGCGTCAACACCGGGCCGTCACCAGAATATTACGGATACAAAAGGGGCATCACGTGGTTGAACGCGGTCAATGACCAGGTGGTCGGGATCGGAGCGATGGTCGTACCGGGCACCCCGCGCGACAGCCTGTTCATCCTGGACACCCTGTTGAACCTGGACGGCGGCGTCAAGCCGGAGATGGTGGCGACCGATCATGCCTCGTACAGCGACATGGTGTTCGGGGTCTTCGAGATGCTGGGCTTCCGTTTCAGCCCGCGCTTTCGCGACCTGACGGACCAACGCTTCTGGCGCGCGGAGATGCCCGGCGAGCCGATCGAGGGCGACTACGGGCCGCTTGCGGCCATCGCCCGCAACAGGGTCGACATGAAGCGGATCGTCACCTGGTGGCCCGACATGCAACGCGTGGCCGGCTCGCTGGTGACCAACCAGGTCCGTGCGTACGACCTGCTGCGGATGTTCGGCCGCGAGGGCCGGCCCACCCCGCTGGGGCAGGCGTTCGCCGAGTACGGGCGGGTCGCCAAGACCGTGCACCTGCTCGCGGTGGTCGATCCCGTCGACGACACCTACCGGCGGCGGATGAACCGCCAGCTCACGGTGCAGGAGTTGCGGCACAACCTCGCACGGGTGATCTGCCACGGCAAACGCGGGCAGATCCTCCGGGCGTACCGCGAGGGTCAGGAGAACCAACTCGCAGCCCTGGGCCTGGTCCTGAACGCGGTGGTGCTGTGGAACACCCGCTATCTGGACGCGGCGGTCGCGCGACTGCGCGAGGGGGGCCACGAGATCCGGGACGAGGATGTCGCCGAACTGCACCGGCAGGGCGCGGAGACCGCCGAACGCGACGTCGCCGGACTCGGGCACGAGGTTCGCGAGGAGGACGTGGCCCGGCTGTCCCCGCTCAAACACAAGCACCTGAACGTCCTGGGGAAGTACGCGTTCGCCGCCTCCCAGCCCGTGGGCGGGCTGCGGCCCCTGCGCGATCCCGACGCCGGCCTCGACGAACCGGAGGACCCGGACGACGAATAGGGACGAGTAGGGACGGTAGGGGAACGGCAGGGACAGAGGCGGCGTCGGGGATCGCGGCCACATCGGGAGTCGGCAACGGCGGCCGAGTGGTCGTCCGGGCGACGAACCCAAGCCGCGTGCTACGGCCGCGGCGCGCCCTCGACACCCGGCGCGGTCTCCGGAAGTGCCCGGCACGAATCGGGTTCGGCCTGGGCGAACGGACCGCACGGGCACGGGGGTTCTGATAGTCAGGTGGATCACACGCGGTGCCCGGGAGACGATTCTGCGACACGGGCCGGTTCGGGGCTCCGCGACAGGGCGACACGAGGTGTCCCGGCCCGAGGGCCGGGGTGAGGGGGAGCACGATGGGCGATGCCGAGGGTTTCGACGGCCTGGTGGATCTGGCGGACGCGATCACGTTGTTGCGGGAGCAGATCGCCGAGGCGCAGAGCAGGATCGCGGCGCCGGGTGCGGACAAGGGTGTGCGGTTGACGGTGGAGGAGATCACCCTGCAACTCGGTCTGGAATTGACCGAGGCCAAGGGCGTCACCGGCGGGTTGCGGTGGAGCGTGATCAGCCTGGGCGGCAAGAAGGACACCGGCCGCAGGACCACCCACACCGTCACGATGAAGCTGGCCTCGCACGGGCCCGACGGCCGCCGCACCCCGGTCCGCGACGTCGAGTGACGCACGCTCTCGTGCATGGGGCGGGTCGCGGGTGTGGGCGGGGGACCTTGGGGGGTTCGTGGTGGAGTTCGACCGGCGGGTGCAGGTCAGGGTCCGGCTCGCGGATCCGGACGTCGGGGGGCGGGGGTTCGGATCGGGGTATCTCCTAGCGCCGCGGCTGGTGTTGACGGCCGCGCACGTCCTGGATGGCATGGCCGCACTGGGCCGTCCCGACACGGTGACCGTATCCCGCCCCAACGCGGGCGAACGCGAGTTCCCCGCCACCGTGGTGTGGCGGCGCAAGGACGCACTCGTGGACGCCGCGCTTGTCGAGATCGTCGACATCGACGACGAACACCCGTGGCCGAACCCGGAGTCCGTCGGTAATCTCCCCGCCCGCCCACCGCAGCGGTTCGGCCACCTGATCGGCACCCGCCCCCACCCGGTCACCCTCGCGGGCTTCCCCCGCATGCAGAAGGACCCGGACGACGGCGCCCGCCTGGACGAACAGGTCACCGGCCGCGTCCCCCGGGCACCGGTTCCCTGGCCCACCGCTACGAGATCCTGAGCAACGACCCCCTCCCCGACATCCAGCCCGCGCCGAGCGACGATCCCCGGGCCGCGGCCGGCAGTCCGTGGTCGGGGGTCTCGGGGTCGGCGGTCCTGACCGACGACGGCCCCCACGGGGACTTTCTGCTCGGTGTGGTCCGCTACGACCACCACGCCACCGGCGGAACCCGCCTGACCGCCACCCGCACCACCCACCTGATCGCCGACGAAGCCTTCCGCGCCCTGATCACGCGACACACCGGCTGGGAACCCCTCCTGGAACCCGTCGAACCCGCAGCCGTCTTCGCTCCCGCCGCCCCCGGCCGCGACCTGGCCTCGCCGGCCGCGCTCCTGCGCGCCGACGCCGAAGCCGTCGCCTTCCACGGCCGCGACACCGAACTCGCCGATCTCCACACCTGGTGCGTCACCGGCCCGGCCGGCACCGCCGTGCGCGTGTTGACCGGGCCCGGTGGACAGGGCAAGACCCGCCTGGCCCGCCGGCTCGCCGACACCCTCGGCCGCGAGGGCTGGGCCACCGGACACCTGCGCTCCGACCTCACCGACCACGACACCCACCCCCACAACCTCACCACCCTGACCACGTCACTGCCCCTGCTCGTCGTCGTCGACTACGCCGAAACCCGCCCCCGCCTGCTCCGCGACCTGATCACCACGCTCCACCCCTCCCGCCACCGCGTCAGGCTGCTACTGCTTGCCCGCTCCGACGGCGCGTGGCGCAAAGACGGACTCAACGCCCCACCCGCGGTCCGCGACCTGCTCGCCGCCGCCCCGGCAACCGAACTGACCCCGCTCAACCCCCGAGGCGAGCATTCCGCGCGACCTGCCCGGGATGGTGGGGCAGACCCAACGGCGGGCCGTGTCGGGACGTTTGCCACGGCGGCCCGGGACCTGGCCCTTCTGCTGCCCCGGGTGCCGACCGTGCCCGACTACGACTGGACGGCACTCGCAGTCCGGTTGCGCCCGCCGGACGACCTGGCCCACCCTCGCTACGACAACGCGCTCACGCTCCAGATGGCCGCCCTGGCCACGCTCCTCCAACACGGTCCCTCTCCCGCCGACACCGACCCGGGGGACTCGCTCGAGGAGATCCTTCTGCTCCACGAACACCGCTTCTGGGAAAGCTCCGCCGAGGCACCCGCCTACAAACTCGGCGGCCTGCCCACCACCACCCTCGGCGCCGCAGTCGCCGCCGCATCCCTGTGCGGGGCCTCCGACAAGGCCGAAGCCGTCGCCGTCCTGCGTACCGTGCCCGACCTGCCCACCGACAGGGTGCAACGCACCGCGGCCTGGGTGAAGGGGCTGTACCCGGCCGAACCCGACCACTACTGGGGCTCCCTCCAACCCGACCGCATCGCCGAATACCACGCCTCACACGCTCTCATCGACGACGAACTCGCCCTGACCGACGTGCTGCCCGCCGCCACTCCCGGCCAACAGGCCCGCCTCATCACCGTTCTGGCCCGCGCCACCATCGCTCACCACAACGCTGGCCGCATCCGCGACAGCACCCGGCTCCTGCGCATCCTCGACACCGACCTCGACACCGCCACCCTCGACCACACCGTCCTGCGGACCGCCACCGCCGCTCTGCCCCACCCCGCACCCCTCATTGCCCCCCTCGCCGCACGCCTCACCCAAGCCCTCGTCCAAGCCCTCTCCCAACGCCGAAGCGCGCACGCCGACCCGGCCGCGTACGAGCCCGAACTCGCCGCCTCGCTGTCCAACCTCGGCGTGAGGTTGTCGGAGGCGGGGCGGCGGGTCGAGGCCCTGACCGCAGCGCAACAGGCCGCAGAGATTTGTCGGCGGCTGGCGGCCGACAACCCGGCCGCCTACGAGCCCGACCTCGCCGACTCGCTGTCCAACTTGGGCATCCGGTTGTCGGAGGTGGGGCGGTGGGACGAGGCCCTGACCGCGACCGAACAATCGGTCGAGATCCGTCGGCGGTTGGCGGCCGACAACCCGGCCGCCTACGAGTTGGACCTCGCGGCCTCGCTGTCCAACTTGGGCATCGATCTGTCGATGGGGAGGCGGCAGGCCGAGGCCCTGGATGCGACCGAACAGTCCGTCAAGATCTACCAGCGGTTGGCGGCCGACAATCCGGCCGTGCAGCCCGGCCTCGCTGCCTCGCTGTCCAACCTGGGCATCCGGTTGTCGGAGATGGGGCGACGGGGTGAGGCCCTGACCGCAGCGCAGCAGGCCGTGGAGATTCGTCGGCGTTTGGCGGCCGACAACCCGGCCGCGTACGAGCCCGACCTCGCCCAGTCGCTGTGCAATCTGGGCATCCGGTTGTCGGAGATGGGGCGGGGGGACGAGGCACTGAACGCGACCGAACAATCCGTCGAGATCTACCGGCGGCTGGCGACCGACAACCCGGTAGCGTACGAGCCTGACCTCGCCCAGTCGCTGTCCAACCTCGGCGGCCGGTTGTCGGAGATGGAGTGGTGGGACGAGGCCCTGACCGCAGAACAGCAGGCCGTGGAGATCCGTCGGCGTTTGGCGACCGACAACCCGGCTGCCTACGAACCCGACCTCGCCCAGTCGCTATCCAATCTCGGCGTCGACCTGTCGGAGGTGGGGCGGGGGACGAGGCACTGACCGCAACCGAACGATCCGTCGAGATCCGTCGGCGTTTGGCGACCGACAACCCGGCTGCCTACGAACCCGACCTCGTTCAGTCGCTATCCAACCTCGGCGGCCGGTTGTGGGAGGTGGGGAGGCAGGACGAAGCCCTGACCGCGATCGAACAATCCGTCGAGATCTACCAGCGGTTGACGGCCGACAACCGGACCGCGTACGAGCCTGACCTCGCCGCCTCGTTGTCCAACCTCGGCATCCTGCTTTCGGTGGTGGGGCGGTGGGCCGAGGGCCTGACCGCGACCGAACGATCCGTCGAGATCTACCAGCAATTGGCGGCCGACAACCCGGCCGCGTACGAGCCTGACCTCGCCACCTTGCTGTCCAACCTCGGCATCCGATTGTCGGAGGGAGGGCGATGGGCCGAGGCACTGACCGCGACCGAACGATCCGTCGAGATCTACCAGCGGCTGGCAACCATGCGGCGACCCGTCCTACCGTCGTTGCTCCGAGTGCGCGGTTTGCAGGCGGTGTTGCTCGATGCGCTCGAACGTGAGGAAGAAGCGCAGGAAGTCAGCCGCTGGATCGATGAGAACCAACCCCACCTGATTCGCACAATCGACCATCTGTGAGAGATCTGAGAACGCCCCCGGGTGATCACGTTTCCGCAGGTCGCCACTCGCGGAAGTCCCCTCAAAACCCGCACGTTGTGCGAGGCACTTCCGAGAGACTTTCCGTATGGACCTCACGCCCGATCAGGCGGCACTCTCGGTAGAGCGTCACAACTGCCCGAACTGTGACGCGCCGGCCGGCAGCGCCTGCCGCACCCGGGCGGGAAGACCGCCACGAAGCACCACACGCCGCGCTTCGTCCTGGTGCCCGCGCTCCGTGAACACCTGGAAGTCCGGGTGCCCGCCGACCGGTTCCCCGGTCGGGTCTGGAAGCAGGGCCCCGTGCTCGCGGTCGTGCCCGCTCCCCGGACCGAGCAGCCGGTGAGGATCGGGTATGCCCGGACCTCGACCGCCCGCCAGGAGCTGGGCAGCCAGCTCGAAGCCCTCCGCCGCGCGGAGTGCCACAAGATTTTCCAGGAGCAGATCAGCACCCGGGTCAAGGTGCGGCCCGAACTGGAAAAGGCGCTCGCGCTGGCCCACCAGTTCAAGGAGGCCGCACCCCAGACGCCGGTGATCGTCACGGTGCACGAGCTCAAACGACTGGCCAGGAACACGGCAGAGCCGATGACACTGTCCGGCGAACTCCAGGCAGGCGGCATCCAACTCGAACTCCTCACCGGGCCGCTCACCGGCATCTACGACCCCCACGGCATGGGCGCAATGTTCTTCGCGGTGCTCGCGGTCGCCGGCCAGATCGAGCGCAACTACATCCGGGAGAAGACCCTCGAAGGACAGGTCGTCGCCGCGGCCAAGGGCAACCACGGCGGTCGGCCGAAGGTCATCGACGACGACATGCTCACCTTCGCCATCGCGCTCAAGGACAAGGGCGTCCCCGTCCCCGAGATCGCCAGGAAGCTCACCATCAAGACCGGGAAGAACGCGGGCAGGCACCCCTCGGTCGCCTCGCTGTACCGGGCCCTCGCCGAAGCCGAGGACGCCGCGATGGACGACAACCTGCCAACCAAGCCGAAGCCCGTCCGCATTCGCCGCCCCGACCCGCTGACGTCGGAGGAAGCCGACCTTCGTCAACGCCTCCGAGCCCAGGTACTTCAGGAGACGGAGACCGATTAGCCAGCAAGATCATTTTCAGCGCCAACGGCTGTACGCCTACTACTCGACCCCGGGATCGAACCGATCGTCCACGACGGCGTCAAGGCCCTCAGTCGCGACCGGCTGTTCTGGGTCGAGCAGAACTACCTGCGCGCGTCGACGCTGATCCTGGCCAACGCCCGCCTGGTCGACTTCCACACGCACCTGGCCCTGGTCCGAGCCTGGGGCGGCGGCGAACTCGCCTCCGCCGACGGGCTGCGGTTCATCACCCCGATCCGCACCCTCAACTCCGGCCCCAACCCCAAGTACTTCGGCGCCCGCCGGCTCGGCACCACCTTCTACAACTTCCTCTCCGACCAGTTCAGCGGCCTGCACGGCATCCTCATCCCCGGCACCCAACGCGACTCGTTCCACATCCTCGACGGCCTCATGGAACAGGAGACCTCCCTGCGGCCCACCGAGATCACCTCCGACACCCACGGCGCCTCAGAAATGGTCTTCGGCCTCTTCCGCCTCCTGGGCTACCAGTTCTCCCCACGCCTGGCGGACGCCGGCAGCGCCACGCTCTACCGCGTCGACCCCACCGCCGACTACGGGCCGCTCAACCCCCTGACCCGGGAACGGATCAACCTCAAACAGATCACCGCGAACTGGGACGACGTCCTGCGTGTGGCCGGCTCCCTGCACTCCGGCACCATCAAGGCGTCCGAGGTCATGCGCGACCTCGCCCCCGGCGGCAGACCCACCCCCACCGGCAAGGCCATCATGGAAATCGGCCGGCTCGACCGCAGCGCCTACCTGTCGACGTACTTCGCCGACGAGTTGCTGCGTCGCCGGGTCAACACCCAGCTCAACCGGCAGGAATCCCGCCACAACCTCGCCCGCAAGATCTTCCACGGGCAGAAGGGCGAACTCCGCGCCGCGTACCGGGAAGGTCAGGAGGACGCCCTCGGAGCCCTCGGACTGATGCTCAACATCGTGGTCCTGTGGAACACGGTGTACATGCAGCGGATCATCGAGGAGATGCGGGCCGAGGGACACCACGTCCGCGACGAGGACATCGCCCGTCTCACACCCTTGAAATTCGCACATGTGAACTTCCACGGCCGCTACAGCTTCGCCCTGCCCGCCGAGGTCGAGGGCGGGCAACTGCGCGCCACCCGCAAGCCCGCGGACACCACCGCCACGATCTAGGACGAACCGTCCGGCTCGCCCGCGCGGCGGGCGAGCCGGTAACGGACCTTCTCGTGCGACAGGCCCGCCAGTTCGCCGATCTGACGCAACCCCCAGCCCTCCGCCTTCGCCGCAGCCATAGCGCCGTCCAAAGCCGCGTCCGTCACCTCGCCCAGGGCCCGCCGCAACTCGACGACCAACCGCAACCGGATCGCGGGTGCCAGATCATCCAGACCGGCACAGAACCGCGCCACGTCCGCCTTCAGGAAACCGACCGTCGGGTCATCGCTCATCCACCCACCCTGACGGGCCGATTCACTCCGCGTCAAAAAGTTTGACACCAACGCCGGTTTTCCGTTCCATTCCTACCGGGATCCCTCGACCTGGGCCATGTCGGGGCCGATCGCGGTCACCCACGCCACCGCCACCACCCCCGCCCGGTCGTTTCGCCCCGATTCGGGGACTGTAAAACTAACGGTGGAACTTGATCATGAAAGTGACGCCGAGATATGACTGACGTGATGTCAGAGCCTGTGCAGGACAGCCCGGTTGAGGGAGCTGCGGATGACGCTGTGGACGGCCGGTTGATCGACGAGCTGGTGGGGCGGGCTCGTGCCCAGGGCCTGGATCTGGTGGGTGAGGGTGGGCTGTTGCAGCAGCTGACCAAGCGGATCCTGGAGTCCGCTCTCGAGGGTGAGATCACCGATCACCTCGGGTATGAGAAGCACGATCCGGCCGGGGACAACAGCGGGAACTCGCGCAACGGCACCCGCGCGAAGACGGTGTTGACCGATGTGGGCCCGGTGGAGATATCGGTGCCGCGGGACCGCGACGGGTCGTTCGAGCCGAGGATCGTCCGCAAGCGGCAGCGGCGTCTGTCGGGGGTGGACGAGATGGTGATCTCGCTGTCCGCGAAGGGCCTGACCACCGGCGAGGTCCGGGCCCACCTGGCCGAGGTCTACGGGGCCGACGTGTCGCGGCAGACGATCTCCACGATCACCGACAAGGTCCTCGACGGGATGGCCGAGTGGCAGAACCGGCCGCTCGACCGCGTCTACCCGGTCGTGTTCGTGGACTGCATCAACGTGAAGGTGCGGGACGGCAAGGTCGCCAACCGTCCGATCTACGTTGCGTTGGCGGTCACGGCCGAGGGACACCGGGACATCCTGGGGCTGTGGGCCGGCGACGGCGCCGAGGGCGCCAAGTTCTGGCTCCACGTGCTGACCGAGATCAGGAACCGCGGCGTCGAGGACGTGCTGATGCTGGTCTGTGACGGCCTTCGTGGCCTGCCCGACAGCGTCGAGGCCGTCTGGCCGAGGACGGTCGTGCAGACGTGTGTGGTGCATCTGCTGCGGAACAGCTTCCGCTATGCCGGACGGCAGGACTGGGACAAGATCGCCAAAGCCCTCAAGCCGGTCTACCAGGCGCCGACGGAGGAGGCCGCGCTGGAGCGGTTCGTCGAGTTCTGCGACGCGTGGGGGAAGAAGTATCCGGCGATCGTGCGGTTGTGGGAGAACGCCTGGTCGGAGTTCGTGCCGTTTCTCAACTTCGACACCGAGATCCGCACGGTGATCTGCTCGACCAACGCGATCGAGTCGGTCAACGCGCGGATCCGGCGGGCGGTCAAGGCCCGCGGGCACTTCCCCAACGAGCAGGCCGCCCTCAAGTGCGTCTACATGGCGATCATGTCCCTCGACCCCACCGGCAAGGGCCGCAAACGCTGGACATGCGCTGGAAAGCCGCCCTGAACGCCTTCGACATCGCCTTCGACGGACGACTGTCCACCGCACGCAACTGACCACTACACCAACCCCGTTACACCGTTTGTTTTACAGACCCGTATTTACTGACGTTTCCGGGTCTGATTGACGGTGTGTCAAATGTGGGCATGCCTGCTGTATGGGGAGCTCGGGGATGACTCCGGTGGAGCGGGAGCGCCGGGAGAGGTTGCGGTTGCGGGCGGTGGGTTAGTTCGCGGAGGGTGTGTCGCAGGCGGAGGTGGCGCGTCGGTCGGGTGTGTCGCCGCAGGCGGTGTCGGTGTGGCATCGCGCGTGGGTGGACGGCGGGACGGACGCTTGGCGCTCGGCTGGCCCGCCCGGCACGCGACGGCGTCTGTCGGACGAGGGTTTCGCCGAGGTGGCGGCGGTGTTGGAGGCCGGGCCGGAGGCCGCGGGTTTCACCGGGCAGGTCTGGACGCTCGCGCGGGTCGGGCGGGTGATCACGCGGGTCACCGGGGTGGTGTATGCGTCGCCGTCGAGTGTGTGGCGGCTGTTGCGAGCGCACGGCTGGTCGCGGCAGCGGTCGGCCCGGCGTGCGGTGGAGCGGGACGAGGAGGCGGTGACGACCTGGAGGAGCACGGTGTGGCCCCGGGTAGAACCACCGCGGAGCGCACGGGTGCGGTGATCGTGTTCGCGGACGAGACCGCGCTGTCCCTGTTGCCTCCGGTCCGCGCGACGTGGGCGCCGCGGGACAGAGCCCGACGTTGCGGGTGCGGATGGGGAAACGGCCGAAGACCTCGCTGGTCGGCTGGTGCTGTTACCCACCGGACGGGCTACCGAGGTTCCTGTATCGCATGGTGCCGGGCTCGGTCACCGACCGGGACCTGATCCGGCAACTCCCGGATATACACCGGACGTTCGATCACCCGATCGTTCTGGTATAGGACAACCCGGACAGTCGTCGCAGCCGGCGGATGTGCGCGTTCGTCGAACGCGTCGACTGGCTGACCCTGGTCTTCCTGCCCCCGTATTCTCCCGACCTCAACCCGGTCGAGGGCGGTTGGGCGCACCTCAAAAGCGGTCCTCTGGCCAACCTCGGTGCCCGCACCCTCGACGAACTCGTCTCCGTCGCCCGCCAATGCCTGTGGGACATCCAACATCGCCCCGCACTCCTCACCGGCTTTCTTGCCGCAACCGCCCTGACGCGATGACCACCAACAACCGGATCCGCAAAGCTCAGTAGCCGCTGTTGGGCAAGCCACGACAGCAGTTCGGTTACCCCGTGTCCCGCAATCAACCGAACAAAGCCCAGCTCAACAAGGAGAAACCGAAACCCGAACCGCTGCCGGCAACCCACCGACACCAACCCGCACACTCACACCGGTCTCGGCGTCGGTCGGCACGGTCGCGTGGCGGTGGCGCGCTCGAGCGCGAAGTCGTCCACGCCCAGGATCTGCGGAAACCGCGGCGGGGGCAGCGGGATTGCTGCCGGGACCCGCAGGGCGGTGCGCCGCGACAGCCCCGCTCCGAGCGCCTTCAGCGTCCGTGCGCCTGCGCGGCCTGCGAGTTCCCGCACCACGGCACGGACTTGGGTGAGCAGCCGCATCGTCCGCCGCTGGTAGCCCTCCAACACGCCGGGTATCTGCTCACGGAATGCGATGCGAAGGCAAGCCGACGTGGGGCAGACAAGGCGACGGAGCCGGGCGACCATGACCACCCGCCGGCCGTCGACGTGCACATCGGTCACCGTGCGTTCATGAAAGGCGTGCACTCGACCGGTCCGACTGCCGCAATCCGGGCAATCCACCGGACCGCCGGGCGTCCGGGTGCTCCCTCGGATGACCTCGCCCCCGTCCGCAACCTTCTCGACCACCAGCGGCGCAAGACCTGAAAACACCACGCCCACAAGCTCGTTCGCACTCAGCACTCGAACATGATCACGGAACCACACTTCGCTACCACCGGATGTGAGGCAGAGCCGTTCGATTCACAGACCCCGTGTTCTTGACGGGCGGCGCCATAGTGCATCGACATCGACGGGTGGGCGAGGTGGCGGGCGCGTCCGGCGGGAGGGAGCAGCGCGGTGGTCGTCGGGGAACACCGCCGTCGAGCGTCTCGCCATCCTGACGAGGCTCGCCCTGCTACGGGAGCCGCGCCTCGGTGGTCGCGTTTTCGATGGTCAGCCAGTCGTGCTGATGCGTGATCGTGAAGTCGTGGTCGTTGTTGCGGGCGATGGGCAGGGGGATGCCGGGGTCGATGTCCGCCCGGGCCGTGCCGGCGCCGGAGATCGCCGTGAGCGCGGCCAGGGCGACAGCGGCGGCGATTGTTTGCCTGCGCATGCTTTCTCCCGTGTTCGTGGTGAGATCCCGAAGCACGATCACACCCGACACCAACCGTCGACCGACCGCATTGATCCGATCGTGGGCCGGGTCCCCCTGCCCTCCGGCCCGGAGAACCGAACGCTCAGGTTCCGATGACGGCAACCGCCCGAAGTGTGCGCCCAACGCGTCGCGCCGTCCGTGACGTAGGTTCGCACGATGCGCATCATCTCGATCAATGCCTGGGGCGGCGCGAGGTACGGCGTCCTCGGTCCCTGGCTCGAAACCTGCCGGGCCGATGTCCTGTGTGTGCAGGAAGTGACCCACACGCCGGGACTCGGCGGTTGGACGCGATACGACGACGCGGAACGGTCGCTGCCCCAACGCGCGGACCTGTTGGCCGACATCCGGGCGAGGCTGCCCCGGCACCACGGACTCCACGTCGCCGGTGACTCCGGGCCCGTCCACGACGAGGATCGTCGGCGCCACCGACAGGACTTCGGCGTGGCGACGTTCGTTCACGACGGGTCGGCAATCATCGGCGTGCGTTCGGCCTTCCTGCACGGCGACTACACCGAACACCGGGACGAATGGCCCGCGGGCGACCGGCCCCGAGCGGCCCTGGCCGTACGCCTCTTCGACCGCGCGGCCCGACGCCACGTCACCGTCGTCAACGTGCACGGCCTGCGCGACCCGCAGGGCAAGGGCGATACCGAAGCCCGCCGCGCCCAGGCCCACCGCCTGGCACGGTTGGTGACCGACACCCGCCGACCCGCAGACCTCACCGTGGTCGCGGGCGACTTCAACGTGCTGCCCGACAGCGAAACCCACCGGATCCTGGCCGACCTGGGACTGACCGACCTGGTCGGCCGATCCGACACCAGAACCTCCCACTACGCCAAGGCCTGCCGGCACGTGAGCTACCTGCTGGTGTCCGACCCCGACGCCGTGACGCGCTTCGAAGTCCAGACCACACCCGAGGTGTCCGACCACCGCGCGTTGTTGCTCGAACTCCGAAGCGCTCAATAGGGCCCTCGGCCGGTCGCGGTGCCGGGTCGTATCCGGCGGGGTTCGGTCGGATACGGCCGTCTCGGCTCAACGCGACTGGTCCGCGCCGATGTTGGGTGGGTCCGGAATCGGATTCCCGAAGTAGTCGTGCGTGGTTCCGTCGCCGCCCGCCTTCACGGAACCGGTCCCGCGCGCGGGTGAACCGCTCTTCAGGCGGACATCGTCCGGGGCGGCCGGTTCGGCGGACACGAGCAGCGGATCGGCGCGGACACCCGCGGCATCGCGAGGCTGATCGGTGCGCCAGTACAGGTTGTTGCGGTAGGTGTTCACGGTGTCGCGAATGGGGGAGCCCGCCTGGCCGGTCGCGCCGACGAACACGTTGTCCTCGAAGGTGACCCCGGTGGAGCCGTTGCCCGAGACGAGCGCGGTGCCGGAGTACTTGGTGACGATGGTGTTGCGATAGACGCGCGTATCGGTGGCGGAGCGGCACACCACGGAGACGACGCCGTAGGGCGTGGCCATGTTCCGGTCGTTGACACTGATGTTGTCGTGGACACGATTGCCGTCGCTCGTCATGCCTTTGGCGTTGCAAACGAGCAGAAATCCGCCCTCGTTGTCATGGCTGTAGTTGTACCGGTAGACGTTGCGGTTGTTGCCGCCGTCGATGTCGTACGCCATGGAGTCATTTGTGCCATGGCCCCCCGTGACCTCGTTGTACTGATACAGCACGTCGTCCGAATCCCAGGCCCAGATACCGGCGTTGTATCCGGTCGAGCGCATGTTGAACCCGTCGACATAGTTGCCTTCGACGAGGGCGCCACGCGCCTTCTGGACGACGATGCCGTCGCCCCCTGCGTCGTACACCTTGTTGTGAGTGAACTCGATTCCGGTGGACTGCATTTGCTCTGCCCCCGACTTGCGTTCCCAAGTGGAGGAGGTGGCGATGCCGGTGCGGTCGACGTGGCGGACGGTGGAGCCGCTGACGCGGAGGTGGTCGAACCGGGTGGCCGTCGTGGACCCTTTCACGGCGAAGAGGATCCCCCCGCTCGGATCCGGGTCCTTGAAGTCGGCGCCGTTGACGTCGTGGACGTCTACGTCCTCGACGACGAAGTGATGGGCGACGCCGTAGTCGGTGAGTTCGACGTACAGGCCCGCGCGGCGGTCGGTGGTGGTGACGGGGCCGGTGTTGGAAAGGTCGAGGTTGCGGATCTCCCACTGTTCGGTGTCGATGAGCAGGAGTGCGGCGCGGGCACCCCCGCCCTCGATGTGCGGCTTGCTCTCGCTTTCGTCCCCGTAGGCATCGATCCGGACGGGCTCCCCGTCCGCTCCCTTTCCCTGTGGCGCGAGCACGCCTTCGCACTTCGTACCGCGCTTGAGGAGCAGACGTTCGCCGGGAGCGTAGGTGTGGGTGCCGGCCCGGGCGAGGCTGCGCCAGGGGGCGTCGGATGAGGTGCCGGTCGCGGTGTCGTCACCGCCCTGGCAGTCGAGGTAGTAGGTGGTGGCGTCGGCGGCGGTTGCCACGGGGGAGGCGGCCGTGGTCAGGGCGATGGCCAGCAGGAGGGCACGCAAGGACATGGCCCGGAACCTAGCGTCGGGGTCGTCTCACGGCCGGCGGACACGCCGGACGATACTTCCATCCGGTTGTGTGGCGCCTGCATCGGAACTCCGACAATCCGGGGATACCGCCCACACCTGACGTGCCGTCACCTCGTCCCGCGTGCCGAACGGGCCGTGGCGGGCCGCGCGATGGTGTCGGGGCGCTCAGGCGCGCGGTGAGCGCGCCTTGCGCCCCTGTTGCTCCGTTCGTGTGTCGCGGTGGAGGCATCCGAGCGGCGGTGGAGGTGATGGTCGCCCGGGGCGATGACGGGACGATCACATGTGGTGGGACCAGCGGTGTGCGTGTGGGTGAAAAACAGCCCGAGGGGAGGGCGTACACCGCGCGGATGCGCCCCGTATCCGCCGGTGTGCGCGGTCCTTTGCCTCCCTTGTTCCCCCACGCGCTCTCAACTCGATGGTTGTCGTGCTTGTAGCTTCTGGAGCGGTAGGAGTCCGCGTCGCCCGTCGGGTGGGTGCCTGCGGTCGGCCGCAGTACGTGGGAATTCCTTCCTGGACGGCCGGCTTCGCAGTTCCGCCTCTTCTCCGGGAGGTTCGCCATGAGGATGTTTCCCCACGTGTCCGTTGTCGCCGAGCTCACCGTCGTCGCGGGGAACGGTCATCGCGACACCCGCGCGCGCCGACGTCCCACAGCGGATGCGGGACGCGCCCCGTCCCGGCGGACGTCGACCCGAATCGTGCGAGCCAGGGGCCCGGCCTCGTGTCACCGCGATGCGCGAAACGACGGGAACGGTCGACCCGCGCACCCCGTACGGCCGGACGAACCCTTTCACTGTGCCCCGGTACGAAGCACATCCGGGTGACAACGCTCCGTCGACGAACACGCGGGAGGCGATGGCCGTGGAGAGATGGAACCTGGAGAACATCGCACGGATGGGGCAGCCCTATTCCGTCCTTGACCGGGGCACCGTACAGGGCCACGGGGGGCTGGCCATGACGTACCACCATGTCGTGCCCTACAACGTCCTGCGCAAGCTGTGGAACGACTCCCTGGAGACACCGGCCGACATGCAGTCGTTCATGGGACGGCTCGCCGAGCACGTGACCCTCTACGCGAGCATGCGCACGCAGCACGGAGGGCGCCTCCACCCCGACGATGTCGGGGCGGCGGGAGCGCTCGCGACGCTGATCGCCGGCGGCGCCGTGGTGCACGACAAGAGCGCCCGCCGGCCCGGTGGCTTCGATGATCTGGTGACGATCTACCAGTGGTTGCCGGGCAACCTGTTCATCGGCCCGACGGAGCGTGCCGACGATCCGCACGAGAGGTTCGAGAGCGGAGCACGTCCGGTACTCCACGTCGACGACGGGGACGGCGACGCACGCTTCGAGCATCTGCAGCATGCCTACGCGTCGGTCCAAAACGCGCGACTCGCCGCGTGGCAGGCACTCGAGGCGACGCAACCCTATGTCGCTCCCGCGCCGTTTCGCGACGGCGATTGGGTCTGGGACCAGACTCTCGACGGTCCCCGGATCGTGGCCGACCCACCGGCACGGTAAGGACGCGGAACCCCCGACGTGCCGCCTCTGCGAGCAACGAGTCGAAACCCACGATCGAGAAAGCGGGACCATTCCATGACTGCCACACCATCGGATCCCACCATCGAGGAACGCCGAGCCCGCATCCAGGCGTTGCTCCTGCCGGCACCCACATCACTGCCCGTTCGCGACGTTTCCGTGCGCGAGGACGGCGACGGCGGCTACGTCGACGACGGTTCCCTCATCTCCTTCGTGGCCGACGTCTCCGGCCAGGCCCGCCAGGACGTCCTCGACTCCTGCCTGCTCGCGCAACTGGGGGCCAACGCCGTCGCACCACGCGAGGAGGAGGTCGAGAAGTGGTACCAGAAGTACAAGGAGGTCCTGGGCCATTGCGGGTGGACGATCAGCGGCCAGGGTTTCGACACCTGGGACTCCGGGACCGCCTCGTTCAAGGTCGACAAGATCATCTTCGAGGTGCTGGCCGCCCTGTTGACGCAAAACGAGCTGGCGGTCGCGACCAAGACCCTCGACGCGTTGACGAAGCTGGGCGAGGACGACGAGAAGGTACGGATCTTCGAGACCAAGAGCTCGAGCAGCCACGGCGGAAACTTCCAGATCGGCGTGTGCAACCAGACGAACGACTCGGTCGCCATGCGCCTCGGCGCCTTCTACTACTCCGTGAGCCAGTCGGTGACCAATTTCCTCTGGTTCGAGTTCAGCAGTTCGGACGCCCACTTCTGGCAGGGCAAACGCCAGGCGACCCTCAACGACCGTGCCTATGCGGTCGTCCGCGACCAGATCATCACGAAGCTCGACGTCCGCCGCGGACAGTACATCCGTGACCTGGAGATCTGACCGGCACCCGACGGCCCGGCGAAGTCGACGTCGTTCCGGACATCGTTCCGTATGCCGATGCCGGATCCCGCCCCGTGAACAACAGGAGTCGCCATGCCCCGAGTCAAACTCACCTACTTCCAGGGCCACCACTGGTCCGCGCCCATCTCCCTGACCGACTCCGACGCGGCCCGACCGTCCCTGACCGTCCTGTCCCGACCGGACAACGACCCCGTCCTGTTCTGCCTGACCGTCTCCGACGGCGGCTGCCGGCTGAGCTCCACCACCGACGGAACCACCTGGTACACCTCCAACCAGGCCCCACCCGCGCACCCCGCCGACAACACCGCCGCCGCCCTCGTCGCGTTCCATCCGGAAGGCGGCACGCCCCTGCTCCATCTGTTCTGGACCGACGACCAAGGCGACACGTACTGGTCGACCGCCACCAACGGCACCGAATGGAGCAAACCCACGAACGTTCCCCACATGCCCAGCGGCGACGGCGCTCCCGCCGCCGCGATCCTCGACGACGCCCTCCACCTCGTCAAAGGCAGCGACACACCCTCATACGCCACGTACGACGGAAACGCCTGGACGAAACAACCCGCCCCGCAACAGGCCACCTTCCCGCACCTCGCCCCCTACCTCGGAGTCCTCTACTGCACCGGCCTGTCGACGGACACGGACGGCACCCCGTATCAGACCTTCGACGGCACCGGATGGGCCTCTCAACGCAAGATCGCCTGGAACGACACCTCCCAGGACACCGCCCTCGCCGCCTATGAAGGCGACCTCCTCGTCGCCGTAACCACGGCCGGCGACCACCTCGCATACACCACCACCAAGGACGGCGCCACGTGGGCTCCCGTCGCCGCGTGCCACACCCCCGCCGACCCCAGCACAACAGGGGTCGACATCGCACGCTTCGGCACCACGCTCCACTGCGCCTATACCGCGGACGAATGACCGCCGGGTCGGAGGGACACCGGGCAGGGCACCGCCCGGCACCGGAACCTCGAACGCGTGCACCACCTCGCCGCATCGTCGACCGGGAGATGCCTCCGGGGCATTCTCCGATTCGTCCACGCGAGGTCCCGACGTCCCAAGCCCGAGGCCCGAGGCCCGAGGCCCATCGAACCGTATGATTTCCATGTGTGGAGGTTCATGATGAGCAAGACCGTCAGCGGCGTGGTCAGTTCCGGTGGCCAGCAGATTTCCGGCACCGGATACACCGTGTTCCACGTCAAGACCGGCCACTACAAGGTCACGTTCTCCGCCGCGTTCACCGCGTTGCCCGCCGTCGTCACCACCCTCCGCAACGTGGACACGGCTCGCTGCGGCGCTTATGTCTACGAGGCAACCCCGTCCGGCTTCAACCTGGCCACCGGCGACGGGCAGGGCTCACCCGGGGATGCCGAGTTCGCCTTCGTAGCCGTCGGCTGACGAACGAACCGGCCGACCTCGCGCCGCCACGGCACGCCGGGACGGGCCACGACACGGCATCCGAACCGCGTATCCGCGCCTGCGCGTGACGACCGCGACTGCGGTGCAGGAGAAGGCCACCCGTCGCCGACCGTCATCCGCCTCGTGTCGGCGTCTCGGCGAGATGCCGACACGAGGCGACCGGCCGTGTCGGGCCGTATGCCCGCGCCGGGCACGGGCGGGGTGACGCCCGCGGCCCGGCGCCCTTCGATCACGCCGCGCCAGGCACGATCACCTTCGCCAGTTGGCCCGCGGCGCCGATCACGACGCCACCGCCCAACACGATCGACGCGACGCCCAACACGATTCGACGCTTCATACGTGCGCGCACATCCGCCTCCGGGGTGGGGTTCGCCGATTGAGCGTGACGCGACCATCCTCGCGAGTCGCGGTGATCGACTCAAGACGCCCGGTGGACGGCGGAGCGACGGGATGGGGACCGGCATCGGCGAAGTCGCATCAACCGTCGCGACTTCTCCGGGTTCGGAGCCAGTAGCCGCGTGACGGCAACCCGGTGACTCCGTTCGTTCGCGGCCACCTGCCGGCCGAATCCCTCGACCGCGCCGCATTGTGGTGTGCGCGGCAGACCGCATATGCCGGCGCACCGCCAAGACGGCGTGCGTACCGATGACCAATCCCCGACGAGCACGAAGCCCCCGTCCGGGAAGGATGGCGGGAGGCCCGTGATCGCCGAACCGGGCTACACGGCGACCCACGCGGACAAGTCGTATCCGGATGCACGTGCGGCGGGTCTGTGAATCGAACGGCTCTGCCTCACATCCGGTGATAGCGAAGTGTGGTTCCGTGATCACGTTCGAGTGCTGAGTGCGAACGAGCTTGTGGGCGTGGTGTTTTCAGGTCTTGCGCCGCTGGTGGTCGAGAAGGTTGCGGACGGGGGCGAGGTCATCCGAGGGAGCACCCGGACGCCCGGCGGTCCGGTGGATTGCCCGGATTGCGGCAGTCGGACCGGTCGAGTGCACGCCTTTCATGAACGCACGGTGACCGATGTGCACGTCGACGGCCGGCGGGTGGTCATGGTCGCCCGGCTCCGTCGCCTTGTCTGCCCCACGTCGGCTTGCCTTCGCATCGCATTCCGTGAGCAGATACCCGGCGTGTTGGAGCGCTACCAGCGGCGGACGATGCGGCTGCTCACCCAAGTCCGTGCCGTGGTGCGGGAACTCGCAGGCCGCGCAGGCGCACGGACGCTGAAGGCGCTCGGAGCGGGGCTGTCGCGGCGCACCGCCCTGCGCGTCCCGGCAGCAATCCCGCTGCCCCCGCCGCGGTTTCCGCAGATCCTGGACGTGGACGACTTCGCGCTCGAGCGCGCCACCGCCACGCGACCGTGCCGACCGACGCCGAGACCGGCGAACGTATCGATGTCCTGCCCGGCCGCGGCGTCGGCGAGCCGGAAGGATGGCTGCGAGGCCATCCGGGTGTCGAGATCGTCCGCCGGGACGGCTCAGGCGCTTACGCCGAGGCGATACGCCGTGCGCTTCCCGACGCGGTGCAGGGCAGCGATCGGTGGCATTCATGGCGGAACCTCTGTGAGGAAACGCTTGCCGAGGTCCGCTCGCACAGCTCGTGCCGGGCCACCGTCAACCCGCCCCGGCCCGGCGGCGTCCACGAGCAGACCACCCGCGAACGCCGGCATCGGGTCCACGACCTGCCCGGCAAAGGCGTCAGCCTGCTCGAATGCGCCCGCCGGCTGAACGTGTCCCCGAACACCGTCAAACGGTACGCACACACCCGCGAACCCGACGCCCCGCGACGCCCCCCGCGCTACCGGCCCACCCTCGTCGACCCCTACCGGACCATCTGCGCGCACGCCGCGCGACCGACCCCGCCGCGCCCGTGACCCGGCTCTTCCAGGAGATCAAGGAACTCGGCTACACCGGCAGCTTCAACCTCCTCCACCGCTACAGCACCCAGGGCCGAGCCGAGGGCGACTGGCCCGTGACCACGCCCAGGCGCTTCGCCCGCCTTCTCCTCACCCGCCCGGACAACCGGGACACCGACCTCATCCGAGACCTCACCGCCGCATGCCCCGAGATGACACAACTCCCCACCCACATTGCCGAGTTCGCCTCTTGCCTGGCCCCCGCTCAGGGAAACGACACCAGGCTCACGGCATGGATCACCGCAGTCCGCGCGTCCGACCTTGGCCGTCCGCACGCCTTCGCCAACGGCCTCGAACTCGACCGCGCAGCAGTCGACGCCGCGCTCACCACACCCCACCACAACGCACGCACCGAAGGCGTCAACACCCGAACCAAACGCATCATGAGGCAGATGCACGGACGAGCCGGATTCGACCCCCTCCACCACCGCATCCTCCTCCCATGACACTCACGCAGAGCTACCACCGGAAGTGAGGCAGAGCCGTTAGTTTTACAGTCCCGTCCAGGGATCATTCTCCGCCCACAACGAAGACCTCAGCGAGTATGTGTGGCGAATTCGGATTCACGTAGATCCGATCGCGTCAGAAGGATGCCGAGTTCTCGACACGCCAGATTGAAGAGCTCCACGAAGGATTCATCCTGCTCGTGATGTGTGCGAAGCAGCTCGACGAGAGCAGGAGTATTCGTTTCTGCGAAGAAACCTCCCGAAACCCCGGGTTCGAAGGACGCCTCGATCCTTCCGGACCGTGCGTACTCGATCCACGTGAGTGCGTTTACATTCCACATGAAGGACACGGCCTCGCCGTTCCGGGAGGCCCACTCGGTGACGGATGCGGCGTCGACGCCCAGCATATGGAAGCAATACGACCAGTTCCCGGCGCGGCCGGCCCTGAGGATCATCCCACCGGGATAGCAACGGGGATCAAGCACGTCGTCGGGCGAGGGCGGCCGAAGTACCGTTCCCGAGCCCCCCACTGCCCGCAACAGGTTCGACGGATCAACGTTGGTGGCAAAGACGATGCTCCCCTCTTCCTGATATTCGGTGCGCAGCCACGCGGGATCGGCGGAATCCATCATTCCTCCTTGGCGGTTGTCCGTGAAGACCCCGAACGACATAACCAACCAGTCGGGTATGTCGGTTTTCTGGGCCTTCAATGAATCGCGGTCAGCACATAGGTTTCCCGTGGAGGAAGCGCCCTCCACTTGGTGAAAGCGAGGGGTTTTGCCCAGGAGCGAAATGTTATCAGCGGCACGATATCGAGTTCTACCATTGGTTCTGACGGTGGCCGCCATCGGCGGAGCCTTGGTCGCAGGAGCATCGACGCCCGCGCTCGCGACCCCCACTCCGATGCCCCCGGCGTCCGCATCCGGCGGTCCGACCGCGTCGTCGCCGCCCGGTTCCGCCACCACGACACGGGCGGATGCGACGCCGAGTGCCGCTGCGACCGCGACGGCCACGCCGCCGGCATCCCGGACGGCGACGCCGATTCCGCCCGGAAAAGGGCCCACCGATCTCTCGTGCCTGCCGCAGCGGGTGGAGCCTGATGTGGCCTACGGCTGCGGGTCCCTGGGGTCGGGGGTGCCGACCTCCACGGAGACGCCCTTCGTGCCATCCGCTTCGTCGATTGCGGCGGCCGGCCCGGAAGAGCCGTGCGATCCGGGTACGGGAGCGGGTGAGACGAGTTCCTACGGGCGGTTCTCCTATTGCGCTCGATACCCCACGTTTCACTACAGCGTCGTGCGACAGGGGCAGGTTCTCGGAGGGCTTCAGGGCGTTCTCGTGGACCGATTGGTGATGTTCAAGGACAGCGGCGTGGTCACGCATCGCGTCAACATCAAAATCACCAGGGCGGATGCCTCGATGGACGGGACCATCGTCCGCATGATCACCGAGTGCACCGTCGCCGGCAACTCCATCACCCAGATCATGGGAGGTGTCGGCGCCGAACTCAACTTCGAGCATCAAGCCACATGGAAACCGACCTTACCCGACCCCGTCAGCGGATCGGTGTCCGGGTTGCAGTTCACCATGAAATACGAAATGGACACCCCGATAGCGGACAAGGAGATACCGGGCAGCTGGCGTCCCGCCCAGAACCCTCGCTGTGACAACACGCTCAACCTCGCGACGCCTGGATGCGTTATTCCGGAGTACAAGCCCACCGCGGACGTGTCCAACACCGGATCGTCCGCCGCAATGATCTACTACGCGTAGACACAGATGGCGGGGGCCTGGGGACTCAGGCTCGCCAACGGAGGCGGAAAGCCCCTCACCCGCAGCCAGGCCGACTCGGTGGAGTCCGGCAAGTCCTGGAGCGACATGAGTCGTCAGATCATCTGTAAGCGCAAGTACAACCACGACCCCAGTTTCCCGGCCACGGACAACCCCAGCTGCGACGAGTATCCCTTCGCCGCCACCTTCCAGACGGCGGGCAAGGGCGGATTCGCACGACTGGGAGCCGTCGAAGACGGTTCGGTCTGCACCCAGATTGTCGCCACCCGACCCGCGGTCGGCGCCCCGTACGACAACGTACGCGTCCTGGGCACCGCAGATCCCGCCGCGCCGTGCATCCGCGGAACGGTTCCCTTGGATCAGAACACGGACGCCGGACGAGCCATCGGGTCGACCTTCATCTCCGAATTGCACGTCCTGCGTGGGGACGATTTCTGGGTTCACGCGGCTCCCTCGGGTGGGTGGGGCAACTGCGCGACGGTCGGACGGCCGATCGTTCCTTTCGCCGCCACGTTCGACATTCCGCTCTGCGGGCCGATCCTGGACGTGTTCAACCGCGCCGGAGGTGCCACCGTCCTGGGGTACCCCCTCGCCCAAGGCTCGACCCCCGACGGCGTCGGGAAGTACATCCATCTCCAGGCACGCGGGGCCACCGAACCGAACACCTCCATCTACTGGAGCCCCACAACCGGCGCGCACACCATCACGGGGAGCATCAGGGCGAAATGGCTCCGCCTGGGTGCCGAGGCCACACTGGGCTATCCGATGACCGACGACACCAAGGCCCCGGATGGCCAGGGGCACTTCAACCACTTCTCCATCGGGAACAACTCGATCTATTCGACCCCCACCGGAGGCGCCTGGCAGATCGGCGGGGCGATCCGCGACAAGTGGCAGCAGTTGGGTTGGGAACAAGGCATCGGTTACCCCGACACCGACGAGACGACCACCTCCGACGGAACGGGCCGTTTCAACCACTTCCGCAGGCTCGGTGCGAGCACCGGCAGTGACTCGATCTTCTGGACTTCGGGCACCGGAGCCCACCAGATCGGCGGGGCGATCCGCGACAAATGGACGGCGGGAGGATCCGAGCGAGGCGCCGGA
The DNA here is from genome assembly GCF_002024165.1 of Embleya scabrispora. Lineage (NCBI taxonomy): Bacteria > Bacillati > Actinomycetota > Actinomycetes > Kitasatosporales > Streptomycetaceae > Embleya > Embleya scabrispora. The sequence continues at coordinate 36,842 of NZ_MWQN01000003.1, forward strand.
TACCCGACCACCGACGAGACGGCGACCCCCGACGGCCAGGGGCGGTTCAACCACTTCCGCGGCCCCGGCATGGACCGCGACAGCGAATCCATCTACTGGCATCCCAAGGTGGGCGTGTCGCGGATCCGCTCCGCGTTCCGCGACAAGTGGCTGACCTTCGGTGCGGAACGCGCGAGCGGCTATCCAGTCGGCGACGAGACCGGCACCGGGAGCAGTCAAGGAGCGGAGCAGTACACGGCTCGGATCGACGCGCAGGGCAACGCCTATCTGTTCCTGAGGTTCCTGTGGGGCCCTGCCTCCGGAACCCACTTCACACCCGCATCGTGGCGCAACTACCCGGGGCCGAACTCGTGGATGGGCTTCCCCACGAAGGAGCACGCCTACGACCCCGGCCAACCGATCGCAAACTTCTACACCTTCCAGTCCTTCCAGGGCGGATGCCTCGGCAAGTACACCTCCACCCCCGCCGGACAGATCGACGCCGTCGCCAACTCGACCGGTCTCTGTCGGGCGAACTACCAGGAGATCACCCCCGCCACCTGGAACACCAAGACGCTGCGGGAGAAGCTCCCGATGGAGCAGAACCCCATCCCGCTGGACAGTGTCCTGACTTCTGACGGTCAGATCTCGTCAGACAAGCTCCGGGCCGCCACCGCCGGACGATAGTTGCGAGAGGCAACACGCGTGGAGGGCCGGTGGTGTGGCCCTCCACGCGTTTCCTCTCGCTTGTCGGCGGCCGCGGCAGTGTGTCGAGCGCCTCACATTCCGTCCGCGGTCGATTGGTCCGGAACTCGGTCGTCGTCACATCGATCGACGAGGCGCACCAGGAGACGGAGTGCCGCCGGCCGCTCCAGAGCCTCCTGCGCACCATCCACGACGGCCCTCGGACCACCCTTTCAGGGGAATGCGGGCGAACAAGGCCTGCGGAGAACGCGTGGACCGGTGCCAGGGTTCATACGGCCGAGACCCGGTCCCGGTGCCCGCCATATCTGCTCGCTGCTCCGCGCCCCCGGGTGCCTGTACGCGCCCCTGTCGGTACCGATCGTTCAGGGCGCACACCGGTGGCCGGAAGGATGGGCGACCGAGGGAGGGGCGTTGTGAGGGAGCGTGTGCTCAGGACCCGTGTGCGGGGTGAGGAGGTCGAACCGCCCGGCACGATCGCCGGGATCCGTCAGGCGCTGACCAGCGACGCGGAACGGGCCGAGTTCGAGCGCGAGGTGGAGAACATCGGGGCCGACGAGATGTTCGGTGTCCCGGCGAAGTGGGCGTTGCGCACCTCCAGGCCCACGACCCGGACGAGGACGCCCTCGTGGACGCGAAGGGGACCTCGAAGCACCCCGCCGCACGTCTAGACCGTTCGGGTGGCGGGCCTGCGGCACGGCGGCGCCGGAGGGCGATTCGGGGACGGGTCCCGGCGCGGCCGCGACCGACGGCGAGAGGGTCGAGGTGCGGCTCGGAACGTGGGTCAACAACCAACGCACCAGGCGCGGATCGCTCGACGAGGAACGGGTAGGGCTGCTCGGCGAACTCGGCGAGAGGTGGTGAGGCGGGGCGGGAGTGTTCGTGTTCGGTGGATGTGAGATCCGCAGTGAGATCCAGGGGATACCGCCTCGCCGCTCCTGCGTCCGTGATACCGATCTGCGAGTGCCGCCAGGTCCACGCCTCCGTGAGGATGTAGCGGGACACATCGGGTCGGCGTGTTCGGGGCGGTTGGCCGTCAGCGCTGGGCGCGGATCAGGGCGTTGAGGCTGTCGAGGACTTCGCGGTCGGCGGCGAGCGTGAAGAGTTCGTCGGCGGCGAGGGGTTGGGCGCGATCGGTGCCCCGGGCGGGGATGTCCAAGGAGACCAGGTACCGGGACTTGTCCTGGGCGGTCAGGATGCTGACCCGGACGAACGTGATGCCGCTGGACAGGTCGGTGTGGCGCGCGGCGACGGCCTTGCCGCCGTCGGGCAGCGTGCGCCGTTCGCAGGTGTCGCCAGGCACGTCCGGGCCGCCGGGCATGCCGGGGGCAGACCGCACAACCCGCGTCGGCCGGGCAGGCCGTAGTACGTGCGTACCGCCTGATCGCTGGCGGCGAGCCGCAGCGTGCGCCCGTCGCGGAGCGTCAACACGTACCAGGGGCCGTCGTGATCCGGGTCCTTGGCCACGGACGCGACCGTGTCGGGCAGACGGCGATCGAGAACCTCACGCAGTCGCTCCTGGGCGACGTCCGCCACCTTCGTCCGTTCGAGATCCCCGGCGATCTGCGACGCGGCCGCTTCGGGCGTCTCGCGGCCCGGCTCCGCGGGTCCCGTCGTCCGCGCGGCCCGCCCCGGCGACACTGTCGGGAGCGGGACGGCGCCGGCGGTGACGAGGCCGGCGGCCGCCAGGGCCGCGATACCGGTGGCCAAGCGGCGGCGCCGGTGGACGGTCCGTCCCCGGCTGCGGGCTGCGGCGCCGAAGTCGGGTAGCGGGGTTCGTCGTTCAGGTCGGGCAGCGCACGGTCGGACACGTCGTGCAGTGCAGCCTCGGTGAGCATGGGTCCGTCGTCTCCTCGGGTCGTCGCCTCGGTCCTGTTCGGGTGGGGTTCGGCGTTCGGGGCTCGCACTCGCACCACGCGGTCGGGGTCGCCCTGTGTCGGCGGCATGGACGCGAAGACGCCTCTCGGGCACGTCGTCGCGTCATGGGCGCGGCAATTCGGCGAGCGCGTCGCCGAGGAGGGTTCGCAACTGGACCGGACCGCGCGCCGTCCCCGAGCGCGCCGCACTCGGCGTTCGGTCCAGCAGCTCTGCGGTCTGCTCGATGCTCCGGTCCTCCCAAGAACCGCAGCACCAGAATCGTCCGGTAGCCCGGCGACATCAGCGACGACGCGGCCATCAGCGACACCCGTACGTCCGGCTCCCCGGCGCGGGCCGTGGTGGGTGCGTCCGGCAAGTCCCCCAGCGGCGCCTCGCCGTTGGACTTCTTGCGCGTGGTGTCGATGTACGCCCGGATCAGCACCTTGCGGGCATAGTCCGCCCGGGCACCGGGCTCGCGGATGCGTCTGCACCGGATGTAGACGCTCCTCAGCGTCGTCTGTACCGGGTCCTCGGCGGCGTGCCAGTCGCCGCACAGCAGATACGCCGTCCTGCGCAGCGACGCCCCGCGTGCGACGACGAACGCGTCGACGTCGACCTCGTCGTTCGTTCTCATTCCCTGCCCGGTCCTCCCGTGCGCTTTCGCGCTGTCGCTCAAGAGGACGGAACCACCGCGACGAAAAGCTGCGTGGCGGCCGGGACATCATCCGGCCCGTGATCCACCCGCGCGGCTCCCGCCCTCCCCCGTATAGGACTTCCCGGCCGCGGGGCCGGAACAGGTCGTACCCGGCGGGCGGATCGCCGCTCCGTGGGCCGCCGCCCGGGCCGCCTACGGCACCCCGAGCCTCGACGTCGACGCCGACGGCATCGCGCGCGGGCGGTTCGGCCCCGCTTGGGCGTTCATGGCCATGTGCGGCCACCGCTCCCCCGTCGCCGACGTCGTCCGCCCCGATCATCGACACCCTCGCGGCGAACATACGCACCCTGATGATCCTGGCCGCCACCAACGGACCACCGCCCGACCGGCGTTGATCGCCGGCGGCCCCGCCGCGGCCGGGGAGAACACCGCCCTGCACCCGCGTCGGACGCGCCTGCCACCTCGCGGAGGCCGCCCGACGGGGCGGGAGGGCGAAGGGCGTGGCGGTGGCGTACGTTCTCGTACCGCCCGGCGCGACCGCCAAGACCCTCGCCGCCGAGTTCGCCCGCTACCTCGGCATCCCCGTCACGGCCCGGATGACACAGGCACAGATCACCGAAGCCGTCTGCCACACCTACAACCGGGCAGGGGTCCGCCTGGTCCTCATCGACGAGAACCCGCCGCCTCAACCCGGTCGTACCACCACCGGCGCGGAAACCGCCGATTTGCTGAAGGACCTCACCGAACGCATCGGTGCGACGTTCGGGTACGCGGGCATCGACGTCACGGCGACCGCGTTGTTCAGCGGTGTGCGCGGAGCACAACTCGCCGGACGCGCCTCGTTGGTCGAGTGCGGGGCGTTCCCCGCGCGGCTCGGCACACGCAAACCGTTCAAAGAGTTGATCGCCGGCGTGAAACCCGCCCCGCCAAGCCGCCATCACTGCGATCGACGACGGCACCGAACGCAGCACCAGAACCAGCCTCGACCGGATCCGCATCGACCACCTCGCCGAAACACACCAACGTCCCAGCACCGCAACCAGGTCCCGCTCACCCCGGCGATAGACACACCCGGGGCCTGCAGCCATGCAAAACCCTGTGACCTGCGTAAACACGGTCCGGGCCTTTAGACGCACAGGCTATGTGCAACACACCCGGGTGTTCTCAACACAACCGCATCAATCCAAGGCCAGACCCTCACGACCTTCGCCCGGACAGCCACGAAACGTTCTCACGCAACCTGCAAAACCCCAGCCCACACCACCACCCACACAGCAACCACCACCCCCGGAATCACACGACGCCGACGGCGGCGAACTCGGCTACGACACGCTCCTTTACACGCTCGGCAGCCACGGCGTTGTCGGCGTGGCCGAGCACGCCTTCGACGTCTCCGCCGGGCCCTCGGCGGTACGTCTGCGCGAACGCCTGGACAGACGGTGGGAGCGTGGTGGTCGTCGGCGACGGGCTGGCCGGCATCGAGACCGCCGAGGCCCGGCCCGGCCCGGCGGTGGCGTTGGTCGCCCGAGGCGAACTGGGCGCCCGGCTCTCCGCCGGAGCCCGGGCCGTCTGCGCGGGGCCTGCGACCGGTCGCCGAGGTTGTCGACCACGAAGTCTCGTACATCGTGCCGGACTTCACGAACTCGACGGTGTGTCGGTTGGCGTACAGCGTCCCGTCGGTCAGTCCCTCGTGGACCTCGACACTGCCCTCGGCCACGGCCGCGCACAGGTGGGCGATGTGCGCGACGAACTCGCCGCGATCGGCCGTTCCCCGTCCGTACGTTGACGGTAGTCGGGGGCGAAGTGCCGGTCGGCGGCTTTCTGGAGGTCGGGCTCCGGGGTGAGCGGGAGATCGGTGAGGGCGGCCTTGATGGTGGTATTGCTCATGATCATTCTTCGGGAGGCTTGGGTGCCCTGTGGCGTGCGCCGCGCGCGAAGGCGGTGGGGGACCGGAGGGGCTACTTCCACATGATGAGGAGGAAGACCGGGACCAGGAGCAGGAAAACCCACGGTTCGATCAGGATCAGCAACCCCAGGCCGGTGTACACGGCCGCCTCGGCCACACGGTGCTTGGTGGCCTTCCTCTTCTTGGTCTTGGTCTTGGTCTTGGCTTTTTTGGCCGTGCACTTCCCGGCGTCTTCGTGGGCGGACTCGGTGGATGTCCCGATGTCGTGTTTGGCGAGAGAGATGGGGGATCCGGTCGATGTGTCGGTGTGGTTGGTCATGGTGATCCCTGTTCGGTGACGGGTGTTGGGTCGACGGGCCGGGGCCGCCGGTCGGCGGCGTCGGGTGCATCGATCGGCTGCTGCGCGGTGGCTCGACACCTCGGCATGGGAGCGGGGGTACCACCGGTGTTCGGTGCTTCGGGTAGTGGTCGAGCGCGTGGCGCAGATCGCGGGATACGGCGGCGACCGGCGCGTCGCTCCAGGATTCGTCGGTACGGACCGTCATGACGCCGCCCTGCTCGCCCGACGTCCGGACGTGGGCGCCTTCGATGCCTTGCAGCCTTACACCGTCGATGTTGCCGTGCGAACGTCGGCGAGCGGGGTCTGCACCGTGATGGAGAACCGCGCGATGACGGGGTCTTCGGCGCCGCCGGCCTCGATCGGTGGGAGGGCGGTGCTGGTCCGGCGTCGTAAACGGTGTAGTTCGTGCCCACGGCGGGAACTCCCGGGTCGGTTGCGGATGGCGGCGGGGTTTCGGGTGTGTCGTCTGCGGGTCGGGTCGAGCATTTTGGTGTGATTGACCACTCACAAGCCGTGCGTGGAGCGGGTGGCCGGATGCGGCAGGTAAGTGTGAGCTGCGGCGATACGGGGCCTCCGGGACTTGGAGGCTCTGGCCGCGCGCAGGGTGCCGATCTTGGGTGAACGGCAGACATTCAACGATGGCCTGCGTGTGAGTAGCTAATCACTCACTGACTCTCCGGTCAAGGGAGGAACCGCTCGCCAGCGTCGATCGCCAGGCATCAGGGATTGACGAGATGTCGTGTGAGTGATTGAGTACTCACATGAACATGGAACGTCAGAGGCAACTCTCCACCGCCGACGAGCGCCGCGAGACGGTGCTGCGCACGGCGATCGGGGCGTTCGCGGCGCGAGGTTACTACGGCACGACGACCACGGAGGTGGCCAAGGCCGCCGGAATCTCGCAGGCGTACGTGTTCCGGCTCTTCCCGAACAAGGAGAGTCTGTTCGTGGCGGTCGTCGAGTACTGCTTCGTCCGGGTACGGCAGAGTCTGGAGCGTGGTGCCGCCGTCGCGACGGACAGTTCGGCGGAGGCGGTGTTGTCCGCGATGGCGGACGCCTACGCTCTCTTGATCCGGGACAACGACCTGATCCTCGTACAGCTTCATGCGCAGGCCGCAGCCGCGTCCGAGCCGGCTGTCCGGGAGGCCGTGCGCGCCGGATACGCGCGACTCGTGGAATACGTGCGTGGCGCGTCCGGTGGCAAGGACGCGGAGGTCCAGCGGTTCTTCGCGACGGGAATGCTCTGCCACCTGGTGTCCGCGATCGGCGCCGACGAGGTCGACGCGCCGTGGACGCGGACGTTGATGACCGGCGTACGGCACTACTGAACGGGCGCGCTCAGGCACGGTTCGTCACACCCCGCGCGCGGTCCGGTGGTCGGCTTGGCCTCGGAGTCGGTGGTTCTCCGCCCCATTGAGTGAGTGATCAGCCACTCAGCTTTGGGCGCCGTTGGTGTCGTACGTGCTCCCGTGCGGTTCCCGCAACGGCCCGATATGCCACGGCGTGGTTGTTGCTCCTCGGGACGCACTTACCGGGGCGTTAAGGATGATTGATCAACCACACATGGACGGAGTTCTCATGCGAGACGACGATCGCTGTTCCGAACCCGCCGCTTCCGCGACGAAGGCGCGCGCGGTAGGTCCCGGGGTGATTCTCGGTGTCCTGGCCTGCGCGCAATTCGTCGTGGTGCTCAGTACCTCCATCGTCAACGTGGCGCTGCCGCAGGTGCGCGACGGTGTCGGGCTGTCGGGGTCCGGGATGGCCTGGGTGATCAATGCGTACGGACTGGCCTTCGGTGCGCTGCTGCTACCGGGGGCAGGGCGGCCGACCTGGTGGGGCGCCGTCGCCTGTTGCTGGGCGGGCTCTCGGTGTTCGCGGCCGCCGCGCTGGTCGCGGCCCTGTCGACCAGCGGATGGCAACTGATCACGGCCCGTGCGGTGCAGGGCGTCGGCGCGGCCGCGATCGCTCCGGCGGCGTTGTCCCTCGTCATGCAGGTCTTCCCCCGGGGCCGGGCCGGGGCAGGGCTCTGGGGTGTGGGGCGCGGTGTCGGGGGCGGGTGGCGCCGCGGGGGTGCTGCTCGGCGGCGTCCTCACCGAAGAGCTCGGCTGGCGCAGTGTGTTCTTCGCGAGCGCTTTCACCGCCGCCGCCGTGCTGGCGGCCTCGGGCCGGCTGGTCCGCGTCGGCGAGGCGACGGGACCGCGGCCGAGTCCGCGCGGCCTGGATCCGTTCGGGACGCTGACCGTCACCCTGGGCCTCGTGGCGCTCGTGTACGCCCTGACCGCAGCCGGGCGTTCGGGCTGGACCGACCCGTGGGTCCTGGCCTCGATGGCGACGGCTCTGGTGCTGCTGGCACTGTTCGCGGTCATCGAACACGGCCACCCCGCACCGCTGTTGGCGCCTCGGCTGCTCGCGGCGGGCAGCGTGGCGCCGGCCAATGCGGTGATGGCGTTGCTGGGCGCGGTGTGGGTGGGACTGTTCTTCTTCCTGCCGCTCTACCAGCAGCAGGTGCTCGGTGAGAGTGCGTTGACGGCGGGCGCCACCCAACTCCCGCTCGCCATCGCGAACATCGCGGGTGCCTCGGCGGCGCCGCGACTGGCGCGTCGATGGGGGCCCTGGAACACGCTCGCGGTCGGTATGGCCGTGCTCACGGCAGGCTTCCTGTGGTTGTCACGAGTCTCCGCCGACGGCGGTTTCCTCCGCGATGTACTCGGCCCGACGGTGTTGATCGGGCTCGGCCTGGGAGTTGCGTTCGTACAACTGACCGCGGCGGCGGTCGCCGGCGTCACGGCCGCGGACGCCGGGCTGGCCGGGGGGCTGGTCAACACCACCCGGCAGATCGGCGGCGCGCTCGGCCTCGCCGTTCTGGGCACCCTCGCCGCGTCCCGCACCGACTCGTTCCTTCCCGGGACGTCTCGCGCGGTGGCCCTGACCGAGGGCTATCGGACCGCCTTCCTGGTCTCGGCGGCGATCACCGCCGTGGGCACGCTGTTGGTCCCACTCCTGGCTGCCCGCAGCCGGGGCGGATCCCAGCCGACGAACGGGGCGGCCGGCGGCAGTGCCGAACCGGGCGTCGAACCACAGCCCGCCGCCCCGGACGGCCCCCGCAGCACCCATGTCACGACGCCCCCGGGACGGGAGACCGCCACGTGAGCCGTGACGGAATCGGCGAAAACCCCGGTGGAGGAGGGAAGTCGGAGTCCGGCCGATTTCCCTGCGACGCGGGCACCGACAGTTTCGGACACGACCCCCGGGCCCTCGCGGGACCATCGCGCATCCGAGGCCCCACCCGCCGAGGACAGGCACCGCAACCCGCCCACCACGATCAACACGCCGAAGCCGATATCTCGAAGCCCGAAGTCGAAGCCCGAGAGGACCCACGATGAACAAGCCCTACCTGACCGGTCACTACACCCCGGTCACCGACGAGGTCACCGCCACTTCCCTGGTGGTCGAAGGCACCCTCCCGGCCGAGTTGACCGGTCGGCTGCTGCGCGCGAGTCACAACCCCAAGCCGGGCGTTGTCCCGACACACTGGTTCAAGGGCAGCGGCATGGTGCACGGCATCCGGCTGCGGGACGGGAACGCCGAGTGGTACCGCAACCGCTGGGTGCGCACTCCGGCCCTGGACGGCGCGCCCTACATCACGGAGCAGGGCCCGGACTTCAGGGTCAGCACCGCCGGCACCCACGTCATCGAACACGGCGGGCGGTTGCTCGCGCTGTGCGAGTCCGCGCTGCCCTACGAACTGACGCCCGAGCTCGACACGATCGGCGCGTACGACTTCGGCGGTCGGCTCCACTCCTCCATGACCGCGCACCCGAAGGAAAATCCGGTCACCGGCGAACTGCACTTCTTCGCGTCGTCGCCATTCCCGCCGTTCCTCACCCACCATGTCGTCGGCGCGGACGGCGCTCTGGTGCAGAGCCAGGAAATCCCGGGCGCGTCGGCCGCGCTCAAGCACGACTTCGCGATCACCGAGCACCACGTCGTCTTCCTCGAGGGGTCGGTCACCTTCGACCCGACCGAGCACTCCGGCATCCCGTACGCCTGGAGCGATGCCCAGCGGTGCCGCATCGGGGTCCTGCCGCAGGGCGACGGCGGCGCGGCGGAAGTGCGCTGGTTCGACATCGAGGCCGGCTTCGGCATGCACTTCGCCAACGCCTACGAGGACGTTCTCGGCCGGATCGTCATCGAAGGCGTCACGGTCGACCGTGACGGCTGGCAGCGCTCGTGGAACTGGTGGGTGGGCGCACCCGGTCGCGGGGCGGAGCCGGTCGCCGGTTCCACAGGCCGCCGTTGGGTGGTCGATCCCGGCGCCGGAACCGCACGGGAGGAGCGGACCGACGACCTGAACGTCGAATTCCCCACCATCAACGAGACTCGCCTCGGCCGTGTCCATCGCTACCAGTACGCCCTCGCCTTCCCCGACGATCAGGGCATCGGCAACCACACCCTGGTGAAGTACGACCGCGCCACCGGGGAGCGCTGGTTGCGCCCCGTCGGGGTCGGCCAACTCCCCAGCGAGGCGGTCTTCGTCGGCGCCGCCGACGCGGTGGACGAGGACCACGGCTACCTCCTGACCGTCGTCAGCGACCTCATTTCCGACGAATCGCGACTCCTGGTCCTCGACGCGCGCGACCTGACCGCGACCCCGGTCGCCACCGTGCACCTGCCGCGCCGGGTCCCGGCCATGATCCACGGATCCTGGATCCCCGACCCGAATTGACGTGCGTCCCGCGTCGGTCGACGCCCCGTCGGGAAGGTCCGGCGGGGCCGGAGACTCGACCCGTCCGTCCGGCGACATGGTCGGCTCGCCGAACACGGCCCGCGCACAGGCGTCGCCCTCCCGCCGACCGCACGGCCCGACTCACGTCAGCGGGCGGCCGCTATCCCGCGACGAGGGGCGTGGCCGGGGCGAGTGTCCCCTCGGGCCGGAGGCTGGGCGGCATGATCCGACGCGATGCCCGCCGCGGCTTCGGCAGTGCCGGCGGCCGAGGCGCGGTCACGGCGCCCTGCTCGAGTCGGCGGATGTGATGGTTCGCGGTGGCGCGGCTGCCGTGGAAACCTCGGCCCTGGACCTCGCGGAAGAGGAGGCCGGCGTTGCGGTATCCCTGGGCGAACCGCTCGTGGAGGTACGGCTTGAAGTCGTCCGGCAGTGTCCGGCGCTGCGGGACTGAGGGACCTCGCGGTTTTCGGACAGGACTGTGACTGTCGATTCATGCGGCGAGTCGCAACCCTTCGAACTCGCTGTGTACCTCGCCTGGAGGGCGGTATCCCACCCGCTGTCGACACCGCCCGCGATCTCTCCTGGGGCGGGCTGCGAGATCCGGGTGACCGGAACGCGGCGATGCGCACCTTCCGCGGCGGGCATACCGAGACCTGGTGGGCCGCCGACGCGACGTCGGGATGGTGGGGCCGGACGCCACGACCCGACTGGTGGCGGCGACCGCCGACCCGGCGACGTTGCCCACGAAGGTCACCCGGCGCCTCGCCACGAACCCGCCCCGCCCGGGCGGGGCACGCGAGGGCGAAGCCCCGCCGCCGATCTGACAGAGATCGTTCGCACCCACGGGATCCGTCATTGGATCGAGCAGAGCTACAAGCAGGTGAAGGACGAAGTCGGGTGAGCCGACTTCCGAGCCCCCTCCGAGACGGCTATTCGCCGGCATCGGACCTGGTGAACCACGCGCCCTCGTTCTGTTGCGACGCCCGGGTCACCGAACAGGAATTGACGAACGCTCCGGGATCGCAGCCCCGCAACGACACCGGCAAGGGGGACCCGAAACCGTGCCGCCGCCCCCACCCCCGTCCTGGCCCCGGGCGATCCGAGACGTCCGCACCTGGAACACCGCCTGAATAGCGCTGCAACGCTATTCAGTAGTGCTTTGTCAGGTTGGTATTGGTTTTGGTCTTCGAAATCGGCGTTGGCGGGGCAGTGCCCGGTGGCAGGTGGGGCAGGTTCCGGTCCAACGGCCGAGGAGGTCCTGGAGGGTGTCGAGGACCTTGTAGAGCGTCAGGCCGGTGTGAGGGCTTTTGGGTCGGTCCGGTGGAGGGTGAGGAAGGCGTGGCGGCTGTGACCAGGGTGACGTGGTGGTGCCATCCGCGCCATGTCCGGCCCTCGTAGTGGTCCAACCCGAGGCCGTGTTTCAGCTCGCGGTAGTCGTGCTCGACGCGCCATCGCATCTGCGCGAGTCGGACCGACTCCGCGATGGGTGTGTCCGGGGGCAGGTTCGTCAGCCAGTGGTCGGTCGGCTCCTCGGCGTCGTCCGGCCACTCGGTGAGCAGGGTGAACACGGGCAGCACGCCGCCCCAGGCGATGTCGGCGTCCCCGGCGACGGCCCGGGCGAGCCCCACCGGGACCTTTCCCGCCGGTCGCACCGCGGTCGTGGCGAACCGCGAGCGCATCGCGCCGCGCGAGCCCTGCCGCCACCCGACCTCGACGAACGCCTCCCGCCCCGCGGCCACCGCGTGCTCCACCAGGGAACGGGCACGGTCCCGATACCGGGGCAGCGGGCGCCGTCCCAGGCCCGAGTACGCGATCGTCGACGGGACGGCGTCGCCGGTGTGGGCGATCTCGTCGCCGCGCACGGCGACCACGAAGTCGAGTCCACGCGCCCCGAGTTCGTGTCGATGCTCGCCGATTCGTCCGTAGCCGGCATCGGCGACGATCACCGGCGGAACCGGTCCCCGCCCGATCAGGGTGTCGATCGCGTCCAGGGCCGGGCGCCACTTCTCGACGTGCCGGACATCCTCCGGAACCCCGGCCCGACTGCGTCGCTTTGGGCCCTGCGCCCACTCCTCGGGCAGGAACAGTCGCCACTGCAACGGACACGACATCGCGTCCGTCGCCGCGTGGACACTCACCCCACCCGGCAGTTCGCCCGTTTGCCCAACGCTCCGCAATATTGCCGGGCGGCCCCGACCGACGCCCTCCCGCACTCGGGGAACGACGTGTCGTCCACCACCCACACCCGCGGATCGATCGCCGCACACATCCGCTCCGCGACCCGCCGCAACACCCGTTGGTAATCCCACGGCGAGTCCGCCACGAACTGCTGCAACGCCTGCGCGGTGCCGTCCGGCAACCGCTCCGCCATCGGCACGATCGACTTCCGCCGACCGTCCACCATCAACCCACGCACATGACAATCGCCCTGGCGTCGCTGATCCACCCTCGACAGCGACCCGAACACATCCCACCCGGCGGTTTCGCCGACGGCCGGGCCGCCCCCTGTGATTCATGGTGTCGCCGGGGTCGGGCACCGGGTGCGGTCGGCGGTGGGTTCGAGGCGGAGGTCGACCAGCGCGCGAGATCGACGGCATCGGCGCGGTTCTCGAGCCAGGTGGTTTCTTGGAGAGCGTGTGCAGTGCCCCGCTGGAGCGACTGCCCGATGGTCCGACCGCGCCGACCTACCGGCGTCCGGCAGGCGATCTCGACCGGTGGTGGGCACATGCCCGGCGCACGAAGGAGTGAATGTTCGGGCGAGTCCGCCTCCCACCCGGGCCCGTGGTCCCTAACGTCGCCTTCGTCTTGTTCGACCGCAGGAAACCGAGGCAACCATGGCCACCGATCACGTGATCGTTCACGGCGAGCGCGGCTGCAAGGGCAAGAACCAGATCCTGGAGCCCGGCGCCTACGACACGAGCGCCCTGGACGACGACGACTTCATCAGCTCGGTCACCATCCCGAAGGGGTGGACGGTGACGTGACGCTGTACGAGGACGCCAAGTTCGCCGGCCGCAGCAGGACTCTCACCGACACGGGTGACGTCGGCGACGACTTCGACAACATCACCTCCTCCCTGACCGTCTCCAGCCCCGACAAGGAGACGATCGTCAAGATCGGCGACACCCACAAGGACGGCAAGGGCAGCCCGATCACCATCGAGCAGAACGACATCGACGTCGACGCCAAGATCCTCCTCAAGCTGACCCAGAAGTTCCCCCCGAGGTACGAACAGGTCATGGTCCTCAGCTTCACCATGACGCCCGACCTGCCCGAGTAGGCGGCCCGGACCGCTCTTACGAGCCCTGGCGGTCCTGCCACCCGGACTCCGGGCACACCGCCGTCGAGGAACAGTTCGATGTGTCTCGGGCGGGCAGGTGTCTCGATACGGTCCCGTGTTCGGGGTATTGCGCGGCGAGTCAGCGGAATCGTTGGGCGTCTCGCCGCAGGGTCGGGACGATGAGTGCCGGGCAACTCGTGGGACAGGCGCCTTCCTTCGTCCCGTGGGGCCGCTTCCATGTGTGCGGCCTCGTGTTGCCCGGCAGGAGCCCGGAACCGATCGTCGGGTCGCGCGCCCGCGTCGTCCACGACCCGTCTCGGCCTCGAGGCGGTCAGGCGCCGGTGTTGGTGCGGTTGCCGTGGTCGTCGCAGGGGAGTCGGCCGTCGGGGTTGTCGTTGAGGAAGTCGCGGTGGGCCTGGCCTTCGATCTCGGCGATGGCGGTGGGCTTGACGTCGATGATGCCGCCGAAGGGGCGGTCGACGTCGCGGATGATGCACAGGGCTGTGGTCAGCAGCGCGGTGATGACGCACAGGACGATCACCTGGGCGGTGTTGTTGCGGCGGGGCAGGCAGATGCCCAGGGCGATGACGGTGACGGTGAGGGTGGCGAGGAGGAACCACAGGACGGCACTCGGGATGCTGGCGGATGCCTGGGTGAGGCGTTCGTCGCGTTCCTCGGAGCGTTTGTTGTCGGCGGAGACGAGCATGCCGAAGACGGGCTGGCCCTGGAGTTGGGCGAACGTCGCCCGGAAGTCGGCCGACCAGACGCTGGGGGCCTTGGAGCCGTGGCCGTCGCCCATGGCGGCCCATTCCCGGTGGCGCACCGCGCGGGCGTAGCAGACGGCGTCGGCCTGGATGCGGTCGCGTTGGGCGGGTGGGGCGTAGTCGGCGGTCTCGACGAGTTGGTCCAGGGCGCGGGCCTCGCCGCGGGTGGCGACCTCGGCCTTGCCGTACGAGCCGTTCGCGGTGACCAGGACGAACGCGAGCAGCAGCACCGTGAGGGTGAGCAGCGGGCCGACGAGGTCCTTGACGGCCATTCCCGTCCCGTCGTCCTCCTTGAGCAGGCGCGGGCGCAGGAAGCGGTTGGCGGCCAAGCCGACCAGCAGGGCACACACGGCGACGACGATGACCAGGAGCACGGGCGACACCTTCGGACGGGCGGCGGGCCCTGCCGGGCAGGACGCGAGGGGACATTCGGATCGTCGCCGCCCCGTGGCGGGAAAGCCCGTGACCGGGCGGTTGGTGTACGCGGGGCGGGTGTACACGTTGCTCCGACCGCAGCAGTCCGACCGGGACGGATGCCCCTGGGCGGCACCAGCCGAACGCGACGCGGCGCGGGGCAGTCGCGGGCACTCTTGGGTTGTTTCGCCGGGGCTGCAAAGTGCGGTTCAGGCGGCGCGAACCCGCCGCGGTTCGCCGGACAGGGCCTGGCGCCGTGGCCGGACGGTGCGGCCTGGCTGACCACCCGGAGCCGGAGTTGGCAGCCGCCGTACCGATCTTCCGTGTCGATACGCGTCTGGACGTAGCGGAGTTGTCCACGGGGCTGCCCTTGTCCGACCGCGGGAGGGCGTTCCCGCACTGGGCGCGGTCGCCGTCCGAGAAGTAGTCGACGTAGATCGTCCCCCGGACAGGACTCGACATGGAGAACGTGAGATCGCATCCCCCAGGCCGGCTGTCGGTGTCGATCCGGACCGTGGGACCGAAGGCCCGGGACATCCTTCGGATCGGCATCCGATGGGTGCCCTGATTTCCGCACTGGGTGGCGCCGGCGCCGGGAGCGGCCTTGAAGGTGTAGGTGACGTCCCAGCCCGAAAGGTGATCGTCCGCGGAAGTGGTCGGCTTCGGGGGCAGCGATGCGTTGGTGCCGGCCTCGGAGAGCGAGCAGCAGGATCCACCGACGACGTGGACCGTACCGCGTCCCGGACACAGGCACAGGCACAGGCACAGGCAACTCCACGACAGGACAACCCACTTGCGTCAGGCACCCGTCCGTCGACGGTCACCCACACACATCCACATCCCGACCGGCACAGCGCCGGCTTCTCCTCGACACAGACCACATCCGATATGGGCGTTGTGTGCAGACTCATGTGCGGAAATCGTCGAGGGCGGTCACAATCGAGCGTCTGGGCGAACGCCCGCGAACGGGAGGGGCGTACTGGTGACAACCTCGACGATGCAGGCCAACGAGACGACCGTGCCGATGATGCCTTGCGTGGCGGTGGAGGAGACGGCCGAGTTCTTTCAGGTGCTCGGTTTCCGGGTCACCTACAAACAGACCAAGCCCTACGTCTATCTCTCGCTCGAATGGAGCGGTTTGGAACTGCACTTTCGCAAGCCGCCCAAGGGTCTGGACCCGGCCGAGGAGAACAGCGGCGGGTGCCTGGTCTGGGTCGACGCCGTGGCGCCTTACCACGACGCTTTCACGCGGGCCCTGCGCGCGGCCTATGGCAAGGTTCCGCTGACCGGTCGACCGCGCATCACCCGCTTCCGGCCGGGGGCGAGTCGTTTCACGCTGATCGATCCTTCCGGCAACCAGATCGCGTTCGTCCAGCGCGACGAGCCGAAGGAACTGGAGTACGGCGGTTCGCGACAACTCCGAGGGTTGGCCCGGGTTCTCGACAACGCGCGCATCTACCGCGACTTCAAGCACGACGATCGTGCGGCATTGCGGATCGTCGAAGTCGGCCTGCGCAAACACGGCGCGACCGCAACGGACTTCGAACGGGCGCTGGCCTTGGCGACACTCGTCGACCTGGCGAACGTCATCGACGAACGCGCGGGAATCAAGGGTGGATCACCGAGCTGAGCGCGATTCGACTCACCGCGGACGAGCGACGGCGGGTCGAGGACGGCCTGGCCAACGCCGCTGACCTGCGACTGCCGCCCACCGAGGACGACCGAGACCCGAAATTCTGAGCCTGGCACGGCGACACCGATCAAGGCCGGACGGCGGCCCACACGCAGAACGCCTCGCCCGGACGCCACCGGCGATGCGCACGCCCTCGACGACCGTCAGGGCGTCCGCTCCCGGATGAGCAGCAGGGTGTGCGGGGCGGGCGAGGCAGCCGGCGGACGCGGTGACGTCGGTGTCCGGCTCGGCCGGGCCGGGTCAGCCGGCCCTATTCACCGAACCTGAAGAGCGGGTGGTGGTGCCGTGGTGGATGGGGAAGCGGAAGCTCATGTCGTTGCCTGGGCACCGACAAAGCCGTGGGGGGCCTAGACGGCTGCGCGGCGCAGGCTCATCTCCTGGTCGCGCAGGTGCCGATGGCCATGGAGATCATGTGGTCGTCGGCGACGCCGGCCCCGCCGATGGTCTTGCTGCGGCTACGGGCGGACTCTTGGCGGTGGCGCTTCTCCGACGGGTACTCGGCGGCGCGAAGCGAAACCGTCTCGGGGGTCTACGCCGAACGAACGGTTCCAGCGCCTATTCCGGCGTATGTACATGTGCCCGATATTTAAGGGCAATCGAGGGATTGCTACGAATTCTGATAAGGGACACACCTTGCGACGACGACCCACGAAGTTCGAGACCGGATCGTATACGGGCCGGGTTCGGTCGGGATGGGCGCATGCGCATCCCGGCCACTGAACTGCGCAGGCTTCTCGCTCCCATCGTGTCCGGGACGGGCCGCGTTCCCGGGGCGACTCCCGCCAGGGGGCCGGCCCGGTTGACCGTGGGGATCTGCACCTACGACGACTTCGACGGCGCGTGGTTCACCATCGCCTCGCTGCTGCTCCACCACGGCGAGGTGATGCCGGTGACCGAGATTCTGCTGATCGACAACAACCCGGAGGGAGCGGCGGCGGGCGTCCTGAAGTCGCTGGAGGCCGGTGTGCCGAACCTGCGTTACGTCCCGGTGACCACGGTGCGTTCCACGGCCGTCAAGCACATGGTGTTCCCGCTCGCCGCGGGCGAGATCGTCGTCGTCCTGGACAGCCACGTGCTGTTGGTCGCCGGTGCCCTGCGGGCGGTGCTCGACTACTTCGACCGGCGTCCGGGCTGCCGCGACCTGGTGCAGGGGCCGCTGCTGCACGACGATGCGGTGACCGTGTGCGGCACGCACTTGACACCCGTGTGGTCCGACGGGATGCACGGCCAGTGGGCGGTGGACGACCGGGCGAAGGACCCGGCGGCCGGGGAGTTCGACATCCCGATGCAGGGCACGGGGGTATTCGCCTGCCGTCGTGACGCCTGGCCCGGCTTGAGTACCCGCTTCCGGGGCTTCGGATGCGAAGAGGGCTATCTGCACGAGAAGATCCGCCGCAACGGCGGGCGCACCGTGTGCCTGCCCGCACTGCGCTGGCTGCATCGCTTCGAGCGCCCCTCCGGTGTCCCCTACCGTCTCGCCTGGGAGGACCACCTGCGCAACTACCTCATCGCGTGGAGCGAACTCGGCTGGGATACGGGTCCGGTCCTGCGGCACTTCGGCGAACACATGGCACCGGAGTCCGTCCGGTCCGTCCACGACGCCGTGGGCGTCGAACTCGCACACCCGGCGGCCCTTTTCGACGGCGCGCTCTACCCGGTGGAGCTTGGTCGGGGCCGGCCGGCGCCCACTGCCGAATCTCCGGAGCCGGGCACGAGCGCGCGCCCACCCGTGCCCTGCGGCGTCGCCGTGGCCGCGGTTGCCCACGGCGACCCCCAGGTCGCCGAGCTGCTGACGCACCGTCGGCTTTTGATCCATGCCCATCTCCACGGCTGGGACAGCGTCCTGGTTGCGGACAGCCTCCGGACCCTGTCCGCCTGTACGCACGAGAGATTGCGGTGCGAGCACGCGCCGCATCCCGACCTGGCCGTCCACGTCCCGGAGGTGAACCGCCGGGGCAACGGTGGGACTACGGGGATGATCGTCGCCTACCGGCGCGCCGCCTATCGGTCGGTCCTGGCCGAGCTGCCTGCGGGCCCGCGGACCGCGAGGCGTTGGCTCGACCGGAACGGACCCGTGCCCGCGTGGCTCGCATCCAAGGCGGCCGAGGCCGCCGGTGGCTTGTGAACGCGACCCTCGCCGGTCGTGCCCCCGTACGGGGAACACGTCCCTGTCATCCGCATCGGACCGGATGACGAGCCCACCGAGTGCCACGACTCACGAGATCATTTCACTTTGTCATTGGCATCGGTGATCTCATAGAAGGTCTTGCCGTGTCCCCCGGAGATGTACCAGGTGGATGGTCCCGCACCGCCGGTTGGTTCCCCTTGGTAGATGCGTTCTCCGGCTCTCCCGCCGTCGGTGGTGGTTGTGAGGTCATACGACGTATATGTATAACCCTGGGGAAGGTATCCTTCGCTGTTGTAATACGTGTGTGGGTTTCTCCCCGCTTTTTTCAACTGGTCCTGAGTGGAGTGCTTGGCTTCGAAAATTGCCGTCTCGACTTCATGCCAACCGAAGTTGTTCCCGATGCATTCATTGAGCTTCTTCTTGCCCGGGGGTTTTTTTGTCGTGGTGGGCTTTTTGGTGGTCGTCGGCTTCTTGGTTGTGGTGGGCTTTTTGGTAGTCGTCGGCTTTTTGGTCGTGGTGGGCTTTTTGGTAGTCGTCGGCTTTTTGGTGGTCGTTGGCTTCTTGGTTGTGGGTTTTTTGGTCGTCGGCAGTGGCATTGGTGTGTTTCCTTCGGGTGCGTGGGCAGTGTGACTCGCCGCGGGCCGGGTGAACTGCGGATGGGGTCTCGGCAGGGCGCGTACGGTGGCGGATCTTCCTCGCCGTCGGCCCCGGTTCGTTGGTCGCGGTGGCAGTCGCCGACCGCGCCTCCTGCTCGGACTCGACGGGGCCGTCGACGCCGGCGAGTGCCTCGCTCGTCCGCAGTGACAATGCGGGGCGCGCTTGTGCGGTTCGAGGAGGAGATTCAAGGCCGCGTGGAAGCCGATCCGGATCTCCTACGCAATGGTGCGGACGTGTCGGGGCTGCCGGCCGGGCCGTGACCCGGCCGGCGAGGGGTGTATTCGGAACGGGTCCGGGTGCAGGCGGCCGGCGCCGTCTCGGGGTCGGAGCGGAACCATCTGTCACACGGGCCGGCTCTACCCGCCCGCACGTACGCCGAACGGGAAGTAGGCGAGCAACTTGTGGTCCTTGTCCTTCAGCCTGACTTCCCCGTTGCAGTAGTAGTCGACGTCGACTTCCTGGGTGATGGTCAACGTGGTGGGCAGCTTCGCCCACTGCAGGACCTCGTTGATGGGGGCGCACCACCACCAGTGGCCTTTGTGCTTTTCGTTGAAATAGCCGATCAGGTCTCCGCTGACGGTCGCATGGAACGTGAACCTCGCCTTTAGGGTTCCGCGGCTTGCGGAGAGTTCGGCGACGACCGACTGGTGCGGTTGCAGGGTGACAGTGACCCCGCTCTGCGATCCGACGGTGATGTCCTTGGTCTCCGTCTTGCTGTGTCCCCACTCGTGGGAGTAGGTCAACTGTGTCGACCCTCCGCCTCCGGTTCCGAGGAATTCGACCTGGTAATTGAAGGTCTGGCCGACGTCGACCCTGTTGCTCTGGGTCCAGGTGTCGCTCACGCTGCAGGTCACACTGTCCTGGACGGACGCGTTGAAGTCGCCGGCTTTGGACGAATCGTTGGTAAAGGTCTGCTCCTTCACGATGACCGGCTTCGTGTCGATGCCGATGATCTCGGACTTGGCCAGGATCAGCGTCGTGCTGGGAACGGTCCAGCCAAAGGTCTTGTAATGTTCGTCGCGCCAGTAGACGTGGTCGGGTTTACCTTCGAGGATCTTCCCGAATCCCTCCTTGATGGCCGACCCGGTGAGCTTGAAGGAATTGGCCTCCTTGTCGGTGACGTGGTGGATCTCCTTCCCGCTTCCGAAGGCCTTGCAGTGCTCCTTGCGCTTGGCTGCGGCAACGTGCAAATGGAACGCCATGCGATGCTCCGTTCATGATTTCGCCGATCTCCCGCCGGTGATCTCCGCCGGCGGCCGGCCCCGGGTTCGTCCGAATGATTCGACCGGTCCGGACCGATCGAATCCCAGTCCTGGAAGCTGGACCCGTCGTTCGCGTCACCCACGCCAGGACGGCCCGCAATCCCCGTCCACGTGACCGTCATCCGATTGTGCGTCCGCCCTCGCGTGCACTCCGCGATTCACGATGTCCCGGTAGCAGGTGAGCCGCACCTCGATACAACCAAATGGACGGTTTCGATAACGAGGGTCTCGCGTCGCACTCACCGCCACCGCACCACGCCGAGCGTGCCCGGTGTCCACCGGTGATTCACCGCAGGAACCGCCCGGGGTGGCCGCGGGGGGACCGGGGTGGGCGCCCCCTCGGGCCTCCGCGCGCGGGTGGGCTTCGGCGCGATGAAAATCCCACCAATGGGTTAGTTGGACAGGTCGTGGGAGCCGTTCCCGGGCCAAGCTGAGGCGAAAACCCGACGCGGTCGCACATCCCGGTCGCCTCGGATCCTCCGGTCGGCACGGATGCCTGAGCCACACCCGGCCCCGGGCCGCCGCATCCCCTACGGAGCAGCCATGAACGCCTCCTCCGCCCCCCGTTCCGCCCCCGCCCGCCTCGGGCCCCGCCATGGGTCGTGGCGCATACGCACGGCTCTCGCCGTCTCCGCCGCCCTGGCCTACGTTCCCGTCGCCGCCGTCCCCGCGCACGCCTTCGGCCCCGACACCCATACGGACATCACCACACGGGCCCTACCCGGCTTCCAGAAACTCTCCCTCGCCGCGATGGCCGCGCACAAAATCGACAACACCCACTGGGGCGCCATCCAAACCAACGACCACATCCACGCCGAGCAGACCCGCTACCACTGCGACGACGCGGACTATCTGGCCACAGGCTCCTATCCGCGCACCAGGCAACAGGCCACCGACGAACTCCTCGCCTGCGTCCAGACCGCCATCGTGGGGTTCGACAAGGCGGTGGCCGCCGCCGACCGACTCGTCGACGCCGGAGGGCACATCAAGGCCGCAGAGGTCGCCCTCGGCCATCCCTGCACATACGACGACCGCCGCGGCCGCGCCAAGTGCGAGGTCTTCGAACACCTCGGACACGCCTGGCACGTCGTCGAGGACTTCTACGCCCACAGCAACTGGAGCGACCAGGCCGACCCGAAGCACGGCATCGGCCTGGGCAACCCGCCCGGGCTGCAACAAAGGAAACCCGCGCCCTTCTTCACCCTGCGTACCTACAGCCACCAATCCACGGCCGCGTGGAAGAAGGACGCGGCCAAGACCGTGGACCCGAGGCTGACCACCGGCTGTGTCCCCGGCGAGTACGAGCACGACGGGAAGAAGGCCGACTGCAAGGGCCGCATCAACCACTACGACTCCGCCGGCCAGAAAGGCCTCAGCAAGGAAAGCTCGCGGGGTAACATCGGCGACAACGCCAACCAGGCCGTCAAGGTCGCGGTCGCCGACATCGAACGCCAGTGGCAGGACTTCCGGGACGAACTCCTCGCCAAATACCCCGGACGCGGCAAGAAGATGATCTGCGCCCTCACCCACGACACACCCACCGACTCCACCTGCGGATAGCCGCCCCGGACGGTCCGCCCGGGGATCCGGCGGCCCGGCCTTCCGGGCCGCCGTCCGGGCGTCCGCGCGGTGACCAACCGTACGCCGCCGCGTCGAGCAGCCTGCTTCTTCGACCGGGAGGGCCACTCCGCGGAAGTGCCGGTCCGGCGATGACCATGGCGCCGGCGTCGGCCCGGGGCCGGAACACCGTGAGGTCCCAGCGCGGGGCGTCCTCGGGATGTCGGCGGGAAGCGGGCGGTCGTACGGTCGAGGCATGAACGCGGACGACGGCCTCCGGCTCACTCCCTCGGGGATCCGGCTCGCGGGCCGGTACACCTCGGTGCTCGACCTCGCCTCGGACTGCGCTCCCCGCCGATGCCGACCGGTCGAGTTCGTGCCGGGACCGTCGCGCCGGGCGGAAAGCGGTGGGGCCCGCGGTGTCGACGGTGGTCGAGGCGTTGTCGTGCACGAACCGGGCCTCGCCCTGAACGAGTTCGAGAACCGGCGCGAACGACGTGCTGTTCGCGACGGTCACCGCCATGTCTGCCGACGATCGACGCGACGCGGCAAAAACACCGCGCTCGACACGTCGGCCGACCCCCCCCCGGCCCGGCCGGCCCGCACTGACCCGACCGCCTCCCGCCCGGACGCCGTCGATGCGCCCGGCGGGCGTCCCCCGGGGGCGGTTCGTCGTTGGGCCGGGTGTGGGGATTTGGCGTCCCCCCGTCGTCGGGCCCGGCCGCACCGGATCGGCCCGTCCCCCGAGGCCGACCGGGCGGATCGCGGGCGGGGCGTCGGCCGGCACGACACCGGCGCCCGTCCGCGACCGGCGAGGCCGAAGGGGTACGTGTACCGGCGCGGCCGGGAACCGGCCGGTCTTGAACGAGCCCGCCGGGGAAGCCCGTGACGGTGATTGCCGTGGTGGCCGGGTACCGCACCTCCGGGAGATGTGTTCTTCGCTTCGTGGTCGAGCGCATGCGGCGCTCGATTTCGGTGCACTCGACCCGGAGTTGCGGCGGATCGCAGTCACCGGGAACGCACGGTGGCGGCCGGACCGCGCCACCGGCGAGGATGCCCGTCGTGACCACTGACGATGCCTTCGCGCCCATACGTTCGACGCATCCGACGCCCGTGGTGTTCGGCGCGGGCGCGGCCATCGGCGTCCTGGGCGGGATGATCGGGCTGGGCGGCGCGGAGTTCCGCCTTCCCCTGCTGATCGGCCTGTTCGGGTTCGCCGCGCTGTCGGCGGTGATCTTGAACAAGGCGATGAGCCTGGTCGTCGTCCTGGTGGCCCTGCCCTCCCGACTGGCGGCGGTGTCCGCCGCCGAAGTGGGGTCGCACTGGCCGGTCGCGGTCAACCTGCTGGGGGGAAGCCTGCTGGGCGCGTGGGTCGGGGCGTCCTGGGCGGTCCGCATGCGCAGCACCACCCTCTACAAGGTGCTCGCCGCCTTGATGGTGCTCATGGCAGCAGCCCTGCTGGTCACCCACGCCGACACCCTGGGAACGCCGGAGATGTCGCGATGGGCGCGGGTGCTCTGCGGCGTCGCGACCGGGTTCGGCATCGGGATCGTCGCGGCGATCATGGGCGTCGCCGGCGGGGAACTGCTGATCCCCACGATCGTGCTGCTGTTCGCCGTCGACATCAAAACCGCCGGCAGCCTGTCCCTGCTGGTCTCCCTGCCGACCATGCTGGTCGCCTTCGCCCGCTACAGCCGCGACGGAAGCTTCGCGGTGCTGCGCGCCAACCTCCGCTTCACCCTCGTCATGGCCGCGGGCTCGACCGTCGGGGCCCTGGGCGGCGGGCTCCTGCTCGGTGTGTTCCCAGACGTCGTCCTCATCCCCGCCCTGGCCGCGATCCTGCTGGTTTCCGCGGTCAAACTCGCCCGGCACGACTGAGCATCGACGCAACAAGCAGTTCGCATTCGACGGATCTTCCGCGTGCTTGCCGGCACCCCACGTGTTGATCCGCGCCGCATCGAATCGCCGGTCGGGTGCCGTCGGACATCTCGCGCAGGATGGCCGGGTGGCCGCGTGGCGGGCCGTGTCCTCGGTGAGGTGCAGGAGGATGCGGCGCAGGTCGACGTGGAGACCGTCGCGGACGGCTCCCCTGGCCCGGGTGTCCAAACTGTTCCCGGTGACCGTTTCAGGGCTGATTCCGGTCGGGCGGGTCGGGTGTGCGTGGGCCGCCCCGAGGCGGGGCGGCCCACGCCGGGCGTGGACGATCCGGGGCCCGGATCAGCTCTCGCAGGCGGTGCCGTCTCCGTCCTTGTCGAGGTGGGGGCCGTAGCCGGGGTCGCCCCGGTGGATCGGCGCGGCGCCTGCGGCCTTGACCTGCGCGCAGTTCCTGTAGCTGACGGCGGCCGGTCGCGACGTGGCCGGCGACGGTTTCGTCGTGGCCGGGACCGCGGGCTCGGTGGTTCGCGGCGATGTGCCGGTCGGCGCGGACGATTTGTCCTGGGGCGTGGGTGTGGTCGGCGGCGCGGAACCCGCGGGTGTCGTGGGCGTGGTGCTCACCACGGCGGCGGGCGCCGACGGCGTGTCCGCGTCCTTGTCGTCGGAGCCGCCGGAGGTGCCCGCGACGAGCAGGACCACGAACCACACGGCCGCGACCGCGCTGACGATGTGACGCCTGGTCGCCTGCCATATGCCGGCGCGGTAGAGGAGGAGGATGCCGACGGGCGCGAACACGACCAGGAGCAGGACGATCCAGCCCGTCCTGGTGTGCCAGGGCCGGCCGGCCGGTGTCGGTTGGGGCTGCGTTGTGTGCGTCATGCGTGCCACCCCCGGGACACGCCGCAGTACCGTCGATCGTTTTCGGGCACGACTGATTCGCCCATGTTCCCCCCTGGTTACGGCTGTGACCGTGTCGGCGTGCGTCACCGCGAAACGCCGCAGTGCGACGTATGGGCCCGCACCGGGTCACGCCGGATGATCATAATGATCCACACGAAGCCACCTCACACCCGGACGGCGTCGGAACGGCCGGCGAGCGGTGGCTGCCGTGAGGCGGCAATCGGCCGATAGTCGGCGTGCGATTTGGCCGGCGGGTCAGGGGAGATCGGGTTCGGGTTCGGGTTCGAGTTCGAGTTCCTCGAGGTGGGTGTACCGGCCGGGGAGGTGTAGCCATGGCGGGTGCGGAGGCGTCCGACCAGGGCCGGGGAGACACCGGCGGGTCGGGAACGGGTGTCTTGCCGTCGTCGTCCTCCCGTTTGCGCCCGTCAACGCGGCGGACGTCTCGGCGCCCGTGTGCTGCTCGGGGCTCGCGACGACGGTGCCGAACGAGTAACGGGTCTCGGAGGGCAGGGCACGCCGGCGCAGGACCGGTTCGAGCACGGCCAGGGCGCCGGAGAGGAACCAGGCCAGGTTTCCGTGGGTACGGGCGAGGAAGACGCCAGAACAGCAGGACCTGGATGGTGCCGGCGTCGTACCAGCGGCATACCGCTGCTCGCCGCCGGTTCACGGACGTTGTTCACCGCCTCTCCGATTCCTCGAACGCGAACCCTCGAAGAGTTCGGTGCGCCAGAGGAGGAAGGCGGCTTCGGTAACGGTGAGACCGGGGTCGTCGTGTGGAGGTGCGGATTCCCTGCGGGTTCACGGCGACCCCGGCTGTGTTTCGCACCTGCCCCAGAAACGGAGATTCATTTCCGGGAAAGAAGGCGTCGTACCCGGGGAACATTTCGATTTCGTCGACGAATTCCGAAACGGGCTGTGGTCCGACTCGGATTTCCCGAGTCGGACCACAGCCCGTTTCGCGTTGTGCCGCCAGCGGCGGCGTGGCTACCAGCGGTACCAACGGGCACGGCGGCCGCCGCTGCCGGCCGAGCGGAGCACGAACCCGAGCGCCCATACGACCAGGACAATCACGGCGATCCACCACAGGGCCTTCAACGCGAAACCGGCACCGAAAAGGATCAGGGCAAGAAGCAGGACTACCAGCAGGGGAATCATCGTTTTTACCTCCGACCCACGTGTGCCCCACTCGTTCGAGCGCATGCCTGAAACAAGGATTGTTTACCGGGGGCCTTCCCGGAGAGGAATCTGTGCCGTTCTCGCTGTCCCCGAAGCCGTTTCACCCGCGTTCCCCCGCAGCGCGACACAGCCGAGGCCGGTCCTCATCGGCGCCACCTCAGACCCCGTGATTCAACGGGCGCGATACGGGGCCCTGCTTCGCGGCCCTGGAGGAAGTGGCGACAGATGAGACCTTTACTGTGCCGAGACGGCATTCGCGAACATCACTCCGGCACGTCCCACACCTCGCGCAACGAACGCCGTGGCGTTTTTCGGGGGTTCGCGGGAGCCAACCGGTGGGAACGTAACTCCAGGCTTGGCCGCTCGGTCGGTCGGCTGAGGCGAGCGGGCGGTCAGGGCGTGGTGGGAGTCGTCGCGTCGAGGCCGCGGGTGGCGACGAGTTGTGCGCTGCCGTCCGCGAGCCGGTAGGACAGGCCCACCACGCCGAGGCGGCCGGCGGCCACCGCCTCGGCCAGGACGCGGGAGCGCTCCAGCAGGAGGTCCACGGTGTTCTCGATGTGCACGGCCAGGATCTCCTCGGCCCGCTCGCGTCCCGCGGCGCGGGCCGCCAGCACACTCGGGGTCACGCGTTCGACAACGTCTCGGACGAAACCGCCCGGTGTGCGCCCGTCCTCCAGGGCGGAGCGGGCCGCGGCGACGGCGCCGCACGAGTCGTGGCCCAGGACGACGACCAGCGGCGCGTCGAGGACGCTCACGCCGAATTCGATGGAGCCGAGGACCTCCGTACCGGCGACATGCCCGGCGGTACGAACCACGAAAAGATCCCCCAGCCCCCGGTCGAAGATGATCTCGGCGGCGAGCCGGGAGTCGGAGCATCCGAACACCACCGCGAAGGGGTTCTGGGCCGGTGCGGTCTCGGTGCGGCGTGCGGCGTCCTGGTTGGGGTGCTCGGGGGTGTCCGAGACGAAGCGCCGGTTACCGGCCATGAGCAGTTCGAAGGCGTCGTGAGGCGTCAGGGTGTGAATCTCCGTCATGGCGGCAGCCTACGAGGGGCGTTGCGGCGGTCGAGTGGGCCGAGTACGGCCGGCCACCGACGGGCGAACGGGATTTGCTTGCCAATATTTCTTTTTCTTTCGCTTCTGCTCGTTTTTTTCTCGTTCGGATGTTCGTATTGGGTCGTTCGAAGCAAACTGTGGGACGATATGCCATTTTTTTATTCTGATATTCTCTCTTTTCGGTGTTTGTGGGCCGGGTTCTCGTAGGTATCCCCCACTTGGTGGCGGCGACCGGCACCCGGGCCGGAGGAGGCCGCCGCCGAACGGATCACCATTCCGAACCCTGGAGGCAGCCGTGTCCGATCTCCCCATCGTGACCACTCAGGCGCTGGACGGCGTCGTGACGGCCGTCCACGGCGACCCGCCGGCGCTCGCGGCCGACATCCGCCGTCGAATCGCCGCGTCGCGCGAGGAAGGCGTCACCATGTCCGACGTCGAGATCAACCCCGAGTCCGCGGAGCACGGACCCTTCTCCCCGGGCGCGCTCGCCTCACTGTAGGAGGCAGCCCGTGCGTTTCCTCAACGTCGGCCACAACGCCGAAACCGTGGCCCGTTTCGCTCACGCCGTCAATGGCCGGCACGTCGCGGACGCGGCCGAGCTGGGCCCGGCCTACCGCAGGGCCCTGGCCGGGTTGCGCCCCTACGCGCCGCCCGGGAGCGGTGTCGACATCTCCCATGAAGACGGCAAATGGGCCGACCACTGCCGTTCCTCGGGCATCCTCGAGGATGTCTTCGCCGCCCCCCGGGCCACCGACGGTCCGACCCGCAAGATGTACGAAGCACATGTTCACGAGGCATTCGCGCACGTCCGCTCCCTCGACCCGAACCTGCACCGCATCATCGAGTTGCTCGTCACCGACATCGTGCTTCTCGACAGCGGGGTCGGCGGCGGCAGCGTCAACACGCTGCCCGGAGTGATCGTCATGAGCCCCGGCGAGGCATGGGACGTGCCCAGATACGCCGAGTGCCTCGTGCACGAGGCCATGCACACCGCGCTGTTCGTCACCGACACGGTCTACGGCCTCTTCTCCCTGACCTCGCGCGAGTTGGAGGACGAGAGGTACCACGCGCTGTCCGCGGTGAAGGTCGGCGAGATGCGTCCGCTCGATCGGGCCTTCCACGCCGCAGGAGTCGCGCTGCCGCTGATGTATCTGCAGCACCTGCGCGGCGTCACGCCCCTCGACTCGTACACCGAGTCCTTCCGGGAGGTGTGTCGGTCGCTGGGGCGTGTGCGCGAGCACTTCAGCGACTACGGAAGACTGCTGCTGGACGAGATGACCCGGTGGGCCGACGCCGAACCGCTCGACTTCGATCACCTCGCCCACGCCATCTCCTCGATGGAGTACGCCAACTATCGGCCGGTTGCCGCCTGACGGCGACCAGCACTCGGTGGCCGTACCGACGTCACGCGTCGGGACCGCCCGGCGGCACCGCCGGCCGGTCCCGACGGAGCACGAATCGCGAGCGACGCGGACGGCCCATCGTGCGGCAACGCCCGTGCGGCAACGTCTGCGAACCGACTCCGAACGGGTGGCGCGCAGGTCTGGAGGGTCTCCGCAGGCGGCGTCGGTGTGAGATCGCGCGTGGGTGGACGGCGGGGCGGGCGCGTTGCGCTCCGCCGGTGCGCCGGGTGCCCACCGGCGGGTGTCGGACCAGGGTTCGCCGAGGTGCGGCGGTGTCGGAGGCCGGGCCGGAGGCGTCCGGGTTCACCGGGCAGGGGGCTGGACGCTCGCGCGGAGCGGCCGAGTGATCACGTAGGTCCCGGTGTGGTGTACGCGTCCCCGGGTGCGGTGATGGGGTGTCGCGGAGTCGGGTGGACGCCGGCGCGGAGCCGAGTGACAAGGTCGCGGCGAGCCATTTCCTGAAGGAGGAGACGGATGCCCGCTGCATCGCACCGAAGTCGGTCGGACCTGACAGGTGTGGCGCGGTCGCCTCCGACGATTCACCGATGGTGTGACTACCGATTGCGCTCCTCCACCGAGGCCGCCGGGCGGTCCCGCGCCACACCTTGGTGGTCACCGGTCATCCGACCGTCGCCCGACGCGTCGGCGCAGCCGTTCGGGACGCGGCCGGCGCGCCCTTTGCCCGCATGCGGCGACCGTGTCCGCGTAGGCATGCGGGAAGTCGTGGCGGTCGAGGCGCAGTCGCACCAGGATCGGGCCCGCGTTGATCGCGTCGGTCGGGTCGGCGAGCCGGTCGAAGAGCGCGTCGAGTGCGCGGCCGTCGGAGATCGTGATGCCGGTGACGGGTGTCTTGTCGGTGTGGAAAACCTCGGCAAGGCGGTCGTAGTTCCATGGGTGCAGGACGTTGTAGCCGGCGGCGTCGCCGGGCGGGTAAGGCTTCTTGTAGTAGCACGGATCGATCAGCATCTGTTCGATGCCGTAGAAGTTCTCGTTGTCGAGGATGAAGACCACCGATCGCAATCCCAGGCGGGTGTGCGTGGAGATCTCCTGGCAGGTCTCCTGGAAGGCGCCGTCTCCGGCGAACACCATGGGTCGGGTGGGCTGTTCCTCTCCATGGCCCAGGACGGCGCCGACGGCTGCGCCGATCGTCCAGCCGATCGACAACCAGCTGTTCTGGGAGAGGTAGCGGCCTGCGGACAGACGCAGGTTGATCGAGGCCGCCTGTGCGAAGCCCGTGTCCACCAGGACCGTCCAGGTGTCGTCCGGCCGGGTCGTCAAAAAGCCGTTGACCCGCGCGAACAGGCCGTCATAGGTCAGGTCGCCGGGCGGCGTATCCCCACTGGTGACCGACGCCCGGAAGGCGGCGGTGTTCCCCGGCACCTCGAGCCCCGCCGCCCGGGCGTCGGCATAGTAGTCCGCTTCGAGCCCGCCGCGCCCGTACCTGGCCACCAGCGCGTCACGCAGCGCCGGAACGAGCAGGGCCAACCGCACGTCGGGGAAATACGTGGTGCCGACGCTGATGCCGCCGTGTGCCGCCACCGACCAGTCGGTGCCGACGGTGCGCTCCCCCGAGAGGTTGCCCGAGGTGGTCCAACTGCCCAGGCCGATGCGGCAGTCGGCCCATTCCTTGAAGATCCGGCGGACCGCGGGATCGGTGGCGTCGCCGTTGTACACCCCGACGAATCGGCGAAGGTTCTCCGAGACGACGGCCTTGGCGCCGATGGTCGTGCAGTACGGAATCCCGGTCTCCTCCAGCAACGAGATCAGCGAATCCCCGAGCCGGAAGCGGTCGATCTCCTCGCCCACCCACAGGATCGGGCGCGGGCGGTCGCCGACGCGGTTGCTCTCGATGAATTCGAGGATCGCCTCCACCGCGTCCTCGAGCATGGTCTCGCCGCCCGGCGTCAGGGGGCGTTCCCGGCGTTCGATCGTGCCGACGGGCTCTGCGCAGGGGGCGTCCCAGAGGTCTTCCAGGATCTCCAGGTAGACGGGGCGGCACTCGGACAGGCAGGCGGTCAGCGCGGTGTCGATCTGGAGGGGCGCCAGACCCGGGTTGGAGATCGCTTGCGTGTCGCAGGTGACCTGCCGGAACACGTCCAGGTTGCTCTCGGGGCGGCGGCCCATGTGTGCGGAGAGCAGGCCGACCGCGCGGTGGTTCTGCCACTGCTCGTATCTCGGCGAGGCGTTGATCGCGATCAGTGGCACGTATTCGACATCGCAGCCGCCGACGGCGTTCAGCAGGCCGAAGGCGCCGACGCTGTAGGTGACCGCCGCCGCCCCGATCCCGTGCACACGGGCGTAGGCGTCGGCCGCTTGACCGGCGCCACCCTCCGTGGGGGTGCCGACCCACGCCACGTGCCCCTCGGCCTCCATGGCGTCCAGAAACGGGCCCAGGTGGTCGCCCGGGACCCCGAACAGGTGGGTGATGCCCAGTTGGCGCAGCCGGTGGAGCAGGTAGCGGGCCACCGTCCAGGACGGCACGGCTGGGGTTTCGTGATGGCTCATTGGTGGTTCTCCTGATTCGTTGTCGCGGCGCCGGGGGTTCGACGGCCGCGTTCCCGAGGAGCGGGCAACACCCGGTTCCGCCCACACGGGCGACTGCCGGCCCCGTCAGCGCAGTCCCTGGGTCAGCGCGACGGAGTCGGGGACGACGACCTCCTCCGAGACGGTGAGGGGCATGCTCCCGAGGATCTGGTGCACGACGTAGTGGGCCGACATCACCGCACCTTCCTGCCAACCCGGCAGCGGGGAGATCTGGTCACCGGTGACGTGGAACGCGTCGCCGCCCTCTGGTTGGAGCAGCTGCTTGTACGCCTGCCGGTGGTCCTCCCAGTCCGGATGCCAGTCCGCCCAACCACCCAATTGATAGGGCACCTTGTGCCAGGCGATGGAGATGCCCTTGTCCTGCGGCACGAGGGTGGTGTCGGCGAATTCGGGATGCAGCCGCGCGGCGCCCTCGCGCGCCAGGGCGAGGCGTTCGTGCGGCGCCAGATCGCCGAGGCTTCGCGCGTCCTCCCCGTAGTTGTACGCGCCGGTGAGGGTTCCCTTGTCGGTGAAGTAGTCGTTGGACGGGTACCACAGCTGCGTGATGTTGTGGCCGATCCAGCTGATGCCACCGTAGATTCCCTCGCCGGCGTCTTTGCCGCCTTCGAGGTCCCCTTCCCAAAAGCGCCGGTTCGCCTGCCAGCCGACCTTGCAGGTCTTCTCGAACTCCACGGATTCCAGGGCACGTTCGAAGGCGTCGGAGAAGTTGCTGCGGGAGAGGTGCCTGAGTACGGGGATGGGGATGCTGCTGACGCAGTGTCGGGCGTCGACCCGAAACGTTTCGCCGTCCTTGACGTAGGTGACACCGACGCGGGAGCCGCCGGGAGCGATGCCGATGTCGGTGACCTCGGCACCCGGCACGATGGTGGCGCCGACCCGTTCCGCCTCGCGGGCCAGTGCCCGGACGATGTGGTCCATGCCGCCGACCGGCTGGAACATCGTCGCCTGCCACTCGTAGTCGACCGGCTGGTAGAAGCGGTTCCTCCAAAGCCGGAGTTCACCAGATCTTCGAAGGCCAGGGCCGGCGCGGGAACGGGGAAGTCCTCGACGACGGGGTCGTGGAGGTAGCCGCAACGGGTGGAGCCGGTGTACTTCCCATCGTCGTCGAGCGCCCCGAACACGCGCAACAGGTCGCGTAGTTCGTTGGTGAACGCGTCTCGCTCCACCAGGCTCCGGGCGAGTGTCGCGGCGATGTACCCGCGCGTGTCGTTGGCCACGCGACGATTGCGCCACACCGCGTCCCCGCGCGGCGGACGCACCAGACACGCCGTGCTCTCCATGACGTACGGCTCCAGTGCGACGCCGAAGTCGCGGCAGTATCGCAGCACCCGGCGGTGATGGTAGGGAATGCGGCCGGGACCCAGGTTGAGGTACATGTCGTCGTCGAAAGCACAGGTGTGGGTGAGTACGGGCCGCCCGGTCGCAGTGTCGATCTCGTGGAGTCGGTCGCCCTTGCGGACGGTACGGCTACGCCCTCCGATCCGATTCTGCGCCTCCAGGACGGTGACCTCGTGGCCGAGGGCGCCCAGTTCGTAGGCGGCGGTCAGCCCGGCGACGCCGGCGCCGAGGATCAGCACCTTCAGGCGCTCGATCGGCGCGACCTTCGTCGGCCGCCGGGGACCGACCCATCCGGCCGCCGCCGGTACGGACCGGCCGATCATGGCCGCGCGCAGCGCATGTACGTCCTCGCCGAGAGCGTCGGCGCGGGGCATCGGCTCGGGGGATGGCTCGTTGGACGTGGTCATCGGCATCTCTCTTTCCGACACGGAGTGCTCGGCACCACCGATGGTGAGGACAGCCCGGGACGACTTCGGATCGCAGGCCCGCGAGCGCCCGTGAACGTTCCGATCCTCCCGAGCCGCCGGCCCGCCTTCGTGCCACGCTAGGCGGCTCCATGTCCCGGGCGACCGGGGCCACGGTCCCGGAGGCGTCCCATCCCGTGGCCCGAGGCGGACCGGGGATCCCGCTTCAGTCCCCGGGTGCGGAGTTCGTGCCCTACCCGCGTCGTCTGCGGTGCTTGCGAGGACCGGGGCACGTGCACGGGCGGACGCGGTCGGCCGTGACGCCGCGCGGTGCCCGAGGTGCTCGCGCGGCTTGGCGCGCCCCCGATGCGATCGGGCGGCGGGGGTGGGGACAGCGCGGGTACCGGACATTGCCCGGTGGGTCGGTCAGGGCTCGACGACGGCGAAGTCGGGGTCGAGGGTGTCGAGCAGGGCGACGAGCCGGGCGAACACCTGCGGGTCGCCCTCGACCTCGACACCGTCGAAGCCCTTGCCCGCCAGCACGCCCAGCAGTTGGGCCTTGGTCAGGGTCAGGGACAGGCCCACCGGCGTGGCCGGGTGCTCACCGTTCTCGGAACTGCGGTACGTCAGTGCCCCGTTGGACAGCGTGATGCGCCAGGTGCGGTTCTCGTCGGTGACCGTCCAGTCCATGGTGAGCTTCTCGTCCCACGCGCGCGGCCCGTCGACGCGAATGGCGAGGGAGTCGATGAGCATGTCGACGGTCAGGGCCATCGCCATCTCGGGGTTGGTGGTCTCGATCGACGTGTGCGCGATGCGCCCGCGCAGTTCCTGGGCGCCCATCAGGTAGAAGTTGCGCCAGGTGCCGTTCTCCGCGCCGTGCCCGAGCCTTTCGTACACCGACGCGAGCGCCTCCTTGGCCGCGGAGTTCGACGGGTCGGCGAAGACCGCGTGCGCCAGCAGGGTGGCGGCGAAGCGCAGGTCGCCGGAGTCGGCGTACTCCCGGCCCTTGGCGGTCAGCGCGGCCACGCCGCCGTAGTCGGCGGCGAAGCGCTTGGCCTGCTCCACAGGCGGGTGCTCCCACAGGTGGGCGGGGTTGCCGTCGAACCAGCCCATGTAGCGCTGGTAGATCGCCTTCACGTTGTGGGAGAGCGACCCGTAGTAGCCCCGGTTGGCCCAGCGGTCGGCCACCGCCGGCGGCAACCGGATGTGCTCGGCGATCTCGATACCGGTCAGCCCCCGGTTGGTCATGCGCAGGGTCTGGTCGTGCATGTACGCCCACATGTCCCGCTGGCTCGCCAGGTGGTCGACGATGCGGTCCCGGCCCCAGGTCGGCCAGTGGTGCGACGCGAACGCCACGTCGGCCTCGTCCCCGAACAGCGCGATCGTCTCGTTCAGGTAGTGCGCCCAGATCCGCGTGTCGCGCACCACCGCGCCGCGCAACGTCAGGATGTTGTGCATGTTGTGGGTCGCGTTCTCCGCCATGCACAACGCCCGCCGGTCCGGGAAGAGGAAGTTCATCTCCGACGGCGCCTCGGTGTCCGGCGTCATCTGGAAGACGATCCGCACACCGTCGACCGTCTCCTGCTGACCCGTGTGCGTGATGTCCACCGTCGGCGGGATCAACGTGATCGTCCCCGTGGAGGTCGTCATGCCGAGCCCGCAGCCGATCTGCCCGGCGGGGCCCTTCTCCAGTTCGGCGCCGTACATGTAGACGGCGCGGCGGGTCATCGCGCTGCCCGCGTACACGTTCTCCGCCACCGCGTGCTCCAGGAACCCGGCGGGAGCCAGAATCGGCACCCGCGCGTGCCCGTGCGGCAACACCCCCCGCGCGCCCCCGAAGTGGTCGACGTGCGAATGCGTGTAGATCAGCCCCGTAACCGGCCGGTCGCCCCGATGCTCCCGGTACAGCGCCAGGGCGGCCGCCGCGGTCTCCGCGGAGATCAGCGGGTCGATCACGATCACACCCGCGTCGCCCTCGACCAGCGTCATGTTCGACAAGTCGAGGTTGCGGACCTGGTAGATGCCCTCCGTCACCTCGAACAGGCCCTGTTTGTTGCACAGCCGGCCCTGCCGCCACAGGCTCGGATGCGCGGTCTCCGGGCACTCCCCGTCCAGGAAGGCGTACGCGTCGCCGTCCCAGATCACCCGCCCGTCATCGGTACGCGCCACCGCCGGCGACAACGCGGCGACGAACCCGCGCTCGGCATCCTCGAAATCCGTCCGGTCGGAAAAGGCGAGATCAGTCATGGCAACTGCAATAACCAAAAAGGCATAGAACTATACAAAGTTGTCCTTCTGCGTCACGATCCGGCCGGGGCACCACACCCAACCGTCCGTCGCCCCCGGCGGCCCCTCACCACTCTCGCGGGCTGGACACGCTTTCCGTCGAGCGTGCGCCGGTGCCGCCCGACGGCGCGATCGGCCGTGTGTCGTCGAGCGATGCCGCGGGCTCGGCGGGCAGTGGCAGGTCGAGGTGGACGTTCTCCCCCGCGTTGCCATTGAGCGGGGCACGACGGCAGCGACCCGGGGACTCGGGGATTCACAAGCGCACGAGCGTTCGACGCGTTCACTCCTTCGGTCGGCTGTCGGCTTTTGCCGCGCCGTGTCGCGGCAAGAAGCCCGGGCACGAAGAGCGGCCGTGAGATCCGGACCATCGGTCCGAGGATGGCGGTCGCCGAGGGCGGCCGGGCCGGTGTGGTCGTACGCGGAGCGAGGGTTCCGCAATTCGTGGATCAACCACCGTGTCGCACAAGCGTGTTCGATTCGGCGGCCGGTGTCCGTCGCGTGCCCGACCACTGGAGATCGGCGGCGCCCCGCCCGCGCGAATGTCGGTGCGTCGCGTCGATCCGTGGGGCGAACGTCCCACCGGAGACGAAGGAGAAGATGATGGATTCCCAGTTCGACACGGTCGTTGCCGCGTACGAGCGCAGCATGGACGAGATGCCGTTTCGCGAACATGTCGAGGCGTTCAGTTTCCTGAAGGCGGTCGGTGAGGTCGCCGCGTGCGACGTGCTCGACCTCGGCTGCGGCAGCGGGCTGTACGCGCGCCGTTTGTGCCACGCGGGGGCGATCCGGGTGCTGGGCATGGACGAGTCGAGCGCCATGGTCGAGCACGCCCGCCGGCGCGAGGAGCGCGAGGGGTTGGGTGTGGAGTACCTGGCGGCGGACGCCACCGATCCGGCCACCGGCGCGCTGCCGGGCATCGCCGGGAGGTTCGACGTGGTCACGGCCGTATACGTGTTGCCCTACGCGCCCACCCGCGCGGCGTTGGACGGCTTCTGTGCCACCGCGCGGCGGGCGCTGCGCGCGGAGGGAGGGCGATTCGTGGCCGCGGTCCTCAATCCCGAGTTCTCCACGGATCCCGAGTGGTATCGCGACTACGGCATGTCGCTGAGTGCGCGACCGTCGCCGGTGGAGGGCACTCCGGGGCACCTGCGGGCGTGGGTCGGGCCGGACGTCCTGGAGTTGGATTTCTTCCGCTGGTCGAGGGCGGCGCACGAACAGGCCCTGGCGGCGGCGGGATTCGACCGGATCACCTGGATCCGTCCGACCGTGTCCGAGCAGGGCCGCGCGAGGTACGGGGAGGCGTTCTGGGCCAACTACCTGGCCTGCCCGCACGCGTTGATCGTGGACGCCCAGGCGGGACCGCGCGACGAACCCCCCGTCGACGCCCCGGCGAAGAGCATCGATTCCGCAACGGACAAGTGAAGAGAGAGGTTGTCCCCATGAAGTCGACGACCACGGGCCGGGCACCCCACCGCCCCCTGACGCGTGTTCCGCACGATGGCGCGGCCCCGTCGGATCGGGTCGATCCCGGCGGGTTCCGGGTGGAGGGGCTCGATCTGCACAGTCATCGCCTGTCCGACCGCCACGGCACGGTCGTGCTGGGTCTGTCGCCGTACAACTCCTTCTACTCCACGCAGACCGTGACCGCGCTGTGTCGGGACGCCGCAGCTTCCTTCGACGACGTGCACGTCCTCCTCCCGGGGGCGCCCGAGACGGCCCTGCGCCAGATCTGCGCCGGGAAACCGCCGCGGCGGGCCGTCCTACGTTCCAAGAGGGTCATCCACAACATGCGCAACGTGGCGCGCCGCACCCTGGCCGAATGCGGGGTCTCGGACACGGATTCCCGGGTCCACGTGATGACCCGTTTCGCCGGGCATCCGCGCTACCGGGAGATCCGGGGCCGTGTCGAGGCCGCGTATCGCACCTGTGCGCCGATGCGCAACGCGGTGCACACGATGACCCGCGCGGCCCTGACCGGCTTCGTCGATGCCGAGCCCACTCCGGCGCAGATGGAGGCGAACGCACGCTACATCTTCGCCGAGGCCCCGCTGTTGCTCGACGCGCCCGCCGTGTTGGGGTGCGATCGCGCGCTGTTCGTGTACCACCGCCGCGTGCCCCTGTACGACGTGGTGGCCGGCGGCCGGGTCCCCGGCCTCGACGTCGGACCCGGACACGTCCTGTCGGTGTTGACCGACGAGCGGGATCACCCCACCCCCGAGACGAGGCAGGACCGATGACCACGATTCCCGAGGACCTGGTCTGGCCGGACTCGTTCCCCAACCGCGGCCACGGCCTGCCTCCGGAGATGTTCGATCTCCTGCGGCGGGAGCGTCCGGTGGCCCGGGTGGAGTTC
The DNA here is from genome assembly GCF_002024165.1 of Embleya scabrispora. NCBI lineage: Bacteria > Bacillati > Actinomycetota > Actinomycetes > Kitasatosporales > Streptomycetaceae > Embleya > Embleya scabrispora. The sequence goes on from NZ_MWQN01000003.1 coordinate 74,096, forward strand.
CCCTCCGGGCACCGGGCGTGGCTGGTGACCCGCCGCGCCGACATCACCATGATCGGTTCCAGTCGGCGGTTCTCGCGCGACATGACGTGTCCCGGTGGGCACCGCATCGCCGGAGACGACTTCAACAGCGTGCCGGGCGGCATCTTCAACCTCGATCCCCCGGCCCACACCGCGGTCCGGCGCGTCGTCCAGCCGTTCTTCAATCCCGCCGCCGCGGTGGCCCTCGAACCTGCCGTCGCCGCGGCCGCGCTCGACCTGGTCACCACGCTGCGGGACGGACCCAACCCGGCCGACCTGCACCGTGCGTACGCACACCCGCTCGCCGCGACAATGGCGTGCGACCTCATGCGGGTGGCCCCGCGGCAGCGCCGCAAGATCGTGCCCCGTCTGCGTTCCCAGGTCGACTACAGCACCGCGCCCGCACGTATCGAGACCTCGACCCGGTGGATGCTCGACTTCGCCGCCGAGGTCATCGACGCCAAGAGCGCCGACCTCAAGGACGAGCGGGAGGCGCGGGACCCCGTGGAGGCGTTGATCCGGGCACGCCGCGACGGGACGATCACCCGCGAGCAATTGCACGCGACGGTGATGTACCTGTTCGTCACCTCGGCCGAACCGGTCACGGGGCCGGTGACCACGGGCGTCTACACCCTGCTGCGGCACGGCGAGCAACTCGCCCGCCTACGGCGCGACCCGGCGCTGTGGCCCACCGCGGTCGCCGAGCTCCTGCGCCTGCACCACAACGGCATGACCTCGATGCCGCGCGTCGCACTGACCGACACACAGCTGCACGGTGTGCTCATCCGGGCCGGCGACGCCGTCGTCACCCCCTGGGTGGCCGCGACCTGGGACCCCGAACACTACGCACAGCCCGAGCGGTTCCGCCTCGACCGAAGCACGCGGGAGGATCCGGCCGTCACCTTCGGCACCGGCCCCCACTTCTGCCTCGGCGTCAACGTCGCCCGGATGTACCTGAAGACCGCGCTCTCGACCCTGTTCCAGCATCTGCCGGACCTGGCCCTGGCCGCCAAACACGAGGACATCGCCTGGGAACCGGATACCTACTTGTTCACCCGACCCGTGGAACTGCCGATCACCTGGTCCTGAGTCGGCCGTGCCGGGGGTCGGCGGGCCGTCGGCGGCCGGTCGGCGATGCACACCCGTGACGAACGCCGGTCGCGGGCCCGGCCTCGGACGTCGCCGGCGTGGCGGTCATGGCACCACGACACAACCAATCGTATGGTTGCTTCATGGAAGACCCCCGCACCCCGACTCGCCCACCCGGGCGCCATCGCCGCCCGGCCGTCCCCCAGCCCACCGACGACGAGACGCGCTTCCCGGCCGACGCCCCCGCGCACGTCCGGGATCGGCAAAAGCCACCTCCGGCGCCGCCGGACGTCGCGGAAGGAGGGCACGTGATGTCACCCGGTGCGTGACGACCGTTGCGTGAACCGCGGCGCGGACGGAAGATGCGGTCAGGCCGCACGGGTGGCACGCGGACCGGGGGGATGTATGCCCAAGCGCGAACCCAACACACAACTGGCCGCGCTGCTGACCGAGATCGGGTGGAGCGCCGGCGACCTCGCCCGCAGGGTCAACGCGGCCGGCGCCGCACACGGGGTTCGGTTGAGGTACGACCGCACGGCGGTGGCGCACTGGCTCGGCGGAACGCGCCCTCGCCACCCCGTCCCCGCGCTGGTCGCCTCCGTCCTCAGTCACGGCAGCGGGCGGTCGATATCACCGGAGGAGATCGGGTTGACGCCCGTCCCCGCACCCGGACCACTCGTCCGGCGCCGCCGACCCGAAGCGGTCGACGCCGCGCAATGCCTGCGAGACCTGTGCCGGGCCGACCTCGACCCCACCCGTCACGCCGCGCTGGCCCGCAGCGTCTACTCCCCCACCGCAGTCGACGGGCGGGCGTCCGCGTCTCGTGCGCCGACGAATCCACCTCGCCTCGTCGGCCGGGTCGACGCCGGCCGCGCGGCCTCGCGCACCGCACGCGAACTGACGCAGACGTTCGCCGACCTCTCGGCCCGCCACGGCGGCCGACGGATCCGGGCCTGGCTCGCCCTCTACCTCGCCCGGGACGCCGGACACCTGCCCGCCGCCTCGGATTCGCCCCGACTGCACGCACAACTGCTCGTCGACGTCGCGCAACTGACCCACCTGCTCGCCGAAACGACGGCGGACTCCGGTCACCCGGGGCTGGCCCGCGCCTACTTCGAGATCGCCCTCGACCTCGCCGACGAAGCCGACGACGACCGCATGCACGCCATCACACTGCGCGCGATGAGCGTCCAGGCCATGCGCCTGGGACACCACGAACACGCCTTCCGCCTGGCCGACGCCGCGGTGGAGCGCGCGGGCACCGCCCCCGACGCCGCCGTCCTGGCGTTCCTGCTCACCCAACGCGCCCACAGCGGCGCCATCATCGGACGAAGGCACCGGGCCAGAGCGGATCTGCGGGCAGCCGAACACCACCACGACCGGTCCACGGCCCTGCCCGGCCCGTTCACCTCGTACACCCCCGCCGCGCGACACTTCCGCAGCGGCCAGGCGCTGCGGGCCCTCGGCGAAATCCCCAACGCCATCGCCTGTCTCGAGGCCGCCCGAAGCCGCGGCCCCCTCAACCGGCGGGCGACCGCACTCACCGAGGCCACCCTCGCCGAAACCCTGGCCGACATCGGACACCTCGAAGCGGCCTGCGCCCACTGGAACGTCTTCCTCGACCTGCGCCCCCATCTGGACTCCGCCGAGATCGAACGAGCCCGCGCCCGCATGCACGAAGCGCTGCACCGCTTTCCGCACCAACGCGACTGCACCCGCCTGCGACAACGCGAACAAGCCCTGGAGTCCCCCACCGCGTCGAGGTCCGCCCCACCCCGAGCCGACGCCGCACCCGGGCATTCGGCAACGACCTGACCCACCCCCGGGGCATCACCGTCTCCTCGTCCCGCTCCAACGCACGTCGGGCGGACCGCTGTCGCGACCATCTCGGGCAGTACCCGCACCGCATCCGAGGCGTCGGTGCCGGGGGCGGGGATCGGCCACCGGAACACCAACGACGACTGGGTGTCGAACCCCGAGGCCGTGTCCTTCGACAAGTGCTGATCGCCAGGAGCCGGCGCGCGAAGTCGCGGCGGGGCGGATCGCAGCGCTCGACGCGTTGGGGATGCGCCGGACATGGCGGTGCGTGCGACGGAAGGGCCGGCCCGATTCCTGGGGCCGGCCCTCCCTGCCCGCCCCCGTTCACGAAAGCGCTCAAGCCGGTCCATCAGGCTCCGACCGAGACGGATGGGCGCTCGCGGAGGAGGCCGGGTACGGCGGTATCGCCGCCTATGCCGAAGAGTTGCGCAGACGGCGCGACCGGTCGATGGGCCGGTGGGCCGGTTCGAGCGCCTGGGGCGGCCGATGTCCGGGCGGGCGCCGGTGGCCGGGGCCGGTTGTCAGGCGATGCGGCGGTTGAGGCGACTGTGGTAGCGGACGGCTGAGACGATTCCGTCGGCCTTTTGCACGAAGCCGACGAGGGGGCCCGGTGTCCCGTCGTCGGAGAGTGTGATCAGGCAGTCGGGTCCGGCGAGCGCGACCCGGTCCGCGCCCTCCAACTCGATGACGTACCCGCCCTCGCGGATGGTCGCGCCGTTCGCGACGATCGCCATCTCGCCGTGGCGCGAGCCGGGGACGATCGAGATGGTGCCGTAGAAGCCGCAGTCGTACGTTCCCCGCAACGCGGACGCCAGATCGGCGGGTATCGGCGCCGCGCTCGGGGTTGCGCGGGAGACGCCCGCGGCGTCCAGAATGGTCTTCTCCACTTCGCTCACGATCCCCCCGCCGTGCAGTGAATTGGTCAGGACCGCGTAGGACAGGCCAACCGAGGGCATGAGCACCATTCGGGAGGCGTATCCGATGGTCAGACCGCTGTGTGAGACGACCCGGTGACCGCCGAGTTCGTCGAGGTGCCAGGCCAAACCGATGTCGTGGCCTTGGATACCCTGGCCGGCCAGCGGCTCGAACAGCCGCCGGGGAGCAGCGTCGGAGAGCGACCACGCGGCGTACCGCAGCAGGTCGGCGACGTTGGAGATCACCCCGCCGCCCGGTACGTCCCAGCCGGGGAGTTGCCAGTGGCGTTGCCAACCGCGGTCGATCAGGAGTTCCGCGGAGCCGTCGGCGGCGCGGCCGTGTGGCGCGGCCACGCGGTGGAAGATCGCCTCGTCGGCCGAGGTGCCGGTGATCTCCATCCCGGCCGGGCCGATCACCAGTTCGCGCAACAGATCGGCGTAGGGGCGACCGGTCGCGCGCTCGACCGCGGCGGCGGCCAGCATGATGCCTGGGCCGCTGTAGGTGAAGTCCGTCCCCGGCTCGAACATCAGCGGCTGGTGGATGAAGTGTCGTAGGGATGCCTGGATACTGTCGTCGCAGTGGTCGGCGAGTATCCGGGGCGCGTCGGCGATCATGTTCTGTGCGTCGATGCCGGACGTGTGCGTGATCGTGTGGCGCAGGGTGATGCGCTCGTCGATGCCCGAGCCGGCGTCGAACAACGGCGCGACGGGTGAGTCGAGGTCCAGGGCGCCTTGCTCCAGCAGACGGCCGATGACGGCACCGAGCAGCGTTTTGGAGATCGATCCCACCTGGAACAGGGTGTGGGGATCGACCGCGATCGGGTGGGCCACGTTGGTGACGCCGTAGCCGGTCGTCAGTGTCCGCCCGTCGAGGGTGACTCCCACCGCGACACCGGGGACGTGGTGCTGCGCGATCAGTTCCGGGACAACGGCATCGAGCCGGGCGTGCAGGTCGGTCACGGCGGCTTCTCCTTGGATGGGGGTTCGTCGCGCTGCCATGGCGTGGGTCATGCCCCGACGGCCGTGCGGCTGCGGGGGTCCAGTTGGTCACGAAGGGCGTCGCCGAGCAGGTTGAACGCGAGCACGAGCGCTACGAACGCCAGCGCGGGATACGCCGCGAGCCATGGCTCGGTGAGCATGTACTGCTGCGCGGTCGAGAGCATGCTGCCGAAGTCGGCGTCCGGGGGCGCGACGCCGAAGCCCAGGAAACTGAGTGCCGCGTAGGCGCCTTCGGCGGTGGACAGGTTGATCGCGGTCATGATGATCAACGGCGAGCTGATGTTCGGCAGGACGTGGCGGTACATGATCCACCACCGGCCGCGACCGCACAGCCGGGCCGCGTCGATGTAGCTGCGTCCGGAGACTTCGATGGTCGCTCCCCGGGCGATCCGGGCGAAGCGGGGAATGATGACCAGCCCGATGGCGAGTGCCGCGTTGAGGAGGCCGCTGCCCGCGATCGCCAGTACGAGGATGGCGAGGAGGTATTCCGGGATCGCGAACAGCAGATCGATGATGCGCGAGAGCACCCCGTCGGTGATCCCGCGCAGGAAGCCCGCGGCGGTCCCGATCACGGTTCCCACCACGATCGCGAACCCGACCGCTGTGAGGGCGGCTTGGATGGCGGGGCGGGCGGCGGTGATCACCCGGGAGAACTGGTCGCGGCCCAGCGCGTCGGTGCCGAACAGGTGGCTGCCGGAGGGTCCCTGGAGTCGTGGTCCGACGTTGAGCTCGTTCGGTGAGTAGGGGGTGATCGCCGATCCGAGGATCGCCGCGAGTACGTAGAGCACGAGTACGACGAGGGCCGTGTTGGCGAAGACGCCGCGGATCGGCCGGCGGCGACCCGCCGCGCTGCTTCCCTTGGTGCCGGGAGGCGGGTCGGACGCTGCGGTGGACGCCGTGTCGGAGGGTACGGCGGAGGCCGGAATCGAAGTCATGGCGAAGTCCTAGGTGCGCGCGATACGACGGTCGATGAGCGGGAGCACGAGGTCGACGACGAGGTTGCCCAGGATGAACGCCGCGGCGAGCACCAGCGCTTGACCTGTCACCTGGGTGAAGTCGCGCAGCTTGATGGAGTCGAGAATGCCGCGGCCGAGGCCCGGCAGGCTGAAGATCTGTTCGACGATGAAGAGCCCGCCGACCAGGAGTCCGAAGATCATGCCGATCAACGTGAGTACGGGGGGCAGTGCCGCGCGGAGGCCGTACAGATAGGTGACGCGCCATTCGGCGATGCCGTTGCTGCGCGCGGTCGAGGTGTACGGCGCGGACAGCACTTCGAGCATGGAGGATCGGGTCATCTGCATGATCAGTGGCGCGGTGGGGACGCCCACGGCCAATGCCGGCAGCAGCATGGTTTGCAGGTTCGCGATCAGGCCGTCGCTGATGGGGATGTAGCTCGGTGAGTACAGATTCGTGAAGTAGTGCGTGGCGATGTAGAGCGCGAACGCACCGGATACGAAGGCGGGAAAGGCGAACGCGATCAGCAGTGGCAGCCGTACGAGCCATACCCGGGCGCTGCGTGCGCGGGTGGCGACGTACACGCCGGCGGGAATGCCGACGGCGATGGCGATCAGCAGGCCCATGAGCGCCAGTTCGAACGAGACGGGGGCCTGCTGAAGGATCACGTCGCGGTTGGCCTGGCCGGAGTAGGGCGAGGTGCCGAAGTCGCCGCGGATGGCGTCGCCCAGCCAGCTCAGGTACTGCTCGAAGACCGGTCGGTCGAGGTGGAGCGAATGTCTGATGTTCTCGAGCGTCTCCGGCCCCGCCTTCGGGCCCGCGATCAGCAGTGCCGGATCCCCGGGGGTGAGGGCGCGGCCGGCCATGAACACCAGTGCGGAGAGCACCAGGAGGACGGCCAGCGCGCCGGTCAGCTTGCGTATCGTGTAGATGATCATCGGACCGCCTCGCTCGAGGTCGACGAGACCGTGGTGAGCACCCCGGGCTTGATGCAGCGGACGAAGTGGTCGGGGCGTTCCTCCACCAGGGCGGGCAACGCCTCCCGGCACCGGGCCTCGACCGCGGGACACCGGGCGGCGAACCGGCAACCCGTGGGCGGATCGACGGCGCTGGGAGGTTCGCCTTCGAGGACGATGCGCCGCACGCCGGCCTCGGCGTCGCCGGGGAGGCGGGGTTCGGTGGAGCGCAGAGCCACCGAATACGGGTGCAGCAACCCGGTGTCGAAGTCGGTGGCCGGGGCGATCTCGACCAGTTGTCCGAGGTACATCACCGCGACCCGGTCGCTGAACCTGCGGACGGCCCGCAGGTCGTGGGAGATGAACACGTAGGCGACGCCGGTGCGTTCCTGGAGCCGCTCCAGCAGTTCCAACACCTGGGTCTGCAAGGACGCGTCCAGCGCGGTGACGGCTTCGTCGAGCAGGATCAGCTCCGGTTTGGCGACCACCGCGCGTGCCACGCATACCCGCTGTTGTTGTCCACCGGACAACTCGTGGGGATAGCGGTCGGCATACTCCTCGGTGAGACCGACTTCCTCGAGGGCCTCGAGAAGGCGCCGGTCTCGTGTGGCCCGGTCGACGCCGGGAAGGGCTTCGGCGATGCTCTGGCGCACGGTCATGCGCGGGTCCAGTGCACTGGCCGGATCCTGGAACACCGCCTGGACCACGCCGCGGGCGTCCGGGGTGCCGGCGACGGCGGCGGCGCCTCCGACGTGGACGGTACCGACGTCGGGTCGTTCCAGTCCCAGGATCACCCGCCCCAGGGTCGATTTTCCGCACCCGGACTCCCCGACGATTCCCAGGGTTCGGCCGGCGTCCAGGCTCAGGCTCACGGAGTCCACGGCGTGGATGTGGCGAGGGGGGCCACCGAGCCTGGCCCGGCGAGCCTTGAAGTACTTGCGCACGTCTTCGACCCGTAGCACGCGGCGGGGGGCGCCCGCCGCCGTCGGTCTGGTCATGCGGTCTCCCGTGGGTGAGCGCGGTGAGCCTTCGGCTCGCCGCGGACGGCTGCGAGCAGCGACGCCGTGTATTCGTGGCGGGGGTTGGTCAGGACGTCGGCCACCGGGCCCTGTTCGACGATCCGGCCCCGGTACATCACCATCACCTGCGTGCACAGCTCACTGACGATGCCCATGTCGTGAGTGATCAGCAGCAGTGACATCCGCGCGGTCGTGACGCGCTCTCGCAACAACTCGACGATCTGGGCCTGCACCGTGGTGTCGAGCGCGGTCGTCGGCTCGTCGGCTATCAGCAACTGCGGCCGATTGATCAGCGCCATCGCGATCATCACGCGCTGACGCATCCCGCCGGAGAGTTCGTGGGGGAAGCTTCGACGCTTCACCGCGACGTCGGGCAGTCCGACCTTGCCGAGGATCTCCTCGGCGATGGCGATCGCCTCGGCCTTGGACACCTTGCGGTGGGCGCGGACGATGTCGGTCAACTGCCTGCCGATGGTGAACACCGGGTTGAGGCTCGCCAGGGGATTCTGCGGTACTCGTGCGATGCGCGTCGAGCGGATCCTGCGCAGCTCGGCCGCGTCGAGGGAGAGGATGTCACTCCCGCCGAGCGAGATCGAACCGGACGAGACACGCGCGTTGTCGGGCAGCGTTCGCAACACCGCCGCTGCCAGGGTCGACTTGCCCGATCCGGATTCGCCGACCAGGCCGAGGCGTTCGCCGGGGGCCAACGCGAAGTCGGCCCCGGCAACGGCGACGGTGTCCCGGCCGCCGCGCCGATAGCTGATGGTGAGGTTACGCACGGACAGGGTCGCCGCGGTGGGCGTGCCTGGTTGGGTCTGCACGATGGTCATCGCGCTACTCCTTCGTCACGTCGGCCAGGAAGGCGCGGCTCTGACTCGGTGGCACCGCCACGTGGGCGAGGGTGTCGCGGTAGCCGGCGAACATGTCGAGGGCCAGCAGGGTGACGGTCGGGTAGACGAGCGTCGCCTCGTGCTCGGCGATCTTCACCAGGTTCCGTTGGAACACGGGCTGCTCCACGGCGCCCCGGGCGTCGTCGATCAGTTGTTGCAGCGAGGGCGGGGTCGGTCCCTGTCGGCCCTCGGCGGGAAGGACGTACTGAAGCGAATTCGGGTAGTACGACTGGGCGTTCCACGACAGGTCGTAGTCCGGTTTGGTCAGTTTGGCGCCCCAGGCGGCCGGTTCCAGGGGCAGTAGCTTGACCTTGATCCCGACGCGGGCGAGCTGATCCTGCATCAGGGTCATCATGTTGTCGGTGCCCGGGTCATAGCCGCTGATGTACATCAGGGTCGTCGCGAAGCCCTGTGGGAAGCCGGCCTGGGTCAGCAGTTCCTTGGCTCGGGCCGGGTCGGGGCCCGAGTTGGGAAGCTGATCGACCGTCGGCGCCCACGTGGCCGAGGGGAAGTAGCCGCTCGGCCGGGCGCCGCCGCGGTAGGCGCCGTCGGCCAGTTCCCTGCGGTCGATGGACAGCGCCACCGCCTGCCGCACGAGCGGGTTGTCGAGTGGTTTGCTCAGGTTGTTCACCTGCAGGAAGATCGTCGAATCGGTCTCGACCCTGTCGAGGATCACGTCGCGGCGGCCCTTGAGCGCACCGGCGCTCGCCGTGTCGGGGAACATCAGATCGATCTTGTCGGCCTGGAGGTTCGCCACCTGGGTGGCGATGTTGGGGATGTACAGCACCGAGAGTGCGGGCGCTGCCGTCTTGCGGCCCCAGTAGTCCTCGTTGCGCTCGAGTTGCAGACGGCTGTTGGCGCGGTATGACGTCTGCTTCCACGGCCCGGTTCCCACCATGGTGACGGCCGAGTTGGTCGTCGTCGCGGCACGCCGACTCATGATCGCGCACCCCCAGACCAGGGGATTGGCCATGTTGTTGATAAAGCCGGCGTCGGGCTTTCCCAGGGTGAATTCGACCGTTGCGTCGTCGATTTCCCTGACGCTTTTCAACGTCGGGAAAACTTCGTCGGCGATACCGGTCGGGCTTTTGCGCAGCCGGTCGAAGGAATAGACGACATCATCGGCCGTGAGCGGGTCGCCGTTGCCGAAGCGAACCCCTGGGCGCAGCGTGAACGTGTAGGTCAGGCCGTCCGGGGATCCGCGGTATCCGGTGGCGAGGGCGGGTTCGACCCGACCGTCGGCGGTCGTGGTGTACAGGCACTCGTACGAGAGTTGCCAGGCGAAACGGTCGGCGTACAGGCCGGAACCCTGCGGGTCCAAAGTGCTGGGCGCGGTGGTCTCGCCCACCACCAGGCCGTCGGCTCGCGCACTGTCGGCCACCGGAGCGGAGCAGGCCGAGAAGGAGAGGGCGGTTGCGACGAAGCACACGAAACTCGTCACGAAGCCGCGTCGGCGCACTGGGGGCATTCGATCCTCACTTCACCGGCGCCGGGGGGCGCGGTTCGATCGGGAGGGTATTCTGCAATGCAAAACGGGCCTTTGCATTGCATCGGTGTGACTATATTCCGAAGCGCGAATTGCGCAATAGCGACGAGCGAAAGGAGATGCGATTCGGAAGACGATCGGCCTCTCCCGGGGCGGCGGCGATCCACTCGGCGCTCTGCCCGGCACCCGACCCGGCCCTGCACGGCGGGTGGTTGCGGCCCGCGGCCCCGAACAGCCACGTGTGGCGGACATCTTGATCCGCATCGGGCGCGTTGTCCAGACGGGCCCACCCATCGGACACGACGGTGGCTCGTTCGCGCGTGCCGGCGACGGCACCGGGGCGGAGCCCGACCGCTGCTTGTCCGCGGCCGACGCGCCGAGGCCCGCCGACCTCCGCCGCGGCCGGCGCGGTCAGCGCGTCGGGGCCTGCGGAACGTATGACGCAGGAACGTGCCCGAGCGGTGGCGCCGTTGGTGGAAGCGGCCGCCGGGGAAGTCTCGCGGCGATGGGGAGGACGGCGATGAGCGCGGACGCCTCGGGGTAGCGGACCGACCCCGCCGCCGACGTCGGAGGCGGGGTCGGCAGGCTGCCGAAGCGGAAGGGCGCCGCTGCGATCACCGGTCCGCGATCCGGTCGCTGCTCGTTGTGGTGTCTCGCGCACCCAGGGTCGGCAGCCGTGCGGCGGCGCTGACCAGGAACAGGTCGAGCGTGAGCGGATAGGCGCTGCCCTCCAGGCATGCCACCAGCGGCCCGGCGACGGCCGCGATGTGCGGATGTGTGTCCGCGGTCAGTCGCCCGTACGTGTCCCGCCACATCTCACGGTCCGCACGGTGCGCGGCCGGCGGCAGGGCGAGCGTCGCGCTGTCCAACGCCGCGAACGCCAGGCTCAGATCGACCAGAGCGCGGTACATCCGCACGGCCTCCGCGGGCGGGAAGCCCGCCGTGCGGAGCACGCCCAGGAACGCCTCGATCGTCGCCGCCTCGTTGGGGCGCCCGGTGATCCGACTCGCCGCCAGAACCGCGGCCTGCGGGTGGGCGAGATAGGCCGAGTGCAGGCGCAGCCCCAGGTCACGCAGGTCGGCCTGCCACGCGCCGGTCGCCCGCCACCCCTGGATCGCCTGCCCGATCAGCTCGTCCGCGATGGCCAGGATCAGGTCGTCCGTACCCCGGAAGTACCGGTACAGCGTGCTGGGGTCGGCGCCCAGCGCCGCGCCCAGACGGCGCACGGTGAGCCCCGTATCGCCGTGGTGTCCGAGCAGGCGCAGCGCGGTCTCCACGATGAGCCGCTCCGAGAGCACCACACCCTGCTTGGTCGAGCGCCGTCGCCGTCGCGCGGCTTCCGGCACCACCGGCTTGGCCATGTCCGCCCACCTCGTCCCGAATCGGGCGGGTCTCCTCGCCCTGGACCGCACCTTATGCCAACACCATTGACCTTAGAGGTGAAGCCGCGTTTGTATCTGCTTCCCGACCCGGACGCCCCTGCGCCGCAGTGGACGAATGGATGCGGGTCTCGCTTGTCGGAGGGCGGTGCCATCACCCCGATCGCCGCCCGCCGTTCGTTGCCCGACCGCACGGTGGTCGCCGACCACGACCTTGTCCGCGCTCGATCCAAGACCCGGCTTCGGTTCGACGAAGGGCTCCTTCCGCAGGAGCCGCCCTGCCTTCGCCACCCGGCCGCGGCCAACTCCACGCACTCGCCTCCTGCCCCCGCGACCCTCGTCGGTCCGCCGCCCACCCGCTACAGCCCTTCACACGGAAGCAGGAACAATCCCCATGACCGAGACCCGACCCCGGCCGCGACCCTCCGCCGCCCGCGCCGCCGGCACGGCGGACCGGGCCGATCTGGTCCTCACCGGTGGCCCGGTCTTCACCGGCGACGCCGCCCGCTCGTGGACCGACGCCGTGGCCGTGCGCGAGGGAAGGATCGTCGCGGTCGGCGCCCGAGCGGCGCGCGCCCTCACCGACCGGCATACCGAGGTGATCGACCTCGCGGGTCGCCTGCTGACCCCCGGCTTCGTCGACGCGCACGCACATCCCGTATTCGGCGGCCTCGAACATGCCCGGTGCGATCTGCTCGCCGCCGTCGACCGCACGGAATCAGCCCGCCTGGTGGCCGAGTACGCCGAACGTTGGCCCGAACGCCCGTGGATCGTGGGCGGCGGCTGGTCGACGGAGCACCTTCCCTCCGGAACACCCCATCGAGCGATCCTCGACGGGGTGGTCCCCGACCGCCCCGTGTTTCTCGTCGCCCGCGACCGCCACGGCGCATGGGTCAACAGCCGCGCCCTGGAATTCGCCGGCATCGACCGCCACACCCGCGACCCCGTCGACGGCCGCATCGACCGCGACCACACGGGCGAACCCACGGGGATCCTGCACGAAGGCGCCGCCGGCCTCGTCGCACGGCACCTGCCCCCGGTCACCGAACGCGAATACGAAGCGGCCCTTCTCGAAGGTCAGCGCCACCTCCACTCCGTGGGCGTCACGAGTTGGCAGGACGCACTGATCGGCGAATACCTCGGCTATCCCGACCCGTTCGCCACGTACCTGAGTCTGGCCCGCTCCGGTCGATTGACCGGCCGGGTCACCGGCGCCCTGTGGTGGGATCGCGAACGCGGCGTGGAACAGCTGCCCGAACTCGTCGAGCGGCGCGACGTCGGCCGAGTGGGTCGCTTCCGCGCCACGTCGGTCAAGGTCATGCAGGACGGCGTGTGCGAGAACTTCACCGCCGCGCTCCTCGCCCCCTATCTGCGACCTCCGGGACAGACCCACGGCCACGCCGCGGGAACCGGGCACAGCTTCCTCACCCCCGACGAACTCGACCGCGCCGTGACCGCGCTGGACGGCGCCGGCTTCCAGGTCCACTTCCACACCATCGGCGACCGCGCCGTGCGCGAGGCCCTCGACGCGATCGAGGTCGCCGAGATCGCCCGCGCCACAGGCGACTCGCCCTCTTCGCACGATCACGGCCACCGCGGCGACAACCGGCACCATCTGGCGCACATCCAACTCGTGCACCCCGACGACGTCCCGCGCTTTCGCCGACTGCGCGCCGCCGCCAACATGCAAGCGCTGTGGGCGGTGAGCGACGAGACGATGACGGAACTGACCATCCCCTTCCTCGGCGACGAACGAGCCTCCCGGCAGTACGCGTTCGGGGCCCTGCGGGCAGCCGGCGCAACCCTGGTCGCGGGCAGCGACTGGCCCGTCTCCAGCGCCGACCCACTCGCCGGAATCCACGTCGCGGTCAACCGCACCATCCCGGGCACGACCAACGACCGGCCCTTCCTCCCGGATCAACGCCTGCTCCTGGCCGACGCACTATCCGCCTATACGGCCGCCGGAGCCTGGGTCAACCACCTCGACCAGGTGACCGGCACCATCGCCCCGGGCAAGTACGCCGACCTCGTCGTCCTCGACCGCAACCCCTTCGAGGCCCCCGCCGAGGAGATCGCCGAGGCACGGGTCGACCTGACCCTCGTCGAGGGCGCTCGCGTGTACGAACGCGAGGGCGCGCGGTGACGAGTGGAAAGCCCGTTGCCCGCCGGGCCTCTTCGAAGGCCCCGTGCGACCGGTGCTACTCCGCGGGCTCGTCGGTCGGATCGGCGTCCACGGCGGCCTGGCTCGAAGGCCTGGCTCGCGGCCGCGGAGCCGTTCGCGAATCTCACCCAGGCACAGCATGCGTATTTGTGGGGGTGCGCATCGGCCCCCGACCGGCCCGGATGCCGCTGTGGGCCTCGTCGGCTCCCAGTGCGACGGGGCAGGCGGTCGGTGTGCGTGGTGAACGCGCGCCCGATGTGTGGTCGGTGTCGGATCCGTGTCCGGTTCCGTCGCCGCCCGGGCCGTCGGCCAGGGCGATGGCGGCGGTGATGCGTTTGCCCGCGTGTTCCCGGTGGACCGCGAAGCTCCGGGCGAGGGTGATGACGATCTCCAGGCCGTGGCGGCCGATCCGGGCGGGGTCGGGCGGGAGTATCGCCGGCGGAGTGGGGTCGGTGTCCCACACGCTCACCTCGACCGCGTCGCCGTCGGTTGCCAACGTCAGTACCCGGGGACCGGGTGCGTGCCTGCGAGCGTTGGTCACCAGTTCGCTGACCACGAGTTCCACGACGTCCATCGCCCGCTCGGACACCGGAAGGCCGTGTACGCCCTGCACGTCGGCGAGGAAGGCACGGGCCAGGTGTCGGGCGGCGGCGATGCCCTCACCGCCCTCGAACATCTCGGACACCGACACCGGGGCCGCCGAAGACGACCGCCGCTCCTCGTCACCGATCGTGTGTTCCATGTCGGACCCCCGCCCCTGCGCACCGTCGACGCGATTGATCCCCCTACCCCCGAACCATCCTTTCATCCGCGGCATCTTCCCGACGCCGACAGGGCAGGCCACACCGGTTTCGGGAACCTCCGGGCCGGCTACCGGGCAGGGCGTGGACACCACGTTGACGGCGCCCGTGGCCGAGCCGGCGGAGAAGGCGGCCGATCAACATCCCCGAACCCGCGGCGGCGATCCTGTCGCTGACCTCGGCCGCCGACGACGAGGACCGAGTCCCGGAGGGCGGTTGGTCTCGGGTGCCTTCGGGGCGGCTCAGCCCATGGCCTAGGATCCATTGTCATATGACAATCGATCGGCGAGGAGAGCGCGTCGTGGCTGAACAGGGCGACATCGGGGTTCGCCTCAGGGTTTTGGCCCTGTTGAAGTCGAACGAGGCCGCGCTGACGGAGCGCTGGTCGGCGAAGGTGGCCGCGAGCCTGCGCGGACGTGTGTCCGGGGCCGAGGCCACGAGCGAGTTGCGCGACCTGTACTCGGCGCTTCTCTCCGGACTCGAGGCCGGGACCCGGGACGACGAGTTGGAGGGTTCCGGCAGCGAGTCGTTCGGCGAGCTGCGGGCCCTGCTGTCGGAATTGTCCCGCAATCGGGCCCGGCAGGGCTTCACGCCGTCCGAGACCGCCATCGGCGTTTTCGGACTGAAGGAAGTCGTCTTCGACCTCGTCGCGAGCGAGCAGGCGTCGCTGGCGAACTACCAGACCGCGGAACGGCTCGCGCGGCTGCTGGACGCGTTCGGTCTGTACACGTTCGAGACGTACTCCAGGGCACGCGAGGAGGTCATCTCCGACCAGACCGAACAATTGCTGGAGTTGTCCACCCCGGTGGTGAAGCTGTGGGACGGAGTCGTGGCGGTGCCGTTGGTGGGCACCCTCGATTCGGCGCGTACCCAGGTGGTGATGGAGAAGCTGCTCCAAGCACTGGTGGACACGGGCTCGGAACAGGCGATCATCGACATCACCGGTGTCCCGGCCGTCGACACCCAGGTCGCCCAGCACCTGTTGAAGACCGTCGTGGCCGCGCGCCTGATGGGCGCCGAGTGCACCATCTCGGGGATCAGCCCGCAGATCGCGCAGACCATCGTCGCACTGGGCATCGAGTTCGGGGACATCGCCACGAAGGCCTCGCTCGCCGACGCGCTGTCCCACGCCCTGCGCCGCAGCGGGGTGGAGGCGCCTCGCTCCTCGCCCTCCCGGAGGCCGTGATGGAACGTGTACCGATTCTGAAGATCGGTGACGTCCTGCTGGTGTCGATCCAGGTCGACCTCCAGGACGAGAGCGTGCTCGCGTTGCAGGAGGACCTGTCCGAACGCATCGTGCGCACGGGTGCGCACGGCGTCGCCATCGACATCTCCGCCGTCGAGATCGTCGACTCCTTCATCGGCCGTATGTTCGCCACGATCGCGGCCGTCTCGCGCATGCTCGACGCGGAGACCGTGGTGGTGGGCATGCGGCCGGCGGTGGCGATCACGCTGGTGGAACTGGGGCTGTCGATGGGTGGGGTGCACACGGCGCTCGACCTGGAGAAGGGACTGGCGTTGTTGGCACGGCGGCGGGCGAACCTGTTCGGTGACGCCTCGATCGACGTGTCCGGCGGATGACCACGCCGAGCGCCGGCCCCACGGACGAGGACACCGAGGCCCAGATCCAGCCGATCAGCGGCAACGACGACGTGGTGCGCACCCGTCAGGCGGTACGAGAGTCGGCGCAGCGCATCGGCCTGTCCCTGGTCGATCAGACCAAACTGGTCACGGCGGCCAGCGAGCTCGCCCGCAACACACTCATCCACGGCGGCGGGGGCACGGCCTACCTGTGGGTCGTGGAAAAGGGTCGGCGGCGCGGGGTGCGGGTGCGGTTCGTCGACGAGGGTCCGGGTATCCCGGACCTCGACCAAGCCCTGACGGACGGCTGGACCAGCGGCGACGGCATGGGTCTGGGACTGAGTGGGGCACGTCGACTCGTCGACGACTTCGCCATCGACACCGAGGTCGGGGGCGGCACTCGCGTGGAGATCGTGAAGTGGTCGCGATGACCACCGGTACGAACGGGCCCGCGGACCGCGAGGCAAGCGTGTCGCCGAGGCCCGCACGAGCGGCGGACGTGTCCTGGTTTCGCCACGGCGATCCGAGCATGCCGGCCGCGGTGCGGCGAGCCGCGACCGCGCTCGCGCATCGTCTGGGCTTCGACGCGGTGCGCTCCGAGGAAATCGGGATCGTGGTTTTGGAGGCCGCCACGAACCTGCACCGTCATGCGGACGACGGCGCCGTCCTGCTGCGGTCGGTCTATTCGGGCGCGCGCGTGGCGATCGAGGTGGTGGCCGTCGACAGCGGCCCCGGCATCTCCGACGTCGCGTGGGCGAGCACGGACGGCAACTCGAGCCGCGGCACCCTGGGTATCGGCCTGGGCGGCATCCTGCGCCTGGCGGACGACGCCGACCTGTTCTCGCTCCCCGGTCGTGGAGTCACGTTGGCCCTGCGGTTTCGAAGCCGGGGGGCGGGTGACGCGGCATGGGACGAGGTGGCCGGACTGACGCGGCCGATCACCGGCGAGACGGTGTGCGGCGACGCGTACGCCGTGCGTGTCGACGAGGGGACGACCACCGTCATGTTGTGCGACGGTCTGGGGCACGGCCCGATGGCCGCGCGTGCCTCCGACGTCGCGGTGCGGGCTTTCGAGGCCGCTCCCCCGGGACGGCCCGACACGTACGCCGACCACCTGCATCGGGCGATGAGCGGCACCCGAGGCGGCGCGCTCTCCATCGCGCAACTGGACCCGGCCGCCGGCGTCGTACGCTTCTGCGGCATCGGTAACGTCTCCGGCACGATCCTGAGCCACGGGCCCCGCCGGGGCATGGCCTCCCTGCCCGGCATCGCCGGCCAACACGCGCGCACTCGGCGCGTGTTCGAGTACGACCTGCCTGCCGGAGCGATGGTCGTGCTGCACTCCGACGGCCTGACCGAACGCGGACGCGCCGCCGACGCTCCCGGTCTGACGTCGCATACCCCGCTCGTGGTCGCGGCGACGCTGCTGCGCGACGCAGGCACTCGGTCCGACGACGCGTGTGTCGTGGCGGTCAGGGCGCCCCGAAGGGCCGGTTGATCGTGGACGACCAACATTCGCCGTGGCAGGCCACGATCACACCCCTGACCAGGTGTCCCCTGCACGACGCCAATGACGTCTTCGTCGTGCGGCAACTCGCCCGCAACGTCGCCGAGGCCGTCGGTCTCGGCCGCCAGGACCGCGTGCGGGTGGCCACCGCCCTGAGCGAGATCGGCCGCGAACTCATCGACGCCGTCGGCCCGGCCGTCGTCGAGTTCGGCGTCGAACTCGACGGTGTCGAACCCTCTCTCGTGGTGGAGATCGCCTGGAAGACACCCGGCCCGAACGGCGTCGGCATCACGCCGCCCTCGGTCGGCGCCGCGGAACGCCTGCTGGAGGACGTCCAGCGGCTCGAGAGCCGCATCGTGGTGCGTAAACGCCTGGTGGGTTTCCGGCCCGGCGACGTGGAACCGGCCAGGGCGGCTGTTGCCGCCTCGAGTCCGCGCAGCGCGCTGGAAGAACTCCGCTCCCAGAACCAGGAATTGCTCAACGCGCTCGACGACCTCCAGGCCCGCCGAGACGACCTGCTGCGCCTCAATGACGAACTCCAGGAAACCAATCAGGGTGTCCTGGCGTTGTACGCGGAACTGTCCCAGGAACTCGCGGACACCAACACCGGCGTGGTCGCGCTCTACGCCGAACTGGAGGAGAAGACCCGGCAGTTGCACGTGATCGCCGAGACCCGCACCCGGTTCTGGGCCAATGTCAGCCACGAACTGCGCACGCCGGTCAACTCGGTCATCGGCCTCGCCCGGCTGCTCCTGGATCCCGCCGCCGACCCGCTCACCGAGGAGCAGCGCCGCCAGACGACGCTGATCGAGTCGTCCGGCGCCACGCTGTCGACCCTGGTGAACGAACTCCTCGACATCGCCAAGGCCGAGTCGGGACGCATGGAGGCGCACCTGGCCCCGGTCGACCTCGTCGAACTGCTCACCCACATACACGGCGTGATGCACCCGGTCGTGGCCCCGGACGTCACGTTCCGCCTGGAGGTCGGCGATCATCCGCCCACGTTGGTCACCGACGAGGTCGTCCTCACCCGGGTCCTGCGCAATCTGTTGTCCAACGCATTGAAGTTCACCGAACACGGCGAGGTCGTGCTCACCGCGGGCCACGACCCGGTCGCCGAGCGGCTGGTGCTGACCGTCCGCGACACCGGCATCGGCATCACGGCCGACCAGCTCGCGCAGGTCTTCGAGGAGTTCTACCAGATTCCCGGACCCTTGCAGGCGCGGTCGGCCGGCACCGGCCTCGGGCTGCCCTATGCCCGTAGCCTCACCCGCCTGCTGGGAGGCACGCTCACCTTGGAGAGCACCCCGGACGTCGGAACCACCGCCACCGTGCGGCTCCCCCTGCCCACCGCGGCCGCCGCGCCTTCGGGGGAGCATGCGCCGCGGGTCGACCACGCACTCGTGATCGACGACGATCCCGCATTCCGGGAGATGTTTCGCGCGCTGGCTCGGCCGCTCGTCACCCGACTGGTCGAGGCGAGCGACGGAACCCTCGGCCTCGCCCTTGCCGCCGAGGACCCGCCCGACGTGATCTTCCTCGACCTGCACATGCCCGATCCCGACGGATTCGAGGTCATGCGGCGCCTCGCGGCGCACCCCACACTCTCGCGCGTACCGGTCGTCGTGGTGACCTCGCTCGATCGATCGATACTGCTCGAACGAGTCGCGGCGGTGTACAGCCTGCCCAAGGCCGGCCTGACCACCGACGACATCGCCCACGCCCTCGACGTGTCGCGAACCGACCACGCCGACGGAGGCGCCACGTGATGCGACCGCTCGCGACCGCCGCGGATCACGGTGCCGTGCCCGAGGCCGCCGCCACCGTCCTGGTCGTCGACGACACCGAGACCAAGCGCTACATCCTTGCCAGTTGGCTCCGGCGGGCCGGGCACCGCGTCGTCGAGGCCGCGACCGGCGCCGAGGCATTGGACCTGGCCTTCGCCGCCGCCGACGAGGGCCACGCGGTGGACGCGGCCATCGTCGACGTGCGACTGCCGGACGCCAGCGGCTTCGAGGTGTGCGAACGCCTGAAGTCCGACGCCCGTACCGCCTCCGTGCCGGTGATGCACGTCTCCGCCTCCGCCATCACGGTCGGCGAGCGCGCCCAGGGCCTGTACCGGGGCGCGGACGCCTACCTCGTCGACCCCATCGATCCCGACGTACTGCTCGCCACCCTCGCGGCCGCGCTGCGCTACTCGCGGGCGCGCCGTCGCGCCGAACACACCGCGGCGGTGTTGTCCGAACTCGCCCGCGCGACCATGCTCGTGAACGCCGCCTCCACCCTCGAGGAACTCGGCGACGCCATCGTGACGGGGGCCTCCCTGATCAGTCGAGGGCCGGCCGCCTCCTATGTCCAGGGCGAGGGCGGCATCGCCCGCCGCACCGTGATCAGCGATTTCGGCGTCGAACCCCGACAGGGAAACGTTCCGCCGACGCTGTTCGACACCCTCTCGCGTCTCACGAATCTCCACGAGAGCACGGGCTCGACATCCGTCGTGATCAGTGCCGAGAACTGGCTGCGTACGCTCCCGGACAGCCTCGCCCAAGGAAACGTGCGTCTGGCGATCTGTCGGACCAAGGCCAGCCGCCCGCCCACCGCCCTCGCCGTTCCCGCGACCGCCGCGCGTGATCCCGAGGAGGAGCGGGCGCTGCGCGAACTCGCGCGCACCGGGGCCCTCGCCGTCGAGGCGTTTCGCTCCCACGCCCAGGAGCACGCGCTCGCCCTGTCGTTGCAACGCACCTTCCTGCCGTCGCGGTTGCCGATGTCCGACCCGGTGGACATCGTGGTGCGCTACCGTCCCGCGTCCGACGAGACCGAGATCGGCGGCGACTTCTACGAGGCCGTCCCGATCGGCGACCGCCTGCTCATCGCCATCGGCGACGTCGCCGGACACTCCCTGCACGCGGCGACCATCATGGGCGAACTACGCCACGGACTACGGGCGTACGCGAGCGAGGGGCACGAACCGCACACGATCCTCGAACACCTCAACACCATGTTGATGCGCTATCACCCGTACGAGACCGCGACGGTGTGCGTGCTGATGCTCGACCCCCGCACCGGGACGATCGACATCGCCAACGCCGGCCACCTGCCCCCGCTGATCGTGACCGCGGACGGCGATACGCACTACCTCACGGTCGCCGGCGCACTGCTCGGGCTGGAAGTGCCCAGGCCCGAGACCGTACGCCACGAACTGCCCGCGAACGCGACCATCCTCCTGTACACCGACGGCCTCGTCGAGGAACGCACCAGCGACCTGGACGCGGGCATGGCACGCCTGCGCACCGAGACACTCCGCGACAAGTCCTTCCGCACGGACCTGAACGCCCTCGCCGACCACCTCCTGTCCGCCCTCGAAGGCGACGAACGTGACGACATCGCCCTTCTCCTGCTGCGCAGGACCGCGTAGCGCCCACCCGCGCTCGTGGGCCGCCGGCCGAGCGCGGAGCACGGTGGTGCCGCACCGGACCCCGAGACCGGCAAGCCGCGCCCGGCCCGCCCGATGCCACGGACGTCGCCCGGCGACGTGGCGCGTGGACGTGTGGGGCATGCGCAGGACGCGAGGCGCTCGGCGTCGGGCGTCGGGGTCGTTCGACACGCCGGCCGCCGGACGACCCGGCGCGGCCGACGTGCGGTACGGGAGATCCTCACCCACAGCCGCCCGGGTCACGGACCTGCGTCGGGCACCCTGTCGTGGGTCGGCGTGGGTGGTCTACGGCAGTCGCGTGCCGATGCGGAGGATGACGTCGCCCGAGCCGTCGGGGGACGGATGTGTCGACCAGACCCGTTCGGAGATCGTGGTGCCTCGGGTGGTGGTGTACTCGGCCACCCACAGGGTCGTCCGCTCGTCCGAATCGATCAACACCTGTGCGGTGGTTCGCGAACCGTCGGCGAACACCAGGTCGCCCGGTGCCCTCCCGGCCCGGAGCGGGCCCGTCGTCCCGGAAGTGTGCAGGCGTACCAACGCGCCGGGATACAGATGTGAGCCGGCGGCCCGCAGGACCGGCCGCTTCGTCGTCTCGCTCACCCGTGCCGTTCCTTCCCGCGGGTTGCACGCACCGCGCGCCGAGGCCGTCGCGTCCCGGCCGTTCCGGAGTGGACGGGCGGGGCGGCCCGATGGTCGCCGATGATTCCTCGCCCGTCCGATGTCATCCGGTACCGACTGTCATCCGGTACCGACGCAGGCAGCGAACGCCAGGCCGTAGGACAGGGCGTCCTCGCCGATCGCCGCCGGCAGGGCGGGAATCCCGGTGTCGGCAGCCGCTTGGCGCCATGCCGCGCCGACGATGGCCCCACCCACCGAGGCGCCGGCTCCGACCAGGGCCGCAGTGATCACTCCGTTGTGTGTCCGGCGTGCCAACAAGACGGCGGCCGTCGATCCCAGCAGGACACGCGGTACCAGGCCGGGAACGCTCAACCGCGAGGGGACCTCGGGGCGTTTGTCCGCGACGAGTTCACCGATCGCGGCCGAGCCGACGGCGATCCGCGACACCATGCTCGCACCGCGCGTGGTCAGACGAACGGCCGCGATCCCGGCCTGGCTTCGACCGCCACTGGCCGCTCCCACCAAAAAGGCCCGCACGAGGGCGCTCATTCGGAGTCCATGGTGACCAGCGTCGCATACGTCGTGAAGCCGTACGCCAGGTGCGGCACGATGTCGGCGACCCAGTCGGTCCTCGACCAGGTACGCGGATCCGATACCCGGAGCCCGGCCATCGGGGCGTTGGCGACAAGCATCGCGACGGCGCCCACGAGCAGCGAACCCGCCCAGATCGGCGGTCGCAGGCCGGCGTCGCGCAGCAGACCGACCGCGGCGCCGACACCAACGCCGGTCAGGATGCCGGACAGTGCGCCGAGCCCGGTCAATCGGTTCGCACGCGTGTCGGAGTCACCTTCGACGGGGTGCCCGACGCGGCGCGCGATGACGGCAACGGTGCGTTGTGGCGTTTCACTTGCCGGGCGGGCTCGACCGGCCATGTCGGCGTAGGTCACCGCGTCGAGGGCGGTCGTGCCGGCCGCGCCCGCGGCGGCACCCCGCAGGATCCGTGTGAACATGCCCACCGGTTGCCCTCACCCCACATCGGCAAACCGTTCGTCCCGCCCCGGGCGGCGCGTTCGGGGCCGTCGTCGACGGTACTGATCGGCCATCACGTCTCAACGCGAGCGCGGCACGATCCCGGAAGGCCGATGCCGGGGCGTCTCGGTCGGCCATCCGCCCTCGCGAACCCGACGACAGCGTATGGGCCGTACGGCACCCAAAACCACCGTCCGGGGCCGGCTGCGCGGCCTGGGAACGCATACTCGTCGACCCGGGCACACCGATTCGACGAAGTGTTCGGTATGTGTTCGGTATGCCCGCCGCATGGAGCGCGTGCTGCCACGCGCCTATGTGCGCCCCAAAGACAAGCGGGCCCTCCCGACCGACCCGCCCGGAGCCATGCGGGGCTGGGCCGTCAGCCACCCGAGGGCTCTATACGCGTGAAGTGTACAGTTCATTACATGAGTGAAACCGTGCCGATCACCGAGGCCCGTGCCAGGTTCGGGTCGCTGGTGCGTCGGGCCTCGCACGCCCGGGAGCGCATCACCATCACCGATCACGGCCAGGCCGCCGCCGTGCTCATCAACCCCCAAGAACTCGCCGACCTCGAGGACGCCCTCGCCCTGGCCCAGTACCGCGCCCGCCAGGCCGAGCAGAAAACCGCAGGTGTGCCGCACGACGAGGTTCGCTCGCGACTCGGGCTGGATCCGGTTTGAGGTACGCGATCGTCTGGGACGAGGTGGCGATCGACACGGCCGCCCGTTTCCTCAAGGACGACCACGACGGCCTGCGACAAGTCATGGATGCCGTCGACCTCCTCGCCGACAACCCTCGCCCGGACGGCACCTTCGAGTACGGCTCGCCCGACCTGCGGCGCATGCACGTCGGCCGCCACCGCGTGATGTACGAGATCACCGACAACGTCCTGACCATCGTCGTCATCCACCTCGGCCGCCTCAGTTGATCGAGCCGCACCCCGACGCCCGTGTGCCCCGCCGACCCGACGAGAGGGTGTCGTGGTGACCGCGGCGTTCGAGCATGGCGAGGAGACCATCCCGGCCCGCGCCGTGACCCGCGACTTTCCGGCCGATCCGCAGGCCGAGCACGGCTTTCCCGTCTCGCGCCGCACCATGGGCGTGGTGCAATCCGTGGTCGGCACACTGCCGACCAACGCCTGCCGGACACGCCCCGGGTCCGTGCACGCACGCCGACCCTGGAGGCCACCGGCGGGGCGAACGACGTCACGGTGCGAGACGGCGACCCCCACGCTGCCGACCCAAGGTGGGATCGGCCACCACGAACTCGAGATCGTCCCGGCCGTCAGCTCGCCGGGACGAACTGTGTCCCGAGTTGGTCGTCGAGGCGGTGGATGAGGTATTCGAGCTGGCTGCCGACGCGACGCTTGAGGGCGTCCAGGGTCGGGGGCGCGTGTTCCTCCGGGGACGAGGAGTCGGCCGCCTTGCCCTCGATCAGTGCGAGTACGCCGGTGCTGGGGTCGTACAGCGCGGCGCGAGGGCGGGTGTGGAAGCCGTCGGCGTTCGGCACGTAGGTGAGGAATTCGCGGAAGTCGGCCAGGCCCTTGACGCGTGGACCCGTGTACGGCCCGGAGGTCTGCTCCTCGTTTTCCTGGTATCTGCCGGTCGGCTTGAGGGTGCATGTGCCGCTGCCGACGAGTTGTACGAAGTAGTCACTGGTGAGGTCCCGGAAGTCCTTGCGGACGTACCACAGGGTGATCGTGGTGGCGATGTCGTCGGCGAGATAGGACCGCGCGGCGAATTCCGGTTGGGGATACAGCCAGGTGTCCCAGTGCTTGCCCTTGAGTTGGTCCACGCACGGGGTGCCGGGGTTGGGTATCGTCTCCAGTGTGCCGCCGCCGAAGCGGTTGTTGTTGTCGACGGTCGGCGGCCTGACGGTGAAGCCGGGGATGTTCCCGCCGGGCAGTACCTCGGCGAGGCGGGCGAACGGCGGTTCCGCGGCGACGAGTTGCAGGCGGTAGACCTTGAATCCGTTCGCTCCCTCGGCGATGGACGCCCCCACCTCCATGAGCAGCGGTTCGTGTTCCCACGCCGCCAGGATCGCCCGGATCATCAAGGGGCACTGCTTCTCGCACAGTTCCTCGATCTGTTTGCCCGCGGCCGATGCGACCTGTTCCGGGCTCCAGCCCTGGCGGCTGACGGCGACGGCGAGTCGGGTTCCGAGTTTGCGCATCGCGTCACCGCACTCGCGTGCGCCCGCGACGAGTCGGCCGGTGATGTCGGCGGCGGAGGGGTTCGGCAGCTTGGAGATCTCCGTCCCGTGCTTGTACAGGCAGGCGAACGCCTCGGCGGCCTCGTGAGTCGTGGCCACCGCCCGGACCACGGGATCGGTCGGCGCGGCGGGCAACATGCCCTCGAAGGTGGCCGTGGCCAGGTCCAACAGGGGGGTCGCCGCGTCCAGGGTGGCGGTGATCGCGGCGCCGGCCGTCAGCTTCGACAGATCGACCTTGAGTCGGATCATGCCGCCGGCTGGCAGGAACGCGACGGGCAGATTCTGCGCCGAGGCCATGGTCCGGGCCAGGAGCGTATACGGATTGTCGGGGTCCGGCTTGGCCTCGACGAACCGGACACCGGGAGGCAGATCGAGCAGGAAGGGGGTGAAGTGCGGATTGCTCACGTACAGATCGAGGGTTCGTCGCGACCCGTCGGTGACATCGAATTTGGCGCACGTGATGGCGCCGGGTACGAACTTCTCGACGTCGAGGGTGAGGGTGAGCGCGGGGTACGCGCACTCGACGGTGGGCGGGTTCGCCACGCGCTTGCCGATGCCCAGGACGCCGTCGGTGCTCAGCAGGTTCCTCGCCTTGGTCATGGTCGTCGAGATCGCGCTTTCGACGTCCCACCATCCGATTCCCCAGAGGGAGAAGCGGTCCGTGCCCACCGAGACCCGATGCCGTGCCGTATCCACGTGTTCCGGCGTCAGGGCCTGCCATGCGTTGCCTTCGTAGCGCAACACCCGCAGGTTCTCGACCTGTTGCGGCGTCGCCTCGGCGGGATAGTCCAGGGTCACCACGGCCCGCCCCTTGACGAGTTCACCACCCCGTACCTCGATCTTCGTCGGCTTGCCGAAGAGCTTGTACGCGCCGCTCGGCGGCGGCGCGTCGTCGACGGTGCTCAGCTGCAGGACCGGCGAAGCCCCCTTGAACGCCTTGGCAGGTGCCGAAACGGACACGCCCCCTTGGGGGTTGACCCCCTCGACGGAACCCTTGCCGTCGCCATCGCCTCCGCCGCCGCCCGACGTACATCCGGCAACCACGGCCACAACCACCGCGAGCACCACCGCCGTCCGAACACGCGCCGCCGCCCGGGACCACGCCGTCATGTCCCCCACCATCCCCACGTCACACCCGTCACGGCCCCACCGGACGAATCCACCGCGCCCCCCACGAACGCGCACCCATCGATCATGCGCGGAACAGCCCCGGTCCGAGGGCACGTTCGACGAAACCGGGCAGGAGGGCGCGCGTTCGAGGTCCAGATCGGCGAACAGGCTCGCCGACGGCAGGACCACTTCCCCGGGCATGGCCTACCCGCCTGTGGATCCCTCCGTGACGCCGATCGGCAAGCGCCGTCCAACTCGTGCATCCGCACGCGCTCCCGCTCACGCGCCCTACACCGCTACAGGTGCTCCACCAAAAAGCCCCGAACAGGAGGATTCTCCAGGCCCGCGAGGCAACAATCGAGGGGCGGACCGGGACGACGCGTACCGCAGACAGTCCGCCTCGACGTGTGCGCCGACCACCGAATTCCACACGACGCCGTCGTCCGGGACCGGTTGTGTCCCCGCCGCGCCGCACGTGCCGCCGGCCTCGGGCCGACACCGAGACAGCACGGATCCGAGCAGGACCGACCGGAACCGGAGGACTCCCCCATGGATCGACTTCTCCCCTGGCCCCGTGGGCCGCGACCCCTCACGCCACCGCACTCCACCGCCGCGCTTCGGCACGCGGGCGCGGTGTCGGGATGATCCGGCCGCGCCGGGCGCGGCGCAATCGTGCGGCGGAGGCGATGGCGGTCGGCGACGCGAGCGGCCGGGAATTGTTCGGCGGCAAACTCAAACCCACCTGGGGTCGGCATCTTCATCGCGGTGCCCACGTGGAACTGTCGTTTCTGGGGACTTTGCGGCGGCTGCCGCGTCTGATCGCCCGGTCGGTGCGCCTCGCGTGGGCCGCGGATCGAATCGCGCTGCTGGTGGTGGCGTTCGCCCAGATCGGGCAGGGCGTCACCGCCGCGCTGGGGCTGGTGGGCACCAACCGCATCCTGGTCGAATTGTTCAACGCCGGCCCGACCCCCGACCGGGTGCGTTCCGCCGCGCCCGCGTTGGTGTTCGTGGCCGCGATGGGGGTGGCGGGGGCGCTGCTGCGGGCCGCTTCGACGGCGGCGACCGGGCGGCTGGAGCCGAAGGTGGAGCGGTTCGCCGAGGTCGAGTTGCTGCGGCGGGTGATGCGGGTGGAGATGGCGACGTTGGAGGACGCCGACTTCAAACGGCTCCTGCAGACCGCCAAGTGGGGTACCAACGCGAGCCGGTTGATGATCACGTACAGCGTGCAGGTGGTCAACGCGCTGGTTTCGCTGGCGGCCGTCGGCACGGTGTTGGCGGTGTTGCACCCGCTGTTGTTGCCGATGATGCTGCTGATCATCCTGCCCCCCGGGTGGGGCACC
This sequence comes from Embleya scabrispora, assembly GCF_002024165.1. Taxonomy (NCBI): domain Bacteria; kingdom Bacillati; phylum Actinomycetota; class Actinomycetes; order Kitasatosporales; family Streptomycetaceae; genus Embleya; species Embleya scabrispora. The sequence goes on from NZ_MWQN01000003.1 coordinate 101,408, forward strand.
GTACGGTCCGCCCGACGCCGCTACGAATCGGTGCTTGCCTGGACCGACCACGGCAGGCAACAAGGCGAGATCGCCTGGGCGTTGACCGCGCAGGACACCGCCCAGGAGGTCCGGGTGCACGGCGCGGGGCCCTATCTGCTGCACCACTACGAACGCATGGCGGCCGCGGCCGAAGCGGAGAAGGAACGCCTGGCCAAGGCAGAGGCGGGCACCGACCTCGCGGCGTCCGCGCTGTCGGGCGTCGCGTCCGGGTTGACGTACCTCACCCTCGCGTGGCTGCTGTTGAGCGGACGCGCGGACCTGGCCACCTCCGGCACGGCGGTGCTGGCGATCCGCACCGGCACCACCAGTCTCGCCGGTCTCGTCACCGGGATCCAGCACCTGTACGAGCAGGCCCTGTTCGCCAACGACCTCCAGGAGGCGTGCGCCCAGGCGGACCTGCACGCCATCCCCACCAGCGGAAGCTCGGTCACCGCGCCGCACAGGGTGCGGGTCAAGGACGTGTCGTTCACCTACCCCGGCCGGGACCACAAGGCCCTGGACGGCGTCGACGTGACCCTGACCCGGGGCACGATCGTCGCGTTCGCCGGGGAGAACGGCTCGGGCAAGACGACGTTGGCGAAGCTGATCGCGGGCCTGTACCGGCCCGAGAGCGGCAGCATCGAGTGGGACGGCGTGGATGTCGCCGACGCCGACCGCACCAGCGTGTTCGATCAGGTCGCCCTGGTGCCGCAGGACTTCGTGCGGTGGGACCTGACCGCCCGAGCGAACATCGTCCTCGGCCGGCCCGACATCGACGCCGGGCCCGATGAGGACGTCCTGTGGGCGGCGTGCGAGTACGCGGGCGCCGGGCCCGTGGTCGAGGAACTCCCGCGCGGGCTGGACACGTTGCTCGACCGCAACTACGAGGGCGGCGTCGAGTTGTCCGGCGGACAGTGGCAGGCCATCGCCCTGGCGCGCGAACGCTACCGGCGCGCGCCTGTGGTGATCGCGGACGAGCCCACGTCGGCGCTGGACGCGCGCAAGGAGATCGAGACGTTCGCCCGCATTCGCGAACTCGTCGCCGACGGCACCATCGTCGTCCTGATCACCCACCGCCTCGCCTCGGTCCAACACGCCGACCACATCTACGTCCTCGACAAGGGCCGCATCGCCGAACACGGAACCCACGGCGAACTCACGGCCGCGGGCGGGATCTACGCGGAGATGTTCGCGCTTCAGTCCGACCAGTACGGCGCGCGCCCGGCGGTACACACCGCCTCGGGTCCGATTCCCGCGACAAGGAAGACCGCCGATGACTGAACATCCGCGACGCGTCGACGCCTTCGGGCGTGGGCCCGCCCTCGGGGCCCGGGCGGCTGCGTTGATGGCTCGCCGGGCAGCGGGACCTGAGACGCACACCCCGGCTTCCAGATCCGCATGCAGGTCGGCCACGGTCTCGATGGTGGCGCGAGCGGTTGCCCAGATTTCCGTGCGGATCGGGTGGGAAGACGTCGCCGGATCTGTCCAGGCGCGCGGCCTCCTCATCGGCCCGGGAGACGAAGTCCTCGGCCCCGGCTCTCACGGTGTTCACGGCCAACGAACCCGTGCCCGCCCTGTTGTTGAGTACCTCTCGGGGGTTCCGCCGCCTCACCGACTCCGCGTGTGCCGCCTGCCGGATCCGGAGCACGCCCGCCACTACCCGGCCCCGGGGCCCACCGCCCCCGGTCGAGTCTCGGTGCCGTGGGGGGGTTCGGCCGCGTCGAAGGTGTGGTTTCCCGAACCCCGATACGGGGGGCGGCGCCCTCGGCCGGGGGCCGGCCGGGCGGCCATGCTGGGGACATGAGAACCACAGCGATGCCGGGGCTCGCGTATGCCGGGATGCGGGCCCGTCCCATGACGTTCGCCGGGGTGGCCGCCGCCGTCTTCCTCACCATCGCGTCCGTGACGCTGTTCGGGACGCTCGTCGCGACCCCGGCACCCCCGGCCCCGACGGCCGGGCCGGACTCGCGCTGCTCGGCGGCGCGTTCGGCGAAATCGCCGTCGTCGCGGCGGTGTTCGTGGTCGCCACCACCCTCGGCTACGCCGCCCGCCAGCAGCAGCGCGAACTCGTCCTGCTGCGCGCCGCGGGCGCGACTCCGCGCCAGGTGCGGCGGCTCGTCCGGCTCCAGATCGCCGCGGTCGTGGCCGTGGTCGGTCCGCCGGCGTGGGCAACGGGAGCGTACGGCGCGCGGTGGTTCGTCGACGCTCTGGCCGGGCACGGGTTGGCCGCGCACGGAATCGACGTCCCCGCCGCACCGGTCCCGATGGCGGTGGCGTCCGCCGTGGCGGTACTGGTGGGCGCCGTGGTGGTGCCCATCGCCACCCGCGGTGCCGCATCCGGGCGGCCGGTGGCGCCTGCGCCCGCCCGCAGCCTGATCCGGCTCACCGCAGGCGTCGTCGTACTCGCGACGGGCGGTTGGTTCTGCATGTTCCTGCGCGGCCGATCGCCCGATGAGGCCGGCCAGGGCGCGCTGCTCGCGGCACTGATCCTGCTGGTCGGTGTGGCGCTGCTCGGGCCGTTCCTGGTTCGCGCCGCGGCCGCGGTGCCGCTGCGCCCGTACGCGCCGCGAGTCGGCAAACTCGTGGCGGCCAATCTGCGTGGGCACGCCCGGCGGGTGTCGGCCGCGGTGGTCCCGGTGGCTCTCCTGACGGGTCTTGCCTGCACGTTCCAATTCGTCTCGGACACAATCGATCACACGTCGCGTCTCGACGCCGGTTCCGCGCTCGCCGGCGTAGCCTCGCCCGGCGACGTGTGGCTGCGGCAGGCCGAACTCGTCCTGCTCGCCTGCTTCGGCGCCGTCGCCACGGTGAACTCGGCGGCGGCGCTGACCCTGGAACGCCGCCGGGAGTTCGCGTCCCTGCGCCTGATCGGCGCTTCGCGCGCCCAGGTGGCACGCATGTTGGCGGTGGAGACGGCACTCGCGGCCGCGGTGGGCATCGCCGCCGGAACCGCCGTCGCGTGGGCCGCGGCGGCCGCGTTCGGCGCCACCCTGCCGGGCGCGCCGCTTCCGACGATCGACATCGGCGCGTACACGGTCGTGGTTGCCGGCGCCCTTGGGATGACCGGCGCGGGCGTGGCGGGGGCGGCGGTGCGCGCGTTGGCCGACTCGGCCGTGTCCGCGGCGGCGGAGGGAACGGAGAGCGACGGCTGACGCGACATCCGGGAGCCGCGCCGGGCGGCGCTGTCCGCCGTGGTCAGTGCCGTCGCGACGCTCGCGGCGCTGGCTATGGCGTGGCTCGCGTTGCGGGCGGCGAGGGCGTCCGCCGACGCGGCCAGGAGCCTGACGCAGCTCGAACGCGACCGGTGGCACCGTGAGATGACCCCCGACGTCGACCTCGACCACGGCGCCGGCACGGGTGGCTCCTGCATCGAGGAGATCGCATCGACGGCGCGAGTGCCGACGGCCGAGCGGTGCCCGCGGTCGAGAGAATCCCGGGCACCGGACGCAGGTATCAACTCGAAGGCACCCGCCCCCGGTCTGGACACCCGACGTCGCCTTATGGGATTCGCTGTACCCCGCCACCCCGGTGCGGTTGCTGATCACGTGCCGGGCCGACGGACACCGCCCGTGGCACGATCCGCTGGAGGTCGCCGTCACCGCGCCGCCGGCCCCTGACCCAGACGTCGCCAGGCCCCCGATCACATTCCGCCCGCCACCGGGGCCCGGATCACTGCCGGCGCCTGCTCGTCGACGGCATCGATGTCGACGCACCGATACGCCCAGCCACTGTTCGACCGCCGCAGCCGTGTGACCGGGTCGGATCGGTTCACGCACCAGGGGCGACCGGGGCCGAACCGAAAACCGGACACCACGCGGGCTCGAGCACCGGAGACGAGGGCGCCCACACGGGCGGCACCGCCGACGTTGGACGCCGCGTGGTTGCACGCGCAGACGACCGTGTCCGATACAGGGGTCGCTGCAACGAGCCCGATCGGACGGAACGCAGCCCCGGGTTCTGCGTTACGGCCCCGACCGTTCCCGTGGAAGTCCTGGTGTGTTTTCCGGGGCGTCCCATCCAGCGAAGCCGACTGCGGGTGTGAGCAACTCGATAGTCGCCGCTGCGGGTTCGGTCCTATAGTGAGCGGCCCGCGCCGTCCCCGGCGACCGCATCAACGCACCCGCGCACGCGGGTGTGTTTTCTCGATCGGCCATTCATGAAACCTGTGCGCGCTCTCGTAGCCGCCGCAGTCGTCGCCGTCCCGCTGTGTGCGCTTGCCCCGGCGAGCACCGCGTACGCGTCCAACCTGCCCGAGCAGGCGATCAGCGTCTCCTTCCCCAACCCCGTCCAATACACCGGCGGTTGGTCCGAGGGAACGGTCCGGCTGACGAATCCCACCCAGAGCACCCACACGGGCGTTCACCCGTACCTGCGCCTGTCCCGGCTGCCGCAGCACCCCCTGGCGAGCGTGGAGTTCTCCGAAACTCCCGGCGGCGCGTGGAAGCCGCTCACCACCACCACGGACCCCGAAACCGGCGACATCACCGGCGACCTCGGCCCCGCCGCGGGCGTGACCGTGGCCCCCGGCTACGACCACGCGTGGCGGGTCCGAGTACGCCTGCCCCAGATGCCCACGGAAGGCCCTGTCAACGACGTCAACGTCGCCCTCGTCGTCGCCACCGGTGTCCGTCCCGGCGGCAACTTCGAGGGCATCGTCGGCGTGGACGGCGGCGAGTTGCGGGTGACCGGCCTGAACACCTCGTACACGGGACTGCCCAAGCAGGTCCCCGCGGACGCCAAGCCGCACGAGTTCCAGGTACACATCAAGACCCAGAACAAGGCCGACTGGCACCTGGGTAAGTCGTCATTCGGTCTGGACCTCGGCCGGTCGATGAGCGGAACGTCCGCGTGCGACGCCCAGATCGAAGTCAAGGACCAGCAAGGCACCTGGCACAAGGTCAAGAACGGCGCGGAAGGCATGACCTCCGGAGACGTCGACCTTGCCAACTGGGCCACCGGCCCGGTCGACGACAGGGTCGTCCAGGCACGGATCAGCGTCGGTGGAGGCTACGCCACGCCCGCGAACCACGTCCTCGGCTTCGGCTACTACCCCGGCGCCGGGCCCAACAACTACTACGAGAAGTTCGAGTTCACCACGGTCGCGGTCCCGGGTGCCGCGAAGTGCGCGGGCGGGGAAACCACACCGCCGACCACGGCACCGACCACGCCGACGGACCCCTCCACCGCGGCACCCGTACCGCCGGCCAAGGGCGGCGGCACGGAACTCGCCGACACCGGTAGCGACAACGGCAACACGATGACACTCGTCGGTGTCGCGAGCGCCCTCGTGCTCGTCGGAGCCGGCACCACCGTCGTGCTGCGCCGCCGCCGGGCCTGACGCTCACGCTCCACCGGAACCCCACCCGGGCGCAGACCTGTAACCGGCGAAGGTTCCCCACGTGCGGGGCGGTCCCGACGGCCCGCCCCGCACATGCGTTGGAGCCCGCCCCACCTCGCCCCGTGGGTGAGGATCACGGTGCGGATGGAAGCCAGGCCGGTTGCAGCGGGGAACACCCGACTGGGGCAGGACGTGGAGATCCTCGAGCGGGTCACGGCTTTCTTCGCGAAGGAGACCCGGTGACGGTGCATCCGTTCATCGAGGCGGAGAAGCGCGCGGGTCACAGCGTCAAACGCGTCCGTGAACTGCTCACGGTCTCCCGCACCACCTACTACCGCCGCCGCACCGCGCCGTCCACGGCGCGGAGTTGATCGAACGGATCACCCGTCCACGGGCACTCGCGCGGCAGTTACGGCGCCCCGCGCGTCCACGCCGTTCCGGTCCGCGACGGCGCCCGGATCGGGTGCCGCCGCGGCGCCCGGCCGATGCGCGAGGCCGGATTCGCCGGCCGACACCGCAGACGCGGCCATCACGCCACCGCCCCGGACCCGCAGGCCGCCTATGCCGAACCGGCGGGGATGTCGGGTCAGTTGCCGAGGTTGAACATCCCGGTGTTCCCCAGGGTATTGGTGACGTAGACGTTGGTGAACGCCTTCTCGGTCGCTCCGTTCGCCCGTTCGACGTGGGCGCTCATCGTGACGCCCACCGGGACGGTGCTCTCGACGTTCTTGTAGACGGGTGTCACCTGGTAGAAGACCGCTTCGTCCGCTCCGATACCGGGCGGCTTGCCCTTGATCAGTTTCTGCGTGATCGCCTCGTAGGTGCGCATGCTGGGCGTGCCCGTGTTCAGGCCGGTCTGCCAGCAGGGGACAAGGTTGGACCGTGTGCGTGCGTCGTTGCCTCGTCCACCGAGGATGCTTGCGATGAGGTGGCATCGGGACAGCCCGGCGCTTTGCCCGTGCTTCGTCCTGAAGTCCTGCGCGTCCTCCCAGCCGGTGATGGGATCGCTGGTTCCTTTTCCCTCGGGGGTGTCCAGCCCCAGGCATGCCGTAGCCCGGGTCGGCCGCTGTCCGGGCCCACTCGCCTCGTTGATACGGTTGACCAACGGAACCGGCTCGGTCGTGGTCCTGAACCAACCGCCCTCGTTGTCGAACGAGTCGTCCGGTTTGGGTTTGTTCAGGCAATGGATCTGCGGGCCGGTGTCCGGTGCCGAGACCGCCAGTTCGAACCTGTCGGCGTCGATCACCCGCTGGTCGACGAAGCCGTCGGCGAGCTGCGTGTCGGCGAACTGCTTCTCGGCGGGCGTGACATGGGCTTGCACACAGGGTGCGGCGGGGTTCAGGACATGGCCGTCGTTCAGGACGTACGTGTCCCATTCGCCGTCGCCGAGGTTGGGAATCACCTCGGCGCACTGCGCGCCTGGGGCACCGCCCTCTTTCGCCTCGCCGAAGGGGAAGTCACCGCAGGTGTCGGCAGTGACGAGCTCCGGCTGAGCCTTGAAGCCGCCGCACGTGCCGGCGGTGCGGGCGGCCACGCCGTTCGTCGACCGGGTCAGCGGGCTTCCCTTCTTCCCCCAGGCGCCGTCGAGGTTCTTCTGCGCCCAGTCGTAGGCCGAGACTGCGCCGCCGGGGTCCGCGTTCGTCGTTTTCATCGGCACGACGGGCATGACCGAGGGGACGGCACAGCCCGCGCGCGAGGTGCCTCCGAGCGCGTCGTCACAGCGGATCCTGCGTGGGTTGTCCCACGAGGCATTCGGGTCGACGGCTGTGGCGCCCGGGGAGGTCACATACATCTTGTACGAGGTGGTGAACTCCGCGACGGCGCCCGCGGCGGGGGCCGAGGAGTAGGCGACGGTGCCGCTGAGGGACTGGCCAAGCACCAGGTCGCCGCCGTACCAGGGTGCGGTCTTCGTTGCCGTGCAGCCGGTTCCGCAGGAGGCGCGGAACTTGGCGTTGAGTGTGGTGACGTCGCCGCTCGCGCCGATCATCTTCACCGTGATCTGCTCGTTCCACGTGGTGCCCTTCGCGGGCAGTGACGCACGGGTGGCGATCTCCAGGGTGCCGCGCCCGATCTCCGTGCCTTTGTCGTTGCGCAGGACGTAGAGGACGTCCATCCCGGTCACGCAGTACTCGAAGCGCCCGTACGAATAGACGCCGGGGCCGCCGTTGTCACAGCTGCCGGCGGCGAGGCCCCGCACCTGCGCCGCGGTGCGTGCGGTCGGGGCGGGGCCGACACTCACACACGCCTCGACGGCGCCGGCCCTGCGCTCCTTCGAGCCCGCCTGCGTGGACTCGCAGTGCTCTGCTGCCCCCAGGGGGAAGGAACTGGTTTCGGTGGCCGGGGTCCGAGCATCGGGCCGGGCCGGTGTGGCCACCCCGGCGGCCTGCTGCGGCTTCTCGTCGGTGGCCTGCCGCATCGGGGTCATGCCTGTGGTCGCGAGTCCCACCGTCACCGCGATCAGCACGGCGAGTACGGTAGAGCGGGCGCGTCGTCTGGCCGCACGTATTCGGGCAGTGCTCCCGGGGCGTGACTCATGCATGTTTCGTCCGGTCTCCTTCTTCGTCTGATGAGAGGGCGCACCGGACGCGGGGCGCCCTCGGGGCGGCGGACGCCGGCGCCGCTCCCGGTGTCGGCGGGGCCGGTTCCGCTTCGGCTCCGATGTCGTCCTCACCGATCGCTCCGGCGTCGGCCGGCCCGCCCCGGCCGGTGAAGCCCCCTACGTCCGTACCGCCGTCAGTGCTCGACCCGGCAGCGTCCTCGCCCCGTGGCCGTGCTCGCGCCGGCACCGGGCGGGGGCGCCTCTGGACGGCGACGGCCGCCCGCCCGGTGCCGGTGGAGGCTTGCGGACAGGGCGAGTTACCGCGCCGCGTGACCGAAGCGGTCGCCGGTGGCGGGGAGGCCGCCTGTGCCGGGCTGGTAGGTGGTCGTCCGGCCGATCGTGCCGCCCGCGGTCGCGTTGCCCATCGGCAGGACGTGGAGCGCGCCGTAGTCGGACGGACCGTAGGGCATGCCGACGTACAGTCCGGTGCTGGTGAAGTGCATGTTGTGGCCCAGGTACTGGTTCGTTCCCGGGGTGCCGGGGATACCGACCATGCCCGCCTGGATCCAGTGGTCGGAGTCGCCGGGCGTGCCGAGGAGCGAGAAGGTCTGGATGGCGCCCGCGTCGGTGGCGGTGTTGATGTCCTCGCCGGGGATGCCGACGGCGATCCGCATGGTGGCCGCGGTGCTCTGGACTCGTGGTGCGGTGTTCACGACGCTGACCTGGTCGCCGAAGTGGTCGCCGCGTTCGGCGGCGCCGGCCACCGCGTCGTCGCCGGTGCCCTGCCAGAAATTGTCGAGTTGGCTGAAGGCGCCTGTGGCGGTGATGCGGACGGCGACCACGCGGCCGGCCTCGGGTTGGTCGACATTGTTGACGCCCAGGCTCTCGCCGGGAGAGCCGATGGCGAGTACCGACTCGGTGGCGGCCGCTGCACCGGCCGGGCGGTAGTCGGCCATGGACAGTGAGGCGCCGAACCTGTCGCCCGCCTCGGAGCCGCCGTCGATGATGTCGGAGTCCTGATCGATGCCGTGCAGCGGGGTGGGGATGCCGTCGGAGTTGACCTTGTGGTCGAAGATCCACACGGCGCCGGCGCCGGCCTGGCCGTTGATGGCCTCGTTGGGGGCGCCGATGGCGAGGTGGTTGCCGTCGGCAGCGACACTGGTGCCGAAGCCGTCGTTGGCCTCGTTTCCGCCGGGGACGGTCGAACTGTCCTGGGTGACGGAGGTGTTGGTGGTGCCCCGCAGGTAGAAGACCATCCCCGCCTTGGCCAGGTTGCCGGAGCTCTGGCCGGGAACGCCGATCAGCAGGTACGGCTCGCCCGCGGCGGTTCGGCCGGCGGCGACCGAGTGGCCCATGCGGTCACCGCTCTGGGAGGCCGCCGCCGCGATGGCCCCGGAGCCGGTGCCCTGTTCCAGGTGCAGGGTTGCGGGTCCCGTCCCGATGCCGTTGCGTGCGCCGTAGAGCACGTCGACCGTACCCGCGTCGGTAGCGCTGCCGAGGTCTTCGGCGGGGGTGCCGACGACGAGGTCGGTGCAGCCGTCCTCGTTGTGGTCGACGGTGTCGAGCACCTCGCCGAACCAGTCCTCCGGTTCGGCGTTGCCGGGAACCCAGCCGAGGTCCTGAGTGATCTCGGCGGTGCCCTTGCCGCCGCCGTAGACCACCCGAATCAGACCCGCCGCGGCCTTGCCGCCGACGGTCGCCCTGGGATCGCTGATCGCGATGTCCTCGACGCCGTCGCAGTCGAAGTCGGCGACAGGGACGGCGCTCATCTTCGAGTTCACCCAGGGGGCCAGGTCGTCGACGCGGGTGGCGATTCCGCCGGTGCGGGTTTCGGCCGGATCGGTGTTGTAGCAACCGCCCTGGTAGGAGCGGCTGTTGAGGGCTACCAACTGGTGGGGACCGTTCGTCGTGCGGACCACGGGGCCGCCGGTGTCGCCCAGACATACGGCCGCACCGTCCTTGCCGGTGTACGTGGCCGTGGTCGCGGTGGACGCGTCCACCGCGAGCGCACCGGTGTGCAGCTGAAGCGGCGCCCACTCCGTGGTTGTCCGCCCGTATCCGGCGAACGTCAGTTCCTCGCCCGTGCCGGGCGTGGTGGAGGCCATGGCGATCGGGGTGACGTTGGTGACGGGTCTGGACAGGCGGCCCAGCACCAGGTCGCGGTCGGTGCGCGGCACCAGTTCCACGATCTCGCGCACGGCGCCCTGACTCGTGGTCAGGTCGGGGCGGCCGATGGTCGCGGTCGTCCTCAGCTGCGGCTTGCCGGCCGGCACGGTGAGGCTCTGTGCGGGGTCGTCGACGAAACAACTGGCCGCGGTGAGTATCCATTCGCTGTCTATCAGGACTCCGGAGCAGCCGCGTGTGGCGCCGCCGATGTCCAGGCGCGCGGTGTAGTCGTGAGTGCCGGAGGAGTCGGCGGGGCCGGTGACGGCGTGCGCGGGCACGGCGTTCACCGCGAAGGTGCCGGCCAATAGACCCGCGGCCACCACGGCTCGGAGACCGTGTCCGCGGTGCCGGGCGAAGTCGGTGTGCCGGGTACGAGACATGGCGCGCGGCCTCCTCACTTGCTCGTGCGGATCTCGAGCAGGGCGAACTCACGGCTTTGCGGATCGGCGGATTCGCCCACCGGGGTCCAGGTGTCCTTGCCGACCTCGATGTCCTGGCGGGTGCTGTCCGCGGCGGTGAGGGTGACGTCGGCGGACTGCGCGGCGGCGCCCTTGACCGCGTACACCGAGGGGACCTCGAGGGTCAGCAGGCCGGAATCACCGATGACGCGGAAGCAGAACTGGCCCTTGCCACGGGCCCACACCTCCAGCTGCCCGGTCCCGGCGGCGCAGCCGGTCAGCAGGATGTGCCCGTCACCGCGCTTGAGGAGGATGCCCTTCTCCGTCTTGATCTTGTCCGCGCCCGGGTATGCGAAGTTCTCCACGGCGTAGCCGGGTTGGTCGTCGGCGACCGCCCCGGTGGACGGCGCGGAGGCGGCCGGGGCGGCGGTGGGGGTGGTGAGGGTGAGGAGCGCGGCGGCACCGGCAGCCGCGAGCGCACCGGTGGCGACGATCCGCCGTAGAAATCTCATGGAGAGGTCCTTGGGTGTGGAGAGGGTGGACAACAACCGCCGGGAGCGAGGGGTGCCGAGCCCGCCGGCCCCTGGTGGCATGCGGGATTCGCGTGCGGGAGCGGGGAAAGAGGCGGTTGCGCTCCCGTGGGAACGCAACCGTCCGAGCTTCGCGCTTCGGGCTTCGCGCTTCGGGCTTCGGCCTGTTCAGGCCGCCAGGACGTAGTCCAACTGCTTCTTGGCGAGCTTGAAGGGCCTGTATCCCCCGCGTGTGACGGTGGTCAGGGCGAAGCCGCCGAGTGCCCTGCCGAACGCCGAGCTGCGGAAGCCGTATTCGAACCCGGTGAGCCCAGCCCTCACGCCACTGGCCCCCAGCGCGATGTTGGAGGCGACCGCCGCCACGGTCCCGGAGACGGGTGCGGTGGGCGGAGCTACGACGGCGACCACGCAGGCTCCGGCGGCGACGACCCCCGCCCCCGTCTCCACCCAGCCGGCCACCTTGATCCAGGTGTCCATGTCCTCCCACCAGTGGTCCTGCTGCTTGACCCGGTCGTTGTCAGGCGTGTCGGAGGGGTTGACGTTGTTGTCCCGGTCCTGCTGGGCCTTGCGCTGTGCTTCCAGCGCCCGCCTGCGCTGTTCGTCCTCCCGGGCCTTCAGCCCGATACGGTGGGCGTCCCGGGCGGCGGCCTCCGCCTCTGCGGCACTCTTGCCCGCGCGGAGCTGATCCTGGCGGGCCCGCTCGGCCGAGGCACGGGCCTGGCGGGCGGAGTTGTCGGCACTCTCGGCGGCTTGCAGAGCACGGTTGGCGGCGTAGTTCGCGGTGCGCGCCGCGGCACGGGCGATCGTGGCGGCGGCCCTGGCCTTCTCGGCCGAAGCCTTGGCCTCCGCGGCGGCCGTGTCCGCGATGTCGGCGTTGTTGCGGGCCTCGGCAGCGGAATCGGCCGCGTTGCGGGCGGATGCCTGAGCAGCGGCGGCCCACCTCGCCGCTTCCGCCGCGGCCTTGCGTGCCTCGGCGGCCACCTTGGACGCAAGGGCGGCGTCCTGCTGTGCCTCGTGGGCGATGCGGGCGGCCGCCGCGATCGCCCCCTTCACGGCCGCGACATGGGCGTTGGTGTCGAGGTCCAGTTGCGCGGCGAGGTAGCGGACCTTCTCCAGGAATTGCCGGCGCATCCAGGACGGGCCCTCCATGGCGATCTCGCCCATCACCCGCATGTACACCCCGGCGCCGTTGAGCAGGGCGGCGATCTTGACCCGGTCGTCCTCCATGAGCAACTCGGGGAACTCGACGTCGAGGAAGTCTTGCAGCGCCTCCGGGGTGTTCTTGTTCAACGCGCCCTCCGCGCCCTTGCGCACGGCGGGCCCGGGGTCATCGTTGATGATCTTCAAAATGGCGCGCCGATTGTCCTCCTGCGACGCCTTGACACGTCCCGAGGTGTTGAAGTCCCCCACGGCCGTCGAGCTGTTGTCGGTCAACGCCCGCGCGGCCGCCTCGGCGACGGCGGGGCCGCCGACCTGCGCCAGATAGAGGGCGGTCTCACGGTCGTCCTGGGCCTGTGCCAGGGCCCGGTCGAGATCGATCCAGCCGAGGACGGCGTCGTCCGTACCCGCCAGGGCGAATTGCGCGGCCTCCCGAGTCCAGGTTCCGCTCGCCTGCAACAGCCCCACAGCCGCCTTGCGACCCGCGACGGCGGCCGGCGCCAGGTCACCGTCCTTCAACGCCCGCTCGGCTTGGCGGAGAAGGTCCAAGATCTCCTCGTTGATCTGTTGGACCTGGTTGAGCCTGCCCGCGTGGGCCGTCAGCGTCTCCTTCTCGACGCGGGCGAGTTCCCGGGCCTCGGCGATACCCTCCTGGCGCTCCATCTCCAATTGGGCCGCCTCGGCCTCACGAGCCCTGGCCTCCACCTCGACGGCGTCCGCGACGGCCTTGGTGGCGGTGTCGGCCGCCTTGATCGCCTCGGCCGCGTGCGCGGTGGACTTGTTGGCGAAGTCCCGGGCCTGGCCGGCGTACTTCACCGCCTCCTCGGCGGCGTCTGCTGCCTTGTCGGCGTGCACGGCGGCCGAGTTGGCGGCGCTACGCGCGGACTGCGCCGCGCCGGCGGCGGCGTCCGACAGCGCGTCGGCCCTCGATGCGGCCGCGCCGGCCTGGCGTGCCGCGGAGGAGGCGATGTCCGCCTGGCGACGCGCCTGTTCGGCCGCACGGCGCGCCTCGCCCGAAGCGGCGCCGGCTTCGGCGGCGGCGGCAGCCGAGGCATCCGCCGCACCGGCGGCCCCGGCGGCGGCAGCGGCAGCCTGTTTGCCTGCGGCCTTGGCCCGTCCGACCTCTCGAAGGACCTTGTCCAGCCCCGCCACCATCTCGCGGGCCCTGGCCGCGGCGTTGCGCGCGGCGACCGCCGCGTTCTTCGCCGTCTCTGCCATGTTGGCGTCCTTCGAGGCGTCGATCGCCGCCCTGTACGCCCGCGACGCCGCGGATGCCGCCGCCGACGCGGCGTGCTGGGCGGCAGTGGCCGCCCGTGACGCCAGCCGCGACGCCTCCGTCGCCACTTGGGACGCGCGCACCGCGGTCCGCGCCGCGTCCGCCGCGCCCTGCGCCGAGGAGATCGCACGCCGGGCCGCAGCCGCCGACTTGCGCACGTCCCGCTGGGCCGCCCTGGCCTCCTCCGCAGCCTTCTCGGCAGCCTCCTTGGCCTTGCCGGCCGCGGTGATCGCCTGCTCGGAAGCGGTGACGGCCATGTCCGTCTGGGACTGGGCGGTGCGTCCCGCCCGGGCCACGACCGCGACCAACTCCTCGATCCTGGACGTCTCCTGGTCCCGGGCGTGGGCGATGTTCCGGCCCACCTCCAGGAACCACTCGACATCGTCATCACTGCCGCCGAGCGCGCGCGAGGCGTACTTGCGCGCCTCGGGTCCGGCCGTGGCCATGTACTTGGTGACCTCGACGCGCATGTCCTCGGCGCGGGCCGAGAACTGGCCCTCGGTCAGGAACGTGTGCAGCGTGGCGGGTGTGCCGTCGTTCAACGCCGCCTGCGCGGACCGGGTCAGGGCCTGACCGCCCTCGTTCATGACCGTGGTGGTGGCCACCCGGTAGTCCTCCAGCACGGACGCCCTGAAGCCGTTCGCGACGAACGCCGCGATCGCCGTGTCACCGGCGTTCAAGGCCGCAACCGCGTCGCGCTGCACGCCCTTTCCGGCCCCGGCCAGGAACGCCATGATCGCGACCCGGTCGTCCTCGGCTTCCAACGTCGGCAACGTCTCGGACAAGAACAGCGCGACGTCGGTATCGCTGCCGGCCAGTGCATGACCGGCCGCCGCTCTCGTCGCCCTGCCGCCGGTCATCCACGCCTCGACCGCCTTGCCCCGCTCGGTATCGGGCAGACCGAGACCATCCCCTGCCGTCGCGTCGCCGTCCTCGGCGGCCCGGGCCCGGGCGACACCTGTCATCGGCAGCGCCGCCGCCGCCATGCCGGTCGCCACGGCGGTTATCAGGCGGCGCCGGCTCCAGAACGTCGTGTGCTCCATGAAGTACCTCTCTGCCGGCCTGGGAACGAAGAAGAAACAGCCGGGAAGAGCCGCCTCCACAAGGGAGCACGACTTTCCCTGGAGCAAAATCTCGAACGTCGGCGCACGGCGCACGGAACGAGAACCGTCCGGCCCGAGACGGGGCAACCAGCGTCGACGACCCCTCGGTCGAAGCCGGGCTGTCGGGTGCGGGCTATTCGAGCAAACGAAAGCAAGGGCCACGTGCGGCGGTGGGTCCTACCTGCTTCCGGCGCCACCGACGCCGCATGTGCACCCATTCCAGGCGGCGCGGCCACCGCGGCGAGGGCCCGCATCACGGGCACCTCGGCGGTACCGGGCGTACGGTCTCACCTGCGCCCTGATCAGACGGCTCATCCGTGCCCCCCGTGGCGATGCGGCGTGCGTGTGTGCTCCTGCGTGACGCTTGTCGATTCTTGCCGTCGACGAGGAAGGCCGCATTGGCACACAGCGACCATCTCTTGGCACTGGGCGCACAGCCGTCCCGCGACTTCCACGCCCGGATCGTTGAATCGACCGGCCCCGAGACCGCTGAGCCTCCGCCCCGGATCGGCTGGTGCCACACCCGACCCGCGCGCGTCTACCGCTCCCCAACGGAACGCAACCCGACCTGGACATCGACGAACGACAACGCCTCGTCCACCGCACGGAGCACACCGAGTTCGGCACGACACCGCCCCGCCGGGACGTCGAGCACGGCGACCTCCTCGCCGCGATGTACTGAACCCCGGCCCGGGCCGAGACCCGCGGCGCCTCTGTGCCCAGACCCGCCCGGCGTGATGGAACCGAACGCCTCGGAAAGTGGCGAATCGTCGTTTCAGCCCCGGAGGCGGACATTCCTTGTCTGCGTTCGCGGTATGTGTTTCGAGCCGCGATGGACGCGGAACGCCGATCCCGTCACGGTCGAGGACGGCATGGAATGGGAGGATGACGCGGGGGAAAGTCGTGACGGTACCCGGCCGTTCGGTGCGATGCCCCGATCGTGAGCGCAGCCCGATCCGGGTGCCTGCCGTGCCGCTCTCATTCGACAGGGATATCTCAACCCGATACCGGGCAGGGGATTCGAAAGCCGACCGAATCCGGACGCCCTTCCGCGAAAGTGGGGCAATCGAGCCGTTCTCTCCTGACGCCGCGCTGTCACCCGGATATTCGTCCCATGTGGTGGAGACGACGCAGGCAACGCCTCCCGGGTACATGGTCGTACGGCGAGTGGCGCGTTCACGCCCCAAGGGCCGAGCACAGTTTCCCCATCGTGGAAACCGCCGACAACGGCTGGGTCTACGAGGTGCGCCGGGTCGCGACCGAGGCCGTCGCGCTGGAGTACCTGCGCCGCCGGGAAGTCCGCCTGGAGCGGTCGCGTCCGACCGTGGGCGTTGCGCGCCCCCCAGGCCTACGATCCGGACGAGGAAGCCCTCGTGGAGGGGCTCAAGGCGGGCGATGTCACCGGAATGGTCTCCGCCGAGGACCTCTAGGACGACGCCCCCCCCCGCAGTGCCGGGTGATCTACCGGCTCGTCTACTCCCACGGCAGCCCGGCCCGCGGCGACCGGACCGACGCGAGGTCACGGTCTCGAACGTGGCCTTCGTGCGGTAGTCATAGCGCCTCGGTGGCAACAGTGACGGTCGCCAAACTCGTCCTCGCACCGTGAGCCCCTACGGCGGACACCGGACAAGCGCCGGGCCGCGGTCTCGTGGCGGGTGGAGGTGAAGACGAACAGCACGACAGCGTCGTGGGGCTTGCGGAATTGGCGGGGGCCGTCCGGGTCGTGCGGTGAGCTGAGCCCGATCGGGCTCAGCCGGCCCCACTCCGGGAGGAAACCCGGTCGGCGATTGCGAATTGCCCGGACGGCGCTGCAAGGGAGGCTCCGGGGAGCGCAGGGTGTTCTGCGCCCTCCCGAAGCCCCGATGTTCCTAACGCGTCCGGGTCCCGGCCCCGGACCGGCGTCCGTCTCTTCCCCCGCGCCGACAGTGAGATGACGGGGTGATGGACGAGGTCAGCGCTTGTTGCGAATGCGCCACACCACGGCGAAGGCTACGAAGAGAACCACGACGATGACGCCGAAGATCCAACTGGTGAGCGGGCTGCCGCCGCTGATGATCACCGGTCCGGCGCTGTCGCCGAGATGTGTGTGCATGGCTGCTCCTTCGAAGGCGGATACCTTTAGGCGAGTCCGGGTTTGGGGTCTTGGCTCATGTCGTCCCCTCGTCGAATGCCTCGGACGCCTTGCCGCCCACGAACGTGCCTCCGACCGCGCAGGGGACTGCGAGAACTCCCGCGCTGGCATAGGTGCAGGCGGATTCGAAGATGGCTCCGACGCCGAATCCGACAGCCGTCGAGGCGGCCGAACGCAGATCGCCCCTGAGTAGCGCGCCGCCGAATTGCACCCCGGTGATGAAGTTCCCGGCGACACCGATCTTCTTCGTCACCTTCGAGGTCACGCTTCCCACGGACCACGTCCCTGTCGGGTCCGCCCGGTTGATCGGATCGCCGCTCGCGTAGGCGTAGGGGTTGGCTTCCTTGCCGGCGGGGTCGCGTTGGGTGAAGCGGCCGACTGTGGGGTCGTAGTAGCGGGCGCCCATCTTGTACAGGCCGGTCGAATCGAGGTAGGTGCCCGTGTAGCGGAGCGGATTGGGCACCGCCTCGGTGGTGGTGCGGGCGTTGCCGTACGGGTCGTAGGCGTAGGTGTTGACCTTGTTGCCGAGCTTGTCGGTGAGGCCGGTGACCGAGCCCTGGGCGTCGGTGAGGTAGTAGTGGTTGGCCTCTCCGTAGCTCATGGCTATGAGGCTGCCCGAGGGTTCGCGGACGAATCCCGTTTCGACGCCCCCGGTGACGGTGGCGGTCAATCCGAGGGAGCCGGCGTAGAAGGTCGTGGCGCCGGAGGTGAGGCGTTCGCCGTTGGTGGTGCCGGTGTAGGTGTTGTTCGTGGTGGTGGATCCGCGGGTGATCGCGGTGAGTTGGTTGAAGTCGCCGTATGTTTCACCGGTGCGGGGCAGGCCACCGCCGGCGGCGGTCTCGTTGCCGTTCGCGTCGAACGTCCAGCCGGTGTTCGACGTCTGGTTGGCGGCGTTGTAGGTGTAGGTGGTGCCCGCGGAGCCGCACGCGGTGGTCGTGGTGGAGGTGGCGGTGAGGTTGCCGGCCTTGTCGTAGCAGTAGAGCCACGCGGCGAGTTGGGTGCCGCCGCTGTTGGTCTCGCGGGCGTCGGTGAGCCGGCCGAGGGTGTCGTAGGTGTAGGCGTTCTTGACGCCGGCGCCGTCGGTGCGGGTGCGGATCTTGGATCCGTCCGTGTTCGAAGGCCCGTACGCGTAGGTGTAGTTCAGTTCCGAAAGGGCGGTGGCGCCCTTGGTGGCCTTGACCTGCTTGGGGCGGCCGCTGTTGTCGAGGTCGACGGCCTGGACGACGCCGCCGGGGTAGGTGGTGGAGGTGCGCGCCCCGTTGGCGTTGTAGGCGAACGTGGTCTCGCCGCCGAGGGGGTCGGTGACCTTGGTGAGGTTGTTGAGGGTGTCGTAGTCGTAGAGGACGCGCCCCATGGGGTCGTCGTAGCGGATCACGTTGCCCGCGGCGTCGTAGTGCAGCGTCGTCTGGTCTCCGCCGACAAGGGTGCGGCGCCACTCGCGGCCGAGGTCGTCGTATTCGACCTTGACGGTGCCGGCGGCGTCGGTGCGCTTGGTCTGGTTGCCGTCCTTGTCGTAGTCGTAGGCGACGTACTTGCCCGGGGTGGCGACGGTCTTGACCCGGTCGTGGTTGTCGTAGGTGTAGGTCGTGGTGATGTTGCGGCCGTCCTTGGCGGTGCTCGTGCGGCCGAGGTTGTCGTAGGTGTAGACGGTGTCGCCCAGCGGCGCGGGGGCGTCGACGTTCGTCAGGTCGCCGGTGGCGTTGTACGTGAAGTTGGTGGTGTTGAGGTTGGCGTCCTTCGACGTGCAGCGCTGGCCCTTGAACCCGCCGCAGGTCGGGCTCGCCGGGTTGTAGGTGTGGGTGAGTTGCGCGCCGGTGCCGCCGGTGGTGGCGTCGCTGACGCCCAGGGTGTTGCCGGAGGTGTCGTAGGAGTAGGACGTCTTGTCGCCGTTGGGGTCGGTCAGCGATGCGGGCAACTGCGCGCCGGCGTAGGTCTGGTAGCCGGTCAGCGAAGCGGTGGCTCCGGTGGGCATCTGGACCGAGGTGAGGTTGCCGGAGGTGTCCCAGCCGTAGGTGGTGATGTTGCCGGGGTTGCTTCCGGTGCCCATGGCGTCGACGGCGGTCTGCACGTTGCCGTTGATGTCGTAGGTGGTGTCGCGTTTGTGGCTCTGGGCGTCGGTGACGCGGTCGACGTGGCCGTCGGCCTGGACGGTGAAGGTCGTGGCGTTAAGGCGCGGGTCGGTGACGGTGGTGGTGCCCGCGGCGCCGTGGGCGGCGGAGTACGCGTACAGCGTGACGGCTTCCTGGCCGGTGGGCAGGTCGGTGACCTGGGTCACCGAGGTGACGCGGCTGGAGGTGTCGTAGGTGAAGCGGGTGATGTGGCCCATCGCCGTGGTGATTTGGGTGACGCGTTCGTCGTTGTCGTACGCGTACTGGACGGTTTCGCCGTTGACGTCGTCGACCTTGCCGACGACCCATTGCCAGCCGTTGGGGTCGATGTTGCGGACCAGGCGATACGTCGCGGTGCGGCCGGCGTTGTCGACGACGGCGAGGTTCTTCCACTGCGGTCCGTCGCCGATGTCGGGTCCGCTGCCTGCGGGGTGCAGCTCGATCCAACGCCCGGAGCGGGTCTCGGTGGCGCGCACGGTGTCGGCGCCGGTGCGCACGACGTCGATCTTCCCGCCGTTGCGTTCGGTGACCGAGGTCAGGCCGGCGGCGGCGGTGAACGTCTCCTTCTTCCCGTCCTTGCGCCAGGTGAGCGTGTAGACGCCGGCGCCGTCCTTGGTCAGGTCGGCCTTGTAGCCCTTGGCGGGGTCGAAGCCGCCGCCGGTCTTCTTCGGGAACGACATGGTGTCGCCGGACTCGCCCTGGATGTCGACCGCGGTGGCGGTCTCGGTCAGGCCGCGCTGGTAGTTGAACAGTTGCAGGCCCAGGCTGCCCTTGCTCCCCGTCCAGAAGGAGTTCGCGGTACGGCTCGCCTGCAGGCGTTGGCCGACGCCCGCGATGTCGAGCTCGGTGCCGGCGATCATCAGGTTGCCGGTGGAGACGTCCACTCGGGCGACGGTGGAGTCGTTGAGTCGGTAGGCCTGGTAGTTGTGCCACGGGACGTCGCCGGCGTCCCAGTCGGGCCCGGCGAGCGTGGTGATCGCGCCGAGCGACTGGGCGCCGCCCGTGCGGGGCAGGTTCGGCGGGGCCTTGGTCTTGCCTTGCGGGGCGGGTGGCAGGGGTTGGGTGGTGCCGTGTCCCCACTTGTTCTTCGGTGCGGCGGGCGCGTCCGGCGCGGCGGACGCCTGGAACGGCGTCAGAGCCGCGACCAGTGCCAGTGCCGTGAACGCGGACAATGCGCCGGCTCGTATCGCGGTGTCGCCGGACCGGTCGAAGCGCTTGCGGGCGCGCCGAGTTCGGGTTTCCTTCATCGATCCCCCAGGGCCTGCGCACCCCACGACGGGGTGCGAGCACCAGAAGGTTGGTGTGACCCGGGAGAAAAGTCGACCAGCTAGCCCAAAGTATTATTTTCCGTGACGAATCAATCGGCCAATCTCGAAGTTCATCCGCCCGACACCGCAAACAGTTGTCACCGGACAAATCTCCGGGCCTCACATTCCAGGCGAGGTACGCCACCTGTGGTTTCGCGACTGCCCGCCCATCCAGGGTTCATGTCCGCGGTTTCTGCTATCCGAAAAGTTGGCCGAATTCGATCGAATATCCATTAAGCCGATACGAACGCCCAACGAATAAATTCCCGCTTTTCCGGCGATTGATCGAATTATTCGTCGATAAGGCCTGAAAAGAGCGCTCGCTTCGGTGCCCGCGCGGCGCCGCCGTGGGCGTCGTCCCTCGCTCCGGGCAGGCATCGTCGACAGGGGGTCGCCCTGTCCCGACACGGAGACTCGACCCCAGCACCGATCGAAAGGCGATCACGGGGTATCACCACACGCGGGAGCGCACCGTGGACGAGCCGGGACGACAAGATCCCCTCGACAGCCATCCGTTCCCCGGCGCGGTGGGCCGGGAGGACGCAAGTCCGCGCGAACACGTGGAACTTCCGACGTGACCTGGCACACCCCCGAGGCCCGCATCACGCCCAGAGGAGCCAGGCCACCGCTTCGATCGACACAGGCGAAGCACCACCCGGGCGATCCCGCTGCACGACGGGCGCGCCGGTCCTGCGAACCACCGCGACCGGGGCGGCTCCACCCCGGAGACAACCAACGGGAGAACAACACGCGGCGAAACCCGTGCCGCGCGTCCGAGAGTGCCCCGGCGGCCACGCGGGCCCCACGGGTCGGCAGGAGTCGGACCGTGCCGCACCCACGGCGGACCGGTCCTACCGCCGCTAGCCGCGCGGATCCACCGTGCGGCCGGTGACACCGCGCGCACCGTCCCAGGCGCCACGAGCGCGCATCCGCAACCGCCGTGCCTTGCGGTCCTGCCACAGCAACGTCGCGACGGTGAACTTCCCCTGCCGCACCGCCCAGAAGAACACCTCCGCCGGCGAGCGGTGACCCACGCTCATCAACAGCTGGTTGCGCGTCTGGTAGTACAACCGCCACAGCGGATCTTGCGCCGCTCCCTCGTGCAGGGTCACCGTCAGATGCCTGGGCAGGATCCGGATTCCCCACCCGGCGCGGCGCGCCCGCAGGCAGAACTCCAGTTCCTCGCACATCGCGAAGTACTCCGCCTTGGGCACCCCGACCTCGGCCACCAACGCCGCCGAGACCAACGCCCCCGCGAAGATCAACACGTCCACCGGGTACGACCCGCCGTCCGGAGGCGGCGGCGCGGGCACGTGCCGGTGCCGCCAGCCCAGCCCCAGGACCGACCTCTCGCCCCGGTCGTCCACCAACCACGTGCCCAGGATGCCGGTACGCCCCGGCAACCGGGCGGCCTCCTCGAGGAGTTCCTCCAAAGCGGTGGGCAACGGCCGGTCGTCGTCGTTGAACAACCACATCCATCCGTGCCCGCGCTCCAGTGCCGCGGACAACCCGGCGGCGTACCCGCCCGCCGGACCGGTGTTCTCCTCCAACCGCAGCCACGTCACGTCCGGGAACTCCGCGGCCAGCATCGCACCGGTGTCGTCCGAACTCGCGTTGTCGACCACGATGATCTCGTCCACCGGCCGGCTCTGCGCCGCGTACGCCTTCAAGGACTCCCGCAGCATGTCCCGACGGTTGTACGTCACGATCACCACGGCAACCGACTCGTCCGACATCGGGCCCACCCCTCGTCAACGGCCCGGGCGTCACCGAACCGATCACCGACAAAAGAAGCGCGCCCCACCCACGTTCTCGCACGGGCGACGACGCGACACGGCCGAGCGCGCCGCGACCGTCACGGACCCACAGGCCCGATCGGCGCTCCTACCCTGGCACAACCACGCGGACGGCGACCGCGACTCCACCGACCCGACCGTCACGACCGCGACGAACCGGCTCGGAAACGACTCGACTCCCCGAGGCCTTCCTCCGAACCCGCCCGCTCCGACGACGCCGCACCGTGGACTCCGTGCCCGCGCGGCTCCGCGGCACGGCGATACGAGACCGACAACCACGCCAACGCCCGACTCATCGCGTCCCCCTCCGCCCCGGCCTCCGCCATCTCCCGCGCGAACCCGTCCGCCCGCGACTCGCTCGCTCCCACGTCCTTCGTCCTCTCCCTCGAACAGCCGGCACGACCTCCGGAACCCACGCGCACACGCCCCACGTCCACCGCAGCCGAATCGAGACCCTGTCCGACCTGAAAAACCCCGGCCGGATCAGGACCGTCACCGACGACGTTGCCACAACCCGAACGCCGACCCCCGCGGCATCACCCGACGAACACCGAATCCGCACAGACATCTCGACCGGGTGCCCAAAGGCCGAACGGCTCGCGAAGAGACGGAAAGCGCCACGGCACGACGCGTCCCTCCAACTCGGGTCACCGGTGCGGAATACGACGGTGGTGATGCCGGCAACGGCCTCCTGGATCCAGGACGAGCCACAGGTCGGGGCGGGTGGTGTCGCGGGGTCCCAAGCTGGTCGGGTGGCACCGACGAGGTGGCGGGGGCCGACGTGGACGTGGTGCGCGGCCCAGGGGGCCAGTCCCGAAGTGCCGTCGTCAGCACGGGGATGGACTCCGTGTCGCGGTCGATCTCGACCGTGGACGCCGCCGCGCCGACGGCGGCGTACACCGGGAGGATCAGCTCCGGCAGATCGGGCCCACGCCGACCCGAGACTGACCGCGGCCGGCAGCAGCAATGCCCGGGTCGTAGCCGCCGGTGTAGAGGACCATCGGCCGCTCGGTCGAGCGGTGGCGCAGACTCAGGCGTTGCGCGAACGACCCCCGCTCGGGGTGTCGGTGGTCGGCGGTAGGTCGGCTCGAAGTAGCGGATGCCGGGGGCGGCGGGCCTCTCGGCCACCACCCGCATGCCCGGTATCGCCGCGATCCGCTCCCGGATGTCGGCCCGGGCCGCTGTCGACCGCCGCGTGCGCCGCGGCGCGCCGAGCCGCCGCCGGGCATGCCGTCCACACCGCGGGCCCGGCGGGTCGCGGGTTCGCGGGCGTTGTCATGCATGGCGCGCAACCGGTCCATCCGACTGGGGTCCGAGTGGACCACTCGGTCGGGCCGGCTCGCGCCTACCATTTCGGCCGTGACCGACAAGCGCGGTGGGAGCGAGCGTATTGACCACCCTCCTTCGCCAGACTCCGCCACTCCTGCCGACGTCGGCCGAAGTGATGCCGATGACGATCGAACTGCCGCCCGGCGACGCGGGCACGCCGCGCACAGGCACTCGGCCCGGTCTTCGGCTACATGCTGGAGCCGGCTGTGGACGCCGTCATCGTCCCCCGACAAGACCCGAACAAGACCTGAACAAGATCGGACACCCGAACGCACGCTGCCGGACCGGCACGCGCGCCCGGGGCAGGCGTCCATGAACGAGGAGATCGAGGTGAACATGAAGGAACGCAACCAGCCATCGCAGGTCGAGGTCCGTCGACTGCTCGTCGCCGACCTGTCCGCGTACCTGGAGGATGTGCGCGACGTATACCGGGCGGTGTTCTCCGCCCAACCCTGGAACGAGGACGAGGCGGCGGCCGAACGCTATGTGCGCCGGCTCGACGCCGACAAGGAGCGCGACGGGTTCACCATCGCCCTCGCCGAGGATGACAGCGGGGTGGTGGGATTCGCCGTCGCCTGGACGACACCCGCGGTGTTCCCCACCACTCGCGGCTATGCACGGGTCGAGACGATGGTGGGCGCCGGGCGTACGCAGGAGTGGCTGTGCGGTGCGCGGGAAGTGGACGAACTCGCGGTGCGCCCGGGCGTCCGAGGCTCGGGAGTGGGCCGGGCGCTGCTGAGCGCGGTCACCGACGACGCCCCGTCCGGGAGATGCTGGCTGCTGACGTCCGCGCACATCGATGTGGCCGTCCGCTTCTACACACGCGCCGGATGGCACCGGCTCGGTACCGACGCTTCGGGGACCACGGTCTTCCTCTCACCTCGCCACCCGGCCTTCGACGCTTCCTCCGCACCCCGTTGACGGCCTCGTCGAACCGGCGGCGCGGCCAAGCCCTGCCCCTCGCCGGGGTCGATCTCCATATCGAGCCCGTGCCACGTGGCGTCGGAGCCGGTCGCGCCGTGGAGGACGCGTTGCGCGAGGCCGTGCGGTCCGGTCGGCTGGCCGCGGGGACACGCCTACCGGGTTCGCGCACGCTGGCCGCGGACCTGGGGCTGGCACGCGGAACGGTCGTCGGCGCGTACACCCAACTCGTTGCCGAGGGTTGGTTGACCGGATCACCCGGCTCCGGCACGCGCGTCGCGCACGTGAGTGCTCCCGAACCCTGCGACGCCGGCCACCATGCGAAATCCGCGCCGACCGAACGTCGTTGGCGGGCCGATCTACGCCCCGGCCGACCCGACTTCACGTCGTTCCCCCACAGGGCATGGACGACGAGTGTCCGCCGAGTCCTGAGTCGGATCGGGGCGGGAGACCTCGACTACGGCGACTTCGAGGGAACCGCGACGCTGCGTGCGAGCGTGGCCGCGCACGCCGCACGGACCAGGGGTGCGCGGGTCACCCCGGACGCGGTCGTGATCACCGCGGGCTTCACCCACGGGCTCGCAGTGCTGGCGCGCACACTGCACGGCCTGGGGGTACGGCACGCGGCGACCGAGGACCCGGGGCTCGCGCGGCATCGCGAACTGCTCACCGCGGCGGGCCTGGCCTGCGAACCGCTGCGCGTGGACGAGTTCGGCGCCGATCCGGCCGACCTCACCCCGCAGACGGGGGCCGCACTGCTCACACCGGCGCACCAGCACCCCAGTGGCGTCGTGCTGTCGCCCGCACGACGCGGCGAGTTCGTCGCCTGGGCCGCACGCTGCGACGGCTTCCTGATCGAGGACGACTACGACGGCGAGTTCCGCTACGACGGCAGACCGGTGGGGGCACTCCAGGCACTCGATCCCGAGCGGATCGTACTCGCCGGCAGCGTCAGCAAATCCCTCGCTCCGGGCCTGCGTCTGGGCTGGCTCGTCGTGCCGCCGACGCTGCGCGCCCCGGTGACCGCGGCAATGCGCGAGAACGGCGGCGGCGTGTCCGTGATCGAGCAACTGACGCTCGCCGACCTGGTCGCGCGAGGCGACTACGACCGGCACGTGCGCCGCGTGCGTACGGTATACAGGCGACGACGCGCCGAACTCGCCGATCGCGTCGGCGCGATCACCGGGCTCAGGCTCGTAGGCGCGGCAGCCGGTCTGCACGCGTTGTTGCCTCTGCCCTCCGCCGAGCACGAACGTCGACTGATCGCCGCCGGCGCATACGCGGGGCTGCGGTTGCACGGTCTACACAGCTCCGACTACCACCATCCCCCCGACCCCTCGGCCCCGGCCGCCCTCGTCCTGGGCTACGCCACACCGGCACCGCACGCCTGGGGACAGGCACTCGACCTGCTGGGCGAAGTGCTGGAGGCGGAGGAATGGCGGACGGGGGCGAGGGACACTCGACCATAGACCCCGCCCTGTGTGGTCCCTGGGACGTTGGGCGAAGTATGGGGCGTTCGCGGTGGCGATGGATCGTTCCGCACGGGTCGTGGGAGGTGCTGGAGCCGTTGGTGCCGCCGTCGCGAGTGCGTGCGCCAGGTCGCGGGAGGGCGGACATCGACCACGAGGCGATGTTCACGGCGATCCTGTACGTCCTGGTGAGCGGGTCTCAACCTCACACCTCGTCACCCTCGCCTGCCGGCGCCACACCCGCCGCGTCGACCTGCGCGAGAACCTGCGCCAGGTCGCCGCGATCGGCCTGATCAAGGCCGTCGACGACTACCGGACCGGGCGCGGCGGTGGGGACGTCGGGCAGGCCGCGGCAGGCGGGGTCCGTCGTCGCGCTCGCACCGGGCCCGGATGGTCTCGCGCGCGTCGGCCGGCAGAAGCGGGCGGTCGTCCTCGACGGGGCGTGAACGCCGGTGACGGGGTGGCGACGCGAGCACGAGCCCGGCGGGAGACCCCGACGACGACATCGAGATGGCCGTCGGCGCCCGCCGGGGGCACCCCGGCCTGCTCACTCCACGTCGCCACCCCGACAAGACCGCCCGCCTCCCACGGTCGCGACCGCCAATGATTCACGATTTTCTGAATTCAGGATTCTCTGTATTGTCGGAGGATGCTGACCATCGC
This sequence comes from Embleya scabrispora, assembly GCF_002024165.1. Lineage (NCBI taxonomy): Bacteria > Bacillati > Actinomycetota > Actinomycetes > Kitasatosporales > Streptomycetaceae > Embleya > Embleya scabrispora. Next base: position 127,661 of record NZ_MWQN01000003.1, read on the forward strand.
CCCGGAGGTCGAGGTGCTCGCGCGCTTCGGCCGTGCTCTCTCCGACCCCATCCGCTGCCGGCTGCTGCTCGCCCTGCGGGACGCCCCCGCCTATCCGTCCGACCTCGCAGACGACATCGGCGTCTCGCGGACCCGACTGTCGAACCATCTGGCCTGCCTGCGTGACTGCGGCCTGGTCGTCGCCGTCCCCGACGGCCGGCGTACCCGTTACGAACTGGCCGACCCCCGGCTCGGACACGCGCTGGACGACCTCCGCACCGCGGTCGTCGCCGTCGAGACCGACAAGACCTGCGTCGACGCCGAGGCGCGGGGCTGCTGCTGAGATGACCGCCATGTCCCTCGGACCGTCCCCGGCCCGCCGCGACGCGCTGACGAAACGAATACGGCTGCTGGTCGCCGCGACGATCACCTACAACGTGATCGAGGCCATCGTCGCCGTCACCGCCGGCACCCTCGCCTCCTCCACCGCGCTGATCGGCTTCGGCCTCGACTCCGTCGTCGAGGTCTCCTCCGCCGCCGCGGTCGCCTGGCAGTTCTCCGCAACCGATCAGGGCATCCGCGAAGCCCGCGAGAAGCGCACCCTTCGGATCATCGCCGTCTCCTTCCTCGCCCTCGCCGCCTACGTCACCGTCGACGCCATCCGAGCCCTGACCGGCACCGGGGAAGCCGAGCACTCCACCCCTGGCATCGTCATCGCCGCCCTCTCGCTCGCGATCATGCCGTTCCTGTCCGCTACCCAGCGCAAGGCCGGCCGCGAACTCGGCTCCGCGACCGCCGTCGCCGACTCCAAGCAGACCCTCCTCTGCACCTATCTCTCTGCCGTCCTCCTGGTCGGCCTCGTCGCCAACAGCCTGCTGGGCTGGTCCTGGGCCGACCCGATCGCCGCTCTCGTCATCGCCGCCGTCGCCGTCAAGGAAGGCCGTGAAGCCTGGCGCGGAGACACCTGCTGCGGCCCCATCTCGACCCCCGGCGCACAAGCCGCCGCAGAAGCCGACGCCTGCGGCTGCAAGCCCGGTTGCACCTGCTGCAACTGATCACCGACCAGCCCCTCCCAAGACCGCGAAACCGGGGATGACCGCACGAGTTCATACTGATCCCCGTCCAGGATTCTGCGAATCCGCACGCTTCGCCCGAGACGCACGGCCACCTCGTGCTCCCCGGCCACGGCGACGTCGTCGAGGTCACCCTCGGCCTGTTCGACCGGCCGACCGAGGACGAGCACCTCCCTCGCGCCTGGACCGCGATCGTCGATAGGACCCCCGCCCTGTGACCCGGTGTCGAAGCGTCCCGCTCGACACCGAACCGACCACCCTCGGGCACCGGTTCGTCGCCGCCGTGGCCGCAGGCCATGTCGCTCGGATCATCGGCCACGACTCGCGATAGCCGGCGCAGCCCGGCACACAGGCCCGCGGTGCTCGGTGCTCGGTGCGCGGGTTCGGGGTTCACTCGAACGCGGCGCACGGTCTGCGGGCGCCTCGACCGAGCCGGTTCGGCCGTAGCGCATGGCCGAACACAAGTCCGAAGATTCGTCGTCGTCGCTGCCCGACCGCCTCCAGCCTCTGCTGGACCACCAGTTCGCCTTCGAACGGGCCCACCTCGCGTGCCCGCACGCCGCCGGGACCGGCAACGACGACACTCTCAACCACTGCCGCGCCGAACGCCTACGGGCCATGCACGCGCTGCCTGTCGTCACCGGCTCCGTCCTTCGGCCTGTCTGACACCCCGGCAGACGGCGATTTCTTCGCTGAAGGGGTTCCCACCGGAGGGTCAGAAGCTCCAGCTGTAGAGGCCGCCTCCCGTGTCCAATGCGGACGCCGCGAGCCGGGCGAGTCCTCGCAGGACCTCCGGCAGGTCGTCGTCGGTCATGTCGTCCCCCTCGGTCGCCCTGAGCCTCGCAGCCCAGCGATCCGCCAGTTCCGCCAACTCGGTGGGGCCGGCGTCGGCCAACGCCCGGATCAACCGTTGCGGCAGGGCGAACACCTCGACACCGTCGTTGAAGGGGCCGTAGACCCACTCCGGCCACCACGCGTGGAGGAGTTCGGGCGCCGGGAGGTCCGCGGAGGGCTCCGAGAAGTACATGTCCCACTCGGCTATGGCGCTGTCCGGCTCGATGAACCGGCAGGTCACGGACTCCGAGACCCGACCGGGTCCCGTGGGATGCGTCACGGCGGCGGTCTCGTCGTCCGGAGCGAGGAAGAACACTATGTCGCGGGCCATCCCGACATGATGGCGTGCCCGAATGGCCGAACAACGGCCGACGGCCCCGAAGCGGCGCCGGTTGACACCCATCTCGACCGGTCACACGAGGTCCTCCGGTGCCAGATCCGGGCGCAGGCGGCGCCAGGAGGGGTGGCGCCGCAGGCCCGCGCGGGTGCGGTGGCGTAGGCGACCTCGCCGACCGGACGCGGCAGGACCCACCGCGCGCCCACCACGGAGGGTTCGCGTTCGAACGGACACTCCGGCACCGCGGCGACCCGCAGCAGCTCGGCAAGGGCGGCCCGCTCGCGATCGCTCCGACCGGTGCCCACGCTGCCCAGGTAGCGCACCGGCCCGCGTGGAACTCCCCCACCGGCAACGCCCCCGGCAACCCCGACAACCGGCCACGGCCCGGCACCCAGCCACCGACGACCACGCCGGCGGTGCGCCGGTTCCGGAATTTGATCCAGCCCGGTGAACGCGCTCCGAGCCGGTACGGCGAAGCCAGGCGCTTGCAGACCAGGGCCCTCCAGGCGTGCCTCCCGCGCCGCGGCGCCGTGGCCCAACGAACGCGGCCGACGCGCGCCACCGGCAACGCCGACTCGACACTCAACGTTGCGGCCCCCTCGCCACCTGCGCCGACCGCCGGGTCCGGACGATCGGCGACCGGCCCCGCCCGAAACCGTGTGGGCCGAAGTCACGTCGGTCGTCCGCCGGCGATGGTGACGTTCCTGCACGAGTGGAGCGGCGGGGGCGGGTTGCCGTCCGTCGTCGGGGTCGTCGTCGGGCCGCCGTCGAGAAGTCCGGTCGCCGCGGTCGCCCACCGCTTACCCGTACCTCGCCACACCCGGGATCCACCGGTGTAGCAGTATGTGTGGGGCGCGGCGCACGAACCAGGCGGCGGTGAGGCCGACGGCGGCGCCCGCGGCGATGGAACAAGTACCGCTGGGGCCAGGCCACCCCTCCTCGACGCCGGCGGATCCACAATCGCTGCTCTCGCGAAGGAACGGGACGCCGGGAAGGCTCACAAAAAAGTAGAAGCCTGGAAAGCCGTCGACCGGTCGGTCTCCGGCCTTATTCGGTCCAGGTTCTGAGTACCGCTGCGATGTCGGGAACGGTGCAGGTGTCCTTGCGGAGTTCGGTGACCAGGGCGGTGATCTCCGCACGACCGAGCTTGGTGTCGATCCCGCAGGCGGTGAGGTAGCCGTGGGCAACCGCGACGGCCACCGTCATGTTCGAGCGCTCGAGCCAGGAGATCCGGCCCAGGGTCTGGCAAAGAGCTGCGGCACGGACGAACGGGCCGCTGTAGACCTCGCGGCCGGCGAGGACTGCGGCGTGGCGGGCGACGGCGGCGACGGGCAGGCCGTAGTCCTCGGGAGCCGGGTCGCGCTCCCCCGCCTCGCGGGCGACCTCCAAGATCCAGGCGAGGTCGACGCTCGGGTGGGTCATCGCTTCGCCGTCGCGAGGTCCTCGATGAGGTCGCCGTATCCGGTGATGACCTCCCGGGCACCTTCGAGGAAGCGTTCGCGCACGCCGTCGTTGTCGCGGCGAACGAGTTGCTCGATGTAGTCGTTGAGCGGCATGTGCCGCGTCTCGGCGGCCTGCCGGGCCATCTCGGCGGTCTCGTCGGTCATCCGCACGTTCACCTGGGTCTTCGCCATATGCCGAAGATACCAGCTGATACCAGCAAGGTGGCGATCGAGTCGTGGCTGTTCGGGACATGTCCCGAACAGCCGAAGTGCTGACATCCGGCGGCCGTCGCCGACATGGTCGTCGCGGGGACGAGACATCGCCCCGGCCTTCGGACCACGAGGAGTCGTACATGAAACGCCTGCTTGCAAGTGTGGCCGTCACCCTCGCCATTGTCGGAGGGAGCCTCGTCGCCGGCGCGCCGGCGGTGTCCGCGGCACCCGTCGCCGATGCCGTGTCGGAGGTGACCGACGCACACACGACGCGGAACCTTGCGGACATTCCGACGCCGTGGGTGGTGTACGGCCGGTATGCGTCCCTGTCCACGTGCAGGAGCATAGGAAGCAACGGAGAACTGCACGGCCGGTGGCTGCGCTGGACCTGCTTCGACAACAGGCCCATCGATGTGCAGCTCTGGGTTCAATACAGCTGAGCAACACGATCGAGAAGTCGCTCGGGCGGCCCCCGCGGCCGGATCGCGCCCCGCCGGGCGGGTCCGGCCGCGGGCATGTCGGTGAGTCGACGCGATCGCGCGCGGCGGTGGTCACCTGGCCGGCGGCGCCACCGCGCAACCCCTGCACCGGGCATTCGTCACCGCCTCGCTCGCCGCCGCCGAACACGCCCTCGAACGCGCCGACAACGCAGGCGGCCTGTCCGGCACCGGGCGGACCGCGGTGCACGACACGGCGACCCATCGCGGGGTCAGTACGGGCTCGATCGCCGCGAAGTTCTCATCCTGGGCGCCGACCACGAGCGTGAGCGTGCCGGCGACCGCGCCGACCACTCCCCCGAACACCGGCGCGTCCACCGCGCGACGCCCCGTCGCTCGCACGGCGGCGCGCGCGTCGGCGACGTCGATCGTCGAGCAGTCCACGAACACCGCCCCCACCGGCGCGGTGCCCAGGAGTCCGTCCGGGCCCTGGTAACAGTCGAGGACGTGCGTCCCGCCGGGCAGCACGGTGACCACCACGTCCGCGTCGGCTGCAGTCTCCGCAGGGAATCCGGCGACGCGCACGCTCTGGTCATGAGCCTGTCCGATACCTTGGAGCCGAGTCGACTCCGGTGACGGCGTGTCCGGCGGGCGACCAGGTTGGTAGCCATCGGACCGCCCGCGTTGCCCAGTTCGACGAATGCCACCGCGCTGGTGGATCACCTGGGCGCGGATACTCGCGGCGAGGTCGGGGCGGTCAGCGCCGCGCTGGATACCCGATACTCCCCCGTCCCAACTCGGCTTTGGAGTAATCGAGTTCGCGGGTACGGCGCGGGCTCGCCAGGGTTATCTCGAGTGCGGTCGGCGACTTCGCGCGGATCTGTTCGGCGGCCTGTTTCGCCGTCGGTTCGCCGATGTCCTCCAGGCGTTCGAGGATCTCCTCGACGCTGTCGCGCGTGTAGCACGCGTTGATCCAGGCGCGGCGCTCGGCGAGTTCGCCCGGGGGCGTCGGCTCGGTGAGGTGGGCGAGGACGTCGGGCGGTGTCCGAGTGGCCAATGCCTCGATCACCGCCTCCAGGTGACGTGAGGGGACGAAGCCGATGCCGGTCTCGGGGATGGCGATCGTCGAACGTTCGGTGACGATGCGCAGTGCCCCATGTGCGGAGATGCCGACCCCGCCGTCCATCACGATGCCGTCCATGACGGCGTCGTGGGTGGATGTCGCCGCTCGCGGTCAGTGCCGCGTCGATGCGGCGGACCATGTCGCGGGTGAAGCGCGCTGAGCGCCTTGGGCCGGTTCGGCGCGTTCCGGCCCAGTGCGCCCTGCCGGCGGGTCGGGTTCGGAGGTGGGGTCGGCGGGTCGCTTCGATCAGGCCGCGCGCGACGCACGCGCATGACACGGAGATGTTCGGGATCGGCCGGCGGAGGCAAGTGCCGCGAGGGGAACGCGGGCAGGCATGGGGGCAGTTCCTCGGGGCCCTTGGCCGCCGCCGGAGCCGCGGGATCCGGTCGAACGCGGCCGCAGACTCGCCCCCGGGCCGCAACGACGGCCGGGGGCGAGGCCGAGAATGCGATTCGGCAAACGTCCCGAACCGAGTCCCTTGTACCGCCACGCCTGTCGAGGACCGGCGCGATGTTCGCCGGCAGCCCGGTGGAGACCGGCGTCAGCGGTTACGGCCGGGACTCCACAGCACGTCACCGCGCCCGCCATCGTTGGCCGATCGCGCGAGAATGAACAGCAGGTCCGACAGACGGTTCAGATATCGGACGCACACCGGATTGACTGTCGCCGCCTCCCCGCCGGACAACTCCGCGTCCGCGTCGACCAGCGCCCACGCCGAGCGTTCCGCTCGACGGGCGGCCGTCCGCGCCGTGTGCAGGAGCGCCGCGCCGGGCGCGCCGCCCGGCAGTACGAACGACCGCAAGGGCTCGAGTCGTTCGTTGAACGTGTCGCACAGACGCTCGAGGCGGGACACGTCCTCCTCACGGACCCGCAGGCGTTCGTCTCCGTCGCGGATCGGAGCGCACAGGTCCGCGCCGACGTCGAACAGGTCGTGCTGGATGCCTTCCAGGACGTTCCGCAACTCCGCGTCCAGGCAACCCAGTGCCAGCGCCACACCGATGGCGGCGTTGGTCTCGTCGGTGTCGGCGTAGGCGACGATCCGTGGATCGGTCTTGCGGACGCGGGAGTTGTCGCCCAACGCGGTCGTGCCCGCGTCTCCCGTGCGAGTGTAGATACGGCTCAGCACCACAGACATGGCGAACCACCGGCCTCTCTCGGGGAAATCCGCCCCGGTTGTGTCGAGGTGGCGACGACGTGAGTGTCCTGGCTCTCGGATCGACACTTCCCCCGGCCTTCCAACCCCGAAGCGGGGCCGTGGCCTTGACGGGAGTCGCTCCCCGATCACAGTGGCGGGACCGCACCGGAATTACACCGGTTTCCTCGGTTTCGCCGTCGCACAGCAGCCCATAGCATGCCACGCGACCCTCGCAAGCGCCGGCCCCGAACGGGCCCCGCCATGGGCAAAACGCACTCCTACTCGACCAGGGCGGAGCGTCGCGGCATGGCCCCCTTGTCGACGAGCGGCTCCCGCTGTCGAGGAGAGGGGACTCACGACCTCACGCCGACGCACGCTGCGCGCCGTCGATCCCTCACGTGCTCGGACACACCAGCGGGCGCACCGGCGCCGGAACCGGAACCGGCGGCGAGCCCGAATGCCCACCGCCGGAGTGTCTCGTCTGCCCTCCCCGTCGTGGTCCGCGGGAAGGAGCCCCAGCGACCCGTACGTCGGGACGGTGCCGCCGTCGGCGTGCCCGCTCGGCCGCCGAGTCCCCCGGGTCGCCGTGCCACGGGCCCGGAAAGGCGCCTTGGGGACGGCGCGCCGATGCGCGCCGTCCCCGAAGGCGTTCCGAGTCGAACCGGCCTCGCCGGATTCGGCGGTCGGTCGGAAAAACGGGCCCCGGCCGACCGCGCCTTCCACCCGGGCGACGTGTGCGGCTCGCCGCCGTTGCCGATGAACGCCGCGAACCCAGGGAAGTCCCGCCCGGACGCGGCGTGGCACTCGGCGCCCCGCGGCGAACGCACCACAACTCGGCGGCCGTCGTGGGCTCGGGCACCGAACGCGCGAGGTCACGCACACCGACGCGGATCTCCGGACCCCCCGGACGGCTGATCTTCCTCCCGGGTCCACGCGACCGGCGGTGGGGGTCCGGGGCACCGGAGAGGTATCCGCATCCTCCCACGTGAGAACGATGCCGCTCGAGACCTCGCTTCCTACGCTCGTCGAACGGGAAGCGACGCGCCCGCACCCGGGGTTGCGACGTCGCCGGGACGCGCCGCGTGTGGACGCCGTGTTCCCGGCGAGACGGCGCGACGGCGAGACGGCGCAACGGCGCGACGGGCGGCGTCTTCGGGAGCGCACGATCCGGTCGCTTCCCCGCCTGCACGACCGACATCGATCGAGAGGCAGACCCGTGACCCTCCCTCCCCGGATCCCTTCCTCCGCGAAAGCCGCCGACGGCACCCGCGGCACACCCACCCGGCGCACCGTGCTGCGCGGATCACTGTCCGCCGCCGCAGTGGCGGGCACGGCCGGAGCGGCGGTCGTCGGCACCGCGCGGGCCGCGCACGCGAACGACGCGCCCCCGGGCGAGGCGGACCCCGCGGGCGACACGTCCATGACCCGGCACTGGCGCTCCAGGCTTGCCACGCTAGCCGGCCGACACGAGGTCCCCGGCGCCGCGTTGGGCATTTTGGTCGGCGACCGGATCGTCAAGGTCGCCACCGGTCTGGCCAACGCCGACGACCGTATCGAGGCCACGCCCGACACGCTCTGGCAGATCGGCTCCATCACCAAGGTCTGGACCGCCACACTCGCCATGCGCCTGGTGGACGAGGGCTCAGTCGACCTCGACACGCCGGTCGTACGCTACCTGCCCGAGCTGCGCCTGCCCGACCCCGACCGCACCAGGCGCCTGACACTGCGTCACCTGCTCGCCCACACCAGCGGGATCGACGGCGACGTGCTCCCCGACACCGGGCGCGGCGACGACTGCCTGGAGCGGTTCACCGCCCTGCTCAAGGACGTTCCGGCGGTCCACCCACTGGGCCGCGCGTGCTCGTACTGTAACGTCGGTCTGATCCTCACCGGCCGACTGATCGAACGCCGCACCGGTACGACCTGGGACGCCGCGCTGCGCGAACGTGTGATCCGGCCGTTGGGCCTGACTCGCAGCCACACGCTGCCGGAGGACGTGCTCGCGCATCGAGCCGCCGCCGGTCACACCTCCGGCCCGGACGGGCGGCCGCGCGTCGACCCGACGTGGATACCCCGCTCCTCGGGCCCGGCCGGCATCGTGTGCTCCAGCGTCGGCGACGTGCTCGCCTTCGTCCGCCTGCACCTGGACGACGGCCTCGGACCCGACGGCACCCGACTGTTGTCGGCACGCGCCGCCGAGGAGATGCGTTCGTTCCGGACGGCCACGCCCAACACCCCGGACAACGGCGAAACCCGCGGCCTGGGATGGGCCCGTTGGGATTGGAACGGCCGGGCGGTGTACGGCCACGACGGCAGGACCCAGGGGCAGTCGTCCTATCTCAGGGTGCTACCCGATGCCCGCATCGCGGTCGTTCTGCTCACCAACGGAGGCGACGCCCAGGCGCTGTACCACGACCTGTACCGGGAGGTCTTCACCGACCTCGCCGGCGTCGCGCCCCGCCCACCGCACACCCCCGACGGCACCAAACCACCGCACGACGCGGGAGGCTACCTGGGCCGATACCAACGCGTGGGAGTGCTCGAGGAAATCCTCGAACGCGGCGGTGCGCTGTTCCTGCGCCGGACCTTCACGGGAGGTACACCCGACGAGTTCGAACTCCACCCCGCCGGCCGGGACCTGTACGTCCACCGCTTGCCCGGCGTTCGCGACTGGGAACCGCTCAAGTGCTTCACACTGGACGGCACGCGATACGTATGCCAGAGCGACCGGGTCCTGCCACGGATTCCCTGACCCCGCGCACGGGATGCCTGTCCATCAGGTCAACAAGGGTCCCGCTCGCGCCGGACGGCGCGGACGACCACCGTCCGAGCCGGGCGAAGACGCCGGGCTCGGGTATCGCGACGGTCACGGGGGTCATGTCTGTTATGTTCGAATGCTGCCCGGGAGGGTCATCCGACGCCGTCGTGACCGACCGCCGGGAATGCGGGCAATCAGGAACAGGGTGCCGTGTGAAGCCTCTTTCGAACGACGCGATCACGGCGGGTGGTCTGCTCCGGGCGAGTCGCCACGCCGTTCTGGAGGACCTTCCGGGGCTGATCGCCGCTCATGCCCGGGCGCTGGGCCTGGCCCGCTCACTGATCTACCTCGTGGACGTGCAACAGCAGATTCTCCGCCTGGTCCCCGGCTCAGGGGAGCGCGCCGGGACGGCGGACGTGGCTCCCGAGGCGGAGCTTCGCATCGATGCCACGCTGGCCGGCCGCGCCTTCCAGAGCGTCGAACTCGTCGAGTCGCCGGCAGGCGCCGACGACGTCGAGTCCGGCGAAGCGCCCACCAGGCGTTTGTGGTTGCCTCTCGTCGACGGCGCCGAACGCCTGGGCGTCCTGGGCCTGGAAACCGACGAAGCCGGCGACGCCGTCCTGGACGAGGCGTGCGACCTCGCGCTCCTGGTGGGGTTGCTCCTCGTGAGCAAACGCGCCTACAGCGACACCTACGAACGCATGGTCCGCACCCGCCCGATGGGCCTGGCCGCGGAGATGCAGTGGACCCTGATGCCGCCCGGTTCCTTCGCCGGCACACGGGCCACCGTCAGCGCGGCCATGGAGCCCGCGTACGAGATGGGCGGCGACGCGTACGAGTACGCGGTCGACGGCAACACCGCCCACCTGGCCGTCTTCGACGCCATGGGCCACGACACCTCAGCCGGCCTCACCGTCGCCCTCGCCCTGGCCGGCTGCCGTAGCAGCCGCCGCCACGGCGTGGGCCTGGTCGAAACGAGCGAGGCGATCGAGGACGCACTCGTGGAACAGTTCGGCCGCAGCCGCTACGCCACCGCGGTCATCGCCGAACTCGACCTGCTCACCGGCGCCTTGACCTGGGTCAACCGCGGCCACCACCCACCGATCGTGATCCGCAACGGCCAATGGGTCGCCACCCTGGAACGCCCGCCCGCCCACCCGATGGGCACCGAAATGGGCCTGCCGGTCAGGTTGTACGACGAGCAACTCGAACCCGGCGACTGGCTCCTGCTGTACACCGACGGCGTGACCGACGCGCGCAATCCCCGCGGGGAGACCTTCGGACTCGACCGGTTCGTCGACTTCGTCATCCGCAACATAGCCGATGGCCTCCCTGCCCCCGAAACCCTGCGCAGGCTCATCCGAGCGATCCGCGAATACCACCACGACCGTCTCCGGGACGACGCCACCATCCTGCTCCTGCAATGGCACGGTGCGAGCGCCTGACCGCGCCGAGCCGGGTAACCCGCCGCCGCCGGCCGGCGCGCCCGCCGCAGGGTCAATCCCTGACGAGGGCGCCCGGCAGCATCGCACGCGAACCCCCGCGCGCCCACGAGCAGACCGCGCGGGCCCGCCGCCGTACCGACGCCGGCAACCGAGGCGGCCGCACTCCTCGGCAGGCCGCAGCCCAGCCCGCCGTTCCCGCGCGGCATCCGCGGGCCAGGACCGCACGGATCGAGGCGGCTCCGCATCGGGCACGCGCCGGCGCCCGGGTGACGGCCTTCTCCGGAACGGGGCCCTCGATGTCGGCCCAGACGGTCTTGCCGCCCCGCCGCGCCCGAACGCCCCACTCGGCGGTGAGCGTGTCGAGGATGTGCAGCCCGAAGCCGCCCCCGCGTTCGAGGTCGGTGTCGCGCCGGGTCGGCACTCGGGGATCGGCGTCGGTGACCGACAACCGGATACCGCGTCGGGTCCGGCGCATGGCCAGGACCACGTCTCCGTGGGTGTGCAGCTGTGCGTTGGTCAACAGCTCCGACAGGACCAGAACCGTCACGGCCTCGCGGTCCCCGTCCCACCCCCAGTCGGTGAGGGTGGCTCCCGCAGCCGTACGGGCCCGGGCGCAAGCCCCGGTTTGTCGTGGCACACGCCACCTGACGAGGGAACGACGACGTCGAAGCATGACCTTCCTCTCGGGTCCGTGGGCGGACGGTGCCGCGTTTCGGGTACGTGGGCGGACGGTGCCGCGTTCCACTTCGGCACATGGGCACGGAACGACTCGCTCGCCTCCCGGTCCGGGCTGGTCCTCGCGCGGCACCGGAGCGGGAGACCACGGATCCGCCACAGGGCCGTGACCTGCCCGTTCGTATGCCCTGGCCGATCCTGTTCCAGGGCCGACGCCGCTGTGCCCGCACGCCTGCCCGGCGACCCGCGCCTCAAGCGTCGTCCGATCGAGGGAATCGATATTCGACCCTCGCGAACCCGGCATAACGGACGGCGACCCCGGTGGCGCGGGGACGTGTCGCTGCCGTGGGAGCAAAATCCCACCCCCGATCGGGTGTACTCCCTTCGTGGCGGGGCACAATGCGGCGGCCCACAGCCGACCCCGAGCAGGAGGACGCCGACATGACCCGCACCCCCGCGACCGCCTTCCCGGCCCCCGAGGCGACCGTGACCGCCGCCGAGGGCGGCGCGTTCGACGAGCTGCCGATCGTCGACGACCCCGGCAGCGTCTCGGCAGTCGACGCGCGGGCGATGTCGAAGGTCCTCTTCGACCGGCTGCGGGTGTTGGAGGAGGGCACCCACGAGTACCAGTACGTGCGCAACACCCTGATCGAACTCAACATCCCCCTGGTGCGATTCGTCGCGGGGCGCTTCCGCTCGCGCCCGGAGACCGCGGAGGAGCTGGTCCAGGTCGGCACGATAGGCCTGATCAAGGCCATCGACCGGTTCGACCCCTCCTACGACGTCGAGTTCCCCACCTTCGCCGTCCCCACCATCTCCGGCGAGATCAAGCGCTTCTTCCGCGACACCTCCTGGGCCGTGCACGTCCCACGACGCCTGCAGGAACTGCGCCTGGAACTGGCCAGGGCCCGCGACGCGTTCGCCACCGAACACGACCGCGAACCCACCCCCGCCGAACTCGCCGACAGGCTCGGCATCGGCGTCGAGGACGTCGTCGAGGGCCTCACCGCCGCCGCGGGCTACACGGCCGCCTCCCTCGACGCCCCCGCCGGCGACGACGGCCCCACCGAGATGCACTCCTCGCGCGCGTCGTTCGTCGACCCCGGCTACGACCTCGCCGAGAACCTGCACACGCTCAAGCCGCTGATCGCGGCCCTCCCGCAGCGCGACCGCGACATCCTGTCCATGCGCTTCGGCCAGGACCTGACCCAGTCCCAGATCGGCGAACGCCTGGGCATCTCCCAGATGCACGTCTCCCGCCTCCTGGCCCGCACCCTGACCCGACTGCGCACCCAACTTCTCGCCGACTGAAACCCGACCGAAGCGCGTGACCCCCGCGGAACGGCCGCGCCGCCGCATTCGCGACCGGGTGCGGCGGAGCGTCCCGCGCACCGCATCGGGCCGAGTCGTCCCGATGGAAACGGCATCACCACCCCACAGCCGATCAGTCCGCGGACGACCGACCCCCTCGGCCATCCCCATCGCCGGAAGGTTCCCCATGAGCAGTCGGGAGAACACGCGACACCCGGACGGCGCCGACACCACCGCCCCGGGCGACGCACCGGCCCGCAAGCAGCGCCTGCGCCGGCGGCTGGAGCGCCTGCTGGGCATGGCGGCCACCGAAGGCAACGAGCTCGTACCGCTGCGCAACGGTGACGCGATCTTCCCCGCCATGCTCGAAGCGATACGCGGTGCCGAGCACACCATCGACATGATGACCTTCGTGTATTGGCGGGGGCGTATCGCCCGGGACTTCGCCGCCGCGCTCGCCGACCGGGCCGGGGCCGGTGTGCGGGTGCGGCTGCTCCTCGACGGCTTCGGCGCCAAGGAGATCGAACGAGACCTCCTCGACGTCATGGACGACGCCGGCGTACAGGTGGCCTGGTTCCGTAAGCCGTTGTGGCTGTCGCCGTTCAAACAGAACCACCGCTGCCATCGCAAGGCCCTCATCGTCGATGAGCACACCGCCTTCACCGGCGGCGTCGGGATCGCCGAGGAATGGTGCGGGGACGCCCGCAACCCCGACGAGTGGCGCGACACCCACGTCAAGGTCCGAGGCCCGGCCGTGGACGGAATCGCCGCCGCGTTCGCGCAGAACTGGGCCGAATGCCACGACGAACTCTTCGACGACCGCGACCGCTTCACCGGACACGACCAGGTCGGGAACTCGATCGTCCAGGTCGTGCGCGGCTCGGCCGGCATCGGATGGCAGGACATGCAGACCCTCATCCGCGTCATGCTCACCTCGGCCGAGCAACGATTCCGCCTGGCCACCGCCTACTTCGCCCCGGACACCTACTTCGTCGACCTGCTGTGCGCCACCGCCCGCCGCGGAGTCGAGGTGGAAATCCTGCTCCCCGGCCCCCACACCGACCAACGCGCCTGCCAACTCGCCGGCCAACACCACTACAGCAGGCTGCTCGACGCGGGCGTTTCCATCCGCCAGTACCAGCCGACCATGATGCATGCCAAGGTCATCACCGTGGACGGCGTGGCGTCGCTGATCGGCTCGACCAACTTCAACCGCCGCTCCATGGAACACGACGAGGAAGTCATGCTCGCCGTCCTGGACGAAGCGTTCACCGCGGAACTGGACCGGGACTACGACGCGGACCTCGAACGCAGTGTGACCATCGACCCGGACCGCTGGCGACGCCGGCCCGCCGGGCAGCGCCTGCGGGAGGCGGCGGTCGTCCCCATCAGACGATTCCTGTAAGCACCCGAATCGATCGTCCCGGGGTGTCGGCGCCCTGATCAGGCTTCAGGTGGAGAACGCGAACGGTGGCCGATGCGGCGTCAACCGCGGCCCTCGCCGCGGTAGAGCTCCAACTCGCCGTCCAGTTCGACCGCGACAGCGGTGACATAGCGGTCGCAGGTCGCCGGCGCGTCGATCAACAGCACCCCCGGCACCGGGTCCATGCCGCCGACCCGCCGGTGGGCCGGCGTCTCGCCGGTCCCCACCACAGAGATCCGCTTCACCTCGTTCTTCAGTCCGCGGATGGTGAGGTGGTCGCGCGGCGGGTCGAAGGCGAACACGTACAGCGTCCGGCGGTCCTTCGAGAGTGTGGTCGGGCCGTGGAAGTGACCGGAGGGGATTCCGCGTTCGGTGCCGTACACCGCCTCCTCGTTGCGGCGGATCCAGCGACCGAGGCCCTCGAGCCGGGATGCCTGCTCCGACGGAATCGTGCCGTCGGGGCGTGGACCGACGTCCAGGAGCAGGTTGCCGCCGGCCCCGATGGTCTCCACGAAAAGCTGGATCAGGAAGGAGAGCGGCTTGTGGTCCCGGTCCGCCTCCCGGTGGCCCCAGGAGTTGTTGATGGTGTAGCAGAGCTCCCATGGGCCCTCGGGCGGCGTGATCGGTGCGCCCTGCTCCGGGGTCGAGTAGTCCCCGTGGCCGAGGAGCCGACCGTTGAATACCGTGTCGGGCTTCATGGTGACCAGATCGGCATGCACCTCGTCCATCCGCCACAGCGGCTCCGGGATCTCCCACTCGCCGTCGAACCACAGCAGGTCGGGCCGGTAGCCGGTGACAACCTCGCGCAACTGGTCCCGGTGGAACGTCAGGAAGCGGTCCCAGTTCTCCGGGGCCTCGACGGTCGGGGCGGCCCGGAGCTGCGCGAGGCTTCGGTAGGGGTAGTCGGGGTGGGACCAGTCGAGGTGGGAGAAGTACAGGCCGACCTTGAGGTCGTGACGACGGAGCGCCTCGGTGAAGGGCGCGACCAGGTCCCGACCGGCCGGAGTGCGCTCGACGACGTTCACATCGCTGTGGGCGGTCTTCCACAGGGCGACGCCGTCGTGGTGCTTGGCGGTGAGCACCGCGTAGCGGGCGCCCGCCTTCTCGAAGAGTTCGGCCCATTCCTCGGCGTCGTACCGTGCGGCCGTGAACCTGCCGAGCTGCTGCATGTAACTCTCGTAGGAGACCTCGCCGTTGAAGAACGACCAGGATTCCGCGACTCCGTCGACGGCGTAGATGCCCCAGTGGACGAAGATGCCGAGCTTGGCATCGGCGAACCAGGTCTGTGTGGTCATGGTTCAACATGCTAGGTGAATTTCAGCCTTCTGAAATTGGTCTTGCTCACCCTCACTGGTATCTTTTCACCATGGAGATGCCGCCGACAGTCGTGAACGCCGGCGTGGGCCTGCACGGGATCAACTCCATGCGAGAGGTGTTCGTGCTGCCGCGCCACTGGCAGTTGCACCTCTATGGCTACAGCGCGCGCTACCGGGCGAACGGTGTCGACTACGACCTTCGCCCCGGCACTGTGAGCCTGGTGCCACCGGGGACCACGGTCGAGTACCACTACCAGGGGAGGTCCGAGCACCTGTACGTGCACTTCGAGATGCCCGGCCGCCGGGATCCCCTGGTCAGGGATGCCGGCGACGCGCTGGCGGTGCTCCGTGAACTCCTGCGGGACGCCGTGGCCTCGCACCCGGCCTCAGCGAGACGATCGGATGCATTGGTGTGGGCGGCGCTGTGGCGGGTGGCGGACCTGGCCGGGACGTCGGCGGACGTGCGGCGGCATCCGACGGTGGAGGCCGTGACACGGCACATCGAGGCCCACCTCGCCGAACCTCTCGTGGTCGCCGACCTGGCGCGCCTGGCCGGGGTTTCACACAACCACCTGACCAGGCTGTTTCGCGAGCAGGTCGGCGAGACGGTCGTAGGCCACATCGCCACCCGGCGGATGGCCCGAGCGCTGCATCTGCTGGAGGCTTCGACCCTGTCGGTGTCGGCGATCGCGGCCGCGGTGGGGATCCCGGATCTGCAGGCGTTCAACAAGGCTTGCCGTAAGACCCTCGGGGCCTCTCCCCGACGGCTTCGCGGTACTCCCTGACCGACGGAGGCGGCGGGTTGCGGCCATTGGGGGGTTCCCCGGGGGACGCCCCCGGACGAGTAGGGCCCCGCGGCGGAGTACGGCCCGCATCGCGGGCCGTATCCGACCATCCTGTCGCTCAGTTCGCGTGCTTGACCCAGGCCGACTGCTCGTAGCCGCTGTCCACGTGGAAGACCTGCGGGCTTCCGAACGACCACCGGACGTGAATGGTCCACGTTCCCACGCCGAGGTTGATCCCCGCACACTCGAACTTCGCCGGCTGACCCGCCGCGTTCCATCGCTTGACGGCCTCGCGGCATGCCGCGACCAGTTCCGCGAAGTAGAGCGTCAGCTTGGCCGAGGAGGGTTTGACGCCCGTCTCCTGCCTCATGTGCTTGAGGCAGGCCATGTCCGTCTCCAACCCCGCGGTTTGCATCGAGAACGCCCTGGGAACCCAGGACGACCCGATCTTGACCCAGGACATCGCGACGACTCCGTCGGGGCAGGCGATCTCGGGCGCGTCGAGGGAGTTGAGGGCGATGCAGGCATCTTCCCAGTGCGGGATGCTCAGCATCAGGTCGAACGCCTTCGACAACTGCGGGACCGTGCTGCCCTTCGCGGCCGCGTTCCGCAGCGCCTTCACGACATCCTTGTTGGCGGCGTGCGTGAGCACCCGGGTGAGGCCGGCCGCCGAATCGATCGTGCCGAGACAGATGATCCACGGGGTGCCGTAGAACTGGGTCATCGCGGTACAGGCCGTCTTGAGCGGCGGGGCTGCGGCGCCGAGCGGCTGCAGGCGCCGCAGGGTGTCGGCGTCGAGGTGGATGACGCTGCCGTACAGCTGCATCCGGGCCTGCTGTGCGGCGCTGCCGGCGCCCCCGACGACGGCCTCGATCGCACTGCGCTGCTGTGCCGCGGGCAGCGTGAAGTTCGTACACAGCGCCGCGTCCGCGTCGGCCCATACCGTTGCCAACGGTGTGCCGAGCACGACGCCCGCGGCCTTGCGGAACTTGACGACCGGCGCGGTCCACGCCGTCAGGAACGGGGTCAACGCCAAGGCGTCGACCTGTGCGAGGAGGTCGTCGACCTCCACCACCAGGACCTCCAGTTCGGTGCGGCTGTTCGTACACCACTGCTTGCGCGCCGCCAGCCAGGTCTCCACTTCGACGGCGCGGAGAAGGTACTGGTCGATCTCCTTGGTGAAACCGTCCAAGGCGTGGTCGAGAGCGACGACGATCGGCGTGGCGTAGAGGAATGCCTCCAGAGTGATCTTGACCTGGTCGTTCGCCGCCGGGTGTACGTCCGCGTCGGTGAGTTGGGCGTACTTGACCTGCTCGGCGGCCTTGATCGCCACGCCGACGGAGTCTCCGAGCTGCGCGACGAGCGCCCCCAGCCCGCCGGGAAGCGCTTTGATCACCGCTTTGATCTGGTCGATCCACAGCCGGCGGCGTTCCGCCGGAACCTCCCCGAGTCGCACGGTCAGGGCTTTGGTGGCGCCGGTCTCTTCCGACCAGGTCTTGATCCGCTGGTTGACCATGGCCTTGAGCAGCGACTCGAAAACGGCTTGCAGGTGCTCTTTGGTGGGCGGCACTACCGGTATCACGAGGCTCCCCCCTCTGCGGCATCTCGAGGGCGCCACGCGGAACTTGGACAGTCCCCCGGCTCGCTGGACGTCGAGCGTGGGTGCGTGAGCGAAGA
Source organism: Embleya scabrispora (assembly GCF_002024165.1). Classification (NCBI taxonomy): domain Bacteria; kingdom Bacillati; phylum Actinomycetota; class Actinomycetes; order Kitasatosporales; family Streptomycetaceae; genus Embleya; species Embleya scabrispora. The sequence goes on from NZ_MWQN01000003.1 coordinate 145,624, forward strand.
AGCCGCCCGCCCAGTATCGAACCTCGACCACTCGCGCCGCAGCTCCGACACGTGTCCGAGTACCGACCGATGGGGCCACTTTGGCGGGCCGTTCGGATTGTGGTCCGGTGAGGCTTCGGGAGGGAGACGGTCGATCATGGGTCGGGATGGTGCGGTAGTCGCCGCTCGGGACGGCTTGTCGGCGGATAATCGTCCGGACGGGCCGAGTTGGCTCCCGTACGCGTTCGCGCCGGGCGCGTGTAGTACGTGGTTCGCGTCGAGGGGGCTGTCGTGCGCCGGTGCGGCAGGTCGTCTGGCTGCGGGACGGGGACGGGACCACGCGAGGTGGTCTCTGCTCCGCGAGAGCTACGGAATGAGCAGGGCCTTGCCCGCGATCGAGCGGGCCGCGAACAGCCGGTACTCGGCCCGCCCTTCGTCGTCCTCCTCGGCGGCGTCCACATCGACCGGCCCGTCGGCCACGCACCCACGCTCGACGAGCTCGGCCGCGAACGCGACCATGTTCGCCCGCGCCAAGGCATCGACGCCCGCGCTCTCGGACTCGCGCGAACCGGTCGCGGCCCCCACGGACATCGGCGTGGCCGCATTCGACTCTTCGGGCATCGACTCGCCCCTCCTCGGATCACTGTCGTCGTCTTCGCCGCACACGATCCCATCGTGGCCGGCGCTCGGATCTCGCGGCGACCCTCGGCCTAGCGGTGACCACGGCCGGCGGCGCCATGCGGTGTGCACGACCTCGCCGCCGACCGTTTTCCGGTGCGTCGGTGCGCGGTGTGTCGGAACCCGCTCACGCGGGCGTTGCTCCCTCGGCTGCCGCGGTGGGCGCCCCGTCGTCCTCGTGTCGGTCGATCAGGACGGCGAAGGCGTCGAGGACACGTTGCAGGCCGAAGGAGTAGGCGTGGGCCGGGTCGTGGGCGCTTCCGTGTGCGGCGCCCGCGGCCGCGCCGACGCGGACGGCCGTGGGATAGGTCTTCTCGTCGAGCACCCGGGCCAGCAGCGGGGCGTTCAGCTCCCACCACTGTCGGTCGTTCATCGCGCTGTCGTTTCGTTCGGCGCGGGCGGCGGCGTCGGCGCGGGCGCACGCCTGTACGAAGGTCAGCAGGTGGGTCAGGCAGTCGTCCATCTCGACGTCGTCCAGGCCCAGGCCGTCGAGTCCGGATAGTTCGTGCTCGTACTTCGCCATCTGCCCCGGCCCCAGCGGAGGTCGGATCGTGGAGACGGTCGCGGCCCACGGGTGGCGGGCGAACAGGGCGATGTTCTCGTCCGCGATGGCGGTGACGCGCCGGCGCCAGGGTTGTCGGGTGGTGTCGGAGCGGGGCATGCGGGTGTAAGCGGCGTCGAGCATGAGGTCGAGGAGCTCGGCCTTGCCGGGGACGTAGGTGTACAGGGTCATCGGCACCACGCCGAGGTCCTTGGCCACTCGGCGCATGGTCAGCGCCTCCAGACCCTCGGCGTCGGCGATGGTCGTGGCCGCCTCGACCACCGCGTCGACACTCAGTCCCCGTCGTGGTCCTCGGCGACGGTCGGAGGAGGCGTCGCGCCACAGCAGGCGCAGGGTGTGGGCGGGGTCGCCCGAACCGGTTCGTTCCGTCGACATGGTCGTCCTCTCGCTTTTCAACTCTGTACGATGTATATTGTACGCCGTACAGAGAAGTTGCTCGTCGTGTTCTCGGAGGCATCTTTCATGAAGGTCACGTCCAGTGCCGTATCGCTCAACGTGGACGACGTCCCGGCGTCCGCCGGCTTCCTCGTCGAGCACTTCGGATTCCGCGAGGAGATGGCCGCCGACGGCTTCGCGTCCCTGACCCGCGACGACGCCGGGATGAACGTCGTCTTCCTGCGCCGGGGGTTGGAAAGCCTCCCGGCCGATCAGCGCGACGTGCACGCCACGGGATTGATCCTCGCCTTCGTCGTCGAGGACCTCGAAGGCGAACTGGCGCGCCTGCGCGCCGAAGGCGTCACGATCACGATGCCCCTGACCGATGAGGAGTGGGGCGAGCGCGCCTTCCAGGTCCGCGACCCCAACGGAGTCATCGTGCAACTGGTCGACTGGAACGCCCCCACCACCGCCTGAGCCGAGCAACTCGAGGCTGCGCCCGGCAGCAGAACGGATCCGGGGAGCGCGCATCGGTGTCTCCCACTTCCGTGGTAGGCGCGGCGACTCGAATCAACCCGGCACCGCAGGACGAACTTGACCCTGCGGTTGACGCTTCGGATCGATGCGCGGCCATAGCTTCGGTCTCGTAAGGAAATCCGCGAGAACGGGGTGAGACGGGTGAAGACGGTACGACACGAACGGTGGCGGGTGCCTGCGGTGTTGACGGCGACTGCCCTGCTGTCGTTGGGAGCGAGCATGGCGGGCACGGCCGAGGCGGCTTCGGGAGATGAGGTCGCCCAGGCGGCCGCGAAGACGGGCCGCAGCGACGCGTGCGGCCCGAAGGGGTGCGGGAGCGCGACGGTGACATGGGGAAGCACCCAGGTCACGAACGTGAGCATGTCGGTGAAGGACACGGCGTGCAACAGTCACACCGTCGGTATCCAATTGCAGGTGGAGGGGTTCGACGGGCACGCGTGGGGTGGCCCGGTCCACTGGCTTCCCAAGGGCTGGACCTGCAAGGACGGCTACAAGGGCTGGTATGGCCTGCACGCGAACATGGGGTGGAAGATCCGCTCGGTGAGAGCGGTGGTCTACGCGAAGAACGGTGGAGGCGAAAACCCCACCCTGTACGGGGGCAACAGGGCCGACAATCCCTACACGTAGCCGTCGAGTTCGGTACTCGGGGACGATGGGCCCGTGGGGGATGTGCGCCGGCGAGGCGTCCCGCACGGGCCCAGGACTGACGTACCCCGGCCGTCGACGCTGATGATCCGCGCGCGCAGCGGATCCACCCGGGCGGAGAACACTGCGCCGGCCCGGCCGCCGAGTCGGAGCAGGCCCCCTGTGGGCCGTCATCGTCCGATATACCCGATCAAAGGTCGCTGCCGGGCGGGATGGGCGTGGCCTGGTGGTAGTACATCCGCCATACCCCGGCTGCGCTCTGCTTGCGCCAGAGCGAGCTCCTTCGTGCCCGGTTTCCATCGAACGTGGTCTCGTAGGTGAGATGCACGAGTCCGGGGGCCAGTAGCGCGCCGACGAAGTTCGAGGGTTCGTAGCGCGGACCGCCCTCCGCCGCCCCCTTTCATCCGGGGCAACTCGGCAAGCATCTCTTCGTACGTCCATCGCCGTCCGGAAGCGCCGACCTCGACGAAGTCCGGGTCCAGCAGCGGCAGGGCAAGCGAGCGGGACGCGCGCACGTCGGGGTCCATCAGACGCAGTTCTGCGGCGATCGCTTCGCCGACCTCATCCATCTCTTCGCTCACGCAGGCATTCTCGCTCGCGTGGCCACCAACTCCCCAACCGGGATCACCCGTCGGGCATCGCCGGCAGTCGGGTTTCTCGATGGCCATCGGTGCGGGGCCGGGCGCGGTGGTGGCCAGTCGTTCGCCGGACAGGGACCACAGGGTTCCCCACGTCACTTCTCGGGGTCGTGGCCCCAGTTCATCAGCGAGTATCGCCAGGTGGTCGTGGTGGTGTCGCCGGTGGGGCGTTGGGCCAGGTGTCTGTGGACATAGCCGGTGACCTTGCGCATGTGTCCGAGGTCGTCGGCGTCGAGTTCGGATTTCCCGGCGCGCAGCAGGGCCACGATGCGCCGGCCGGACGCATGCCCGATGCTCTCTCCGCCGTCCTTGTGCTGCCCGGCTCGACGCGACTCGTCGGTGGTGAGCCAACGCTCCAACTCGGACGCGGTCATGTTGACCGCGTCGTGGAAGTCTCGCAGGGTGTCCTCGCGGTCGCTGTCCGCTCGCTCGGCCATCAGCTCTTTCCTTTGCGCTTCACCCGCGTCAGGGCCTGGGGCTTGTGGACGGCCGTGCCACCGGACTTCTCGCTTTCGACCTCGTACTGCGGCTGCTGCGATGAGGCGTCGACCGTTCGCCCGGCCGCGCGTGTCCGTCGGGTGAGCTTGCGCTTGACGATGCCGATCGCGGTACTTCCGTGACTGCGCCAACTCACCCGATCACCCTTCGCGATTTTCGCGTGCCGTGCCATGGCGTCCTTCTTTCTCGTGGCTCCCTCTCCTCTACCCATTCAGGGAGTTTTATGGATCTATCGCCATGCATTTCCACATCGTCGTGGTCACCTGGGCAACGCCGACCGGTCGATCGCCACCGGGAGTCCGTGACTGCTCGGCGCGGGGCGACGTTTCCCGCGTCGCCGGCGTGCGCGCGATTCGGATAGCCGGTCGATGGGTGGGCCATTAGCGTGATTCGCCGACTGTGATCATGCGGTGGCCGATGTGTCACCGACCCAGCGTGTCCGCGCCATGTGCGGTCAGAAACGGGGATTGATGAGATCCGTTACGTCGGAACGCGGTTTTCGGTGGCAGTCCGCGAAGCTGCGACGGCGAGTAGGTGTGGCGGTCGCGTCCGGGGTGCTCCTGACCGGTGGCGCGGTGGCGGTGGCTCCCGGCGCGTCGGCCGCATCGCACCCGTCGTGCGACACCGACTTCCGGGACCACACGGCGAAGATCTCCGGCAGCAACGTTCGCCTGCGGGCCAAGCCGAGTACCGACTCCACCGTGCATCGACTGCTGCAGAAGGGCGCCACCGTCACGGTGTACTGCCAGAAGAACGCCGGCGAGGCGAACTGGTGGTACTACGTCAAGCACAACGCCAGTGGGGTCAAGGGCTGGGTATGGTGGGCCTACGTATAGGTCCGGAAGCACGGTCGCGTTTCGTCATGGACCAGTGGTCGTCGATCGTGGCGAGTCGGGGCGTCGGTCGTGGGCGTTGGTCGGGCGGAGGCTCGAATGCGACATCGGCCGCCACTGTCCCGTCCGAAGCGGATGACCGATCATGGACGCATGTGTTCCGTCCCCGACGCCGTCGCCTATCTCGTCGGCCGCTGGTCCATCGACCGCACCGTAATCGACGAACTCTCCGGCGCCCGGGGCTCGTTCATCGGCACCGCGGAGTTTCGGCGCGTCGGCGACGAGCTGCTCGAGGAGGAGTCCGGCGAGTTCGAGTGGGGTGGCGTGACCAACCCCGCGAGCCGCAGTCACCGGCTTGTGCCGCGCGCCGACGGCACCGCCGACGTACTCTTCGCCGACGGCAGGCCGTTCCACGACCTCGACCTGCGTACCGGCCGCTGGAGTACCCGCCACCCCTGCGCAGCGGACTTCTACGACGGGGAGTTCACCGTCGTGTCCCCGGACGAATGGCACCTGCGGTGGCGGGTCTCGGGCCCGGCGAAGACGCAATTGCTGACCTCCGTCTACCGACGGATCCCCCCGGCCGGCCGGCCGCCGATCCCGGCCCCCTGACGAGCCGTGGTGGCTCGTCGAGCGCCGCCGGTCGGCCGAGTGGCCGGGGCGCACGGTCCGGACATCGGTACCGCGGCTCGTTCTCTCGCGCCGCGATCACGCGCGTGCCGCGTGCCCCCGCCGACTCACAGGGTGTCGAACCCCGACCGCCAGGACGGATGGGTCGGGATCCAGCCCCGGTGCTTGCGGGCGAGGTGGTTGTCCGCGCCTCGGGCCCAGGGGGCGTGCGGCACACCGGCCGCTGCGGCGGGCGGTGGCGCGCCCACCGCCCGAGCGAACGCCGGCACCCATTCGTCGGCGGTCGCAGGCTGGTCGTCGACCACGTTGACCACGCCGCTCGGCCAGTGCAAGGCGGCCACCGCTGCGGCGGCGGCGTCGTCGACGTGGACAAAACTCGAGACGTCCGGGCCCCCGGGCAACCGGCCCGCCCGCGCGTCGGCCGCCTTGATCCCGTCTGCCGCGAACCACGTACCCGGGCCGTAGAGCAGGCCGTAGCGCAGCACCACCCACCCGGGGAGCTCGCGGACCGCTCGTTCCAGGGCGATCACCCCTTCGATCGTGCCGCGTCGCGGTTCGACACTCGTGTCGTCCAGCGGCGTCGTCTCGTCGGCGGGCTCGTCTCCCGCCTCGTACACCCACGCGATGCTCTGCGCCACGATGCGTCGAACTCCCGCCGCCTGTGCGGCATCGACGAGATTGCGGGTGCCGACCACGCGCATCCTCGCGTTGGCCGCGAGGTCGACCGCGGACAGGTCGGTGAGTTGATGCATCACGACATCGGGCTCGGCCCGCCCCACCACACGGGTGAGCGCCTCACGATCGAAGACGTCCGCGAACGCGACCTCGGCGCCGTGTGCCCGTAGATCGGCCGCGGCCTCCGGGCGGCGCGTCAGCGCGGTGACCCGGTGCCCCGCGCCGACGAGCGCGGGGACGACCCGGCGGCCCAGGACGCCGGTCGAGCCGGCAACGAGAATATGCATGTTCGGAACTTCGGCTTTCTGTCGGGGGGCGGGCCGAGGCTTCGGCGACCCGGCCGGTGTACGGGTTCGGCGGTTACTTCGTCGGTCGAGGCACCCGGCGATCGCGTCGCGCGAGCAGTTCCGCCGCGTCGACGAGGGTGAGCATGGGTTCGCCGGGGACACCGACCATGACCACCACGAACCGGCTCCACGCGTCGGTGAGATTGTTGCCCGCCTGGTAGTGGATGACGTCGCCGCCCGGTTCCCAGAACGCCTCGCCGGCGCGAATGACCCGCTCGGGTTCGCCTTCGAGTTCGAACACCATCTCGCCTTCGAGCATGTAGCCGAAGACCGGACCCGAGTGCCGATGGGGCGGCGTACCCGCGTCGCCGGGCGGCAACTCGACCGTCATGGTCATCACTTCGGCGGACGCCGGCAAAAACGGCGGAGTCTGGTGGAGAAGGGTGGTCAGTACGGTCCCACCGCGCTTTTCGATCACGACCGCAACGGTAGGCGTGGTCCGGTCCACACGAATGGTCCACTCGGAGTCGAATGCGATGGACCGGTTACCCGGCGCGCCGCGGGCGTGTGCGCGGTGTCGTGTGTGCGCCGGCGCGCGACGGTGTCACCTGTAGGTGTGGTTTGGCCGCCGAGCGGCCGTGTGTTCGGGGTTGTGGGTGCTCTGCTGTTCGAGGCGATGCGCCGGGACCACTCGTGGTGTCCACGATCGGTCCGGCCTCGCCGTCCGCGGCCTGCCTCGCGGGGTGGGGCGTGGGGCCGGGCACCTCACGACGTAGGGGGTTTCGTCATGTCAACGATGAGAAGGCGGCGGCGCACCGGACGCTTGACCGGCGTCGGGATATCCATCGCGGTGGCGGTCGCGGGTCTGACCGCACCGTTGGCCGCCGGCACCGCGCAGGCCGCACCCGGGACACCGGGTGTACCGCAGGCACCCGCGGCGATCTTCGCCGAGGGCTTCGAGAACGGCCAGGGTGCGACGCCGACCCTGCTCACGAACTACACCGGCGGTCCGCCGGTGGGCGAGACGTACACCGCCGATCCGGCCTGGTTGACCGCGTGCAACGGCTGGATCACGTCGCCGGCCGCGTCGACCACGCCGCCCGTCGGCAGCGGATGTGTCCCGGGCGATTGGGCCCAGGTCAAGAACCTCGCGGGAGTACTCGGTCAGTGGTCGGGCGGTTCCTCGACCACGAACCACGCCGTGACGGCGTACACGGCGGGCAATCCCGGTGCCGGCAAAGTGCAGTTGGAGACAGTGACGCCGATTCCGTTGCCCGCCGGTCGGCGCTTCATCGCGTTCTCGGTCGACGTCGCCGAGGTCAACTGCTTCGCCAACCATTCCAAGTTCAGCTTCTACCTGCTCGACGGCAACGTGGCCACGCCCGCGTTCACGCGCCCGATCGAGGCGTGCGTGGATGCCACGACGACGATCGGCGGTGCCAAGGTCGGCACCTTCGTCAGCAACGGCGCCGTGCTGTTCTCCGGCGACCGGGCCGGCATCCGGTTGGTGAACGAGCAGCCGAGCGGCACCGGCAACGACGTGGCCTTCGACAACGTCAGGCTCGTCGACGCGAGCCCGCAGGTCGACATCGGCTTCGCGCCGACGCCGGTGCTCACCGGCGGCACCTCGACCCTGACCTTCACGATCACGAACACGAACGAGCTGGGCGCCAAGCCCGGTTGGTCGTTCTCCGACACGCTGCCGGCCGGGCTCAAGGCGACCGGGGTGACCACCACGACGTGTGATGCCGGTTCGGTCGTCGCCCCGGCGGGCGGGGGCACGGTCGACGTGTCCGGCAACCTGATCGCGGGTCAGGGGTCCTGCACGGCCCAGGTCCAGGTGACCTCGGCGGCGCGCGAGACGTACACGAACTGCGCGGCCGCTTTCACGAACGTCGTCGGGGTGAGCCTGCCCGGGTGCGCGAGCGTCGTGTTCGACACGATGCGATTCGACGCGCACGCGTACGGCGCCGCGCTGAAGTCGCCGCTCGGGGGCATCGGCCCGATCGCCGCGTCCGATGTGACGTGCTCGAACGTCGCGGCGGTGGACACCGACAATGTCGCGACGGTATCGCTGGGCACCGTCGGCAACGCGGGCGTGGTCACCACGCGCGCGGAGGGCACGATCGACGCGAACGGCCTGCAACGGGCGAACGCGCGCGCCGAGACGGCCGGGGTGAACCTGCTCGGCGGGCTGGTCACCGCGGATGTCGTCGAGGCGGTCGCCACCGTGCAGGGTGACGCCAACGGCGGTGCCACACCGAGCGGTTCGGTCACGTTGGCCAATCTGAGGGTGGCCGGGGTACCGGTGGTGAACCCGAACGTCAATGTGGACATCACGATCCCGCTGGTGGCGACGGTGCGTGTGAACGAGCAGGTGGTCGACCCCGGTGGTCGGGGAATCACGGTCAACGCGCTGCGGATCACGCTGCTGTCCGGCGTGAGCGTCGTGGTTTCGCACGCACGGGTGGCGCTGACCCTGCCGGGAGCCACGTGCCCGACCGTATGACATAGGGGCGACGAGACCGGACGCGGCGGCCGTTCACGGCCGCCGCGTCCTGCGCGTCGGTCGACATTCGTCACCACGACGGACCAATCCGCGCGCCGAACCGCTCCGAAGATCCCGTGAAGGAGACCGAGGCGACGGCGCCGCGGTCCCGACGCGAGGGGCGATCGCATCGATGTTCGACACCGTCTCCACCTCCGGGAGCCATCCACCCGCACGCTGTGGCGCGCGCATGGGCCGGGTGGCGGTGGTGGGTTCAGGGGTGGCCGGTCTCACCGCCGCGTACGAGTTGTCCCGGGCGGGCGTCGACGTCGAACTGTTCGAGGCCGACGGGCGCCTGGGCGGCCACGCGCACACCCGGACGGTCGTGGAACCCGACGGCCGGGTCTCGGCGCTCGACACCGGCTTCCTGGTGCACAACGAGCGGACCTACCCGCACCTGATGCGACTGTTCGCGGAGCTCGGAGTCCGCACCCGGGACAGCGACATGAGCATGTCCGTGCACTGCGACGGGTGCGGCCTCGAATACGCGGGCGCCCGCGGCCCGCTCGGGCTGCTCGGCCGGCCCGATGTCGTGCTGCGTGGCAGGTATCTGCGGCTTCTCGCCGAAGTACCACGCTTCCACCGGGCGGCCCGCCGCCTGCTCGCCGACCCCGCGGCGGGTGATCCCACCCTCCGCGAGTTCCTCGCGTCCGAGCGGTTCTCGCCCTACTTCGTGCACCACTTCATCACCCCGGTGGTCGCGGCCGTGTGGTCCTGCGCCCCCGACCTGGCCGGCGACTACCCCGCGCGCTACCTCTTCGTCTTTCTCGCCAACCACGGCATGCTCGGCGTGCGCGGCTCACCGACCTGGCGCACGGTCGTCGGGGGCTCCCGCACGTACGTCGACAAGATCGCCGAGCACCTCACCACCGTGCACCGCTCTGCCCCGGTCCGGGCGGTGCGCCGCCACAGCGACGGCGTCACGGTGATCACCGACGACGGACACGGCACCGCGGCCGACGCCGTCGTCGTCGCCACCCACGCCGACCAGGCCCTACGGCTGCTCGCGGACCCCACCGCGGTCGAGCGGGAGATCCTCGGCGCCTTCACCTACTCGCGCAACCCCACGGTGCTGCACCGCGATTCCACCGTCCTGCCGCGCGCGCGATCGGCCCGCGGCTCCTGGAACTACCGCATGCCGCACTGCACCGCTCCCTCCGATCGGGTGCGGGTCAGCTACCACCTCAACCGGCTGTTGAACCTGGAAAACACCGGCGACTACCTGGTCACCCTCAACGAGGACCCGCGGCACCCGATCCCCGAACATCTGGTGCTCTCCCGCACCGTGTACGAGCATCCCATCTACACCGCACGCACCGTCGCCGCCCAGCGTCGCCTGCCCGAACTCGCCGGCGGGCGTACCGCGTTCGCCGGCGCGTACCACGGCTGGGGATTCCACGAGGACGGCTGCCGCTCCGGCGTCGAGGCGGCCGGATCACTGCTGGGAGTGAGCGCACCGTGAACATCCTGCCCGGCCCCTGGGGCGCCGTGCTCTACGACACCCGCATCACCCACGTGCGCACCACACCCCGGCGATACGCCTTCCACCACCGCGGATACCTGTGGCTGATCGACCCGGACCGGCCTCCGGCGGTGCCCCGAGCGCTGCGACCCCTGGCGCGATTTCGGCCGGGCGACCACATCCAGGACGCCGCCCACCCGGGGCTGACGATCCGACAGGACCTGGCGCGCTACCTGGCCACGCAGGGCGTGCGGCTGGGCACCGGCACGGTGTCGATGCTCACCCAGGCGCGTTCCCTGGGATATGTCTTCAACCCGTTGACCGTGTACTGGTGCCGCGACGACCAGGGCCGTCCGCTGTGCACGGTCGCCGAGGTACACAACACCCACGGTGGCCGGCACCGCTACCTCCTGCGCCCGGACCCCGCGGGCCGGGCCCGAGCCGCCAAGGATTTTCCCGTCTCGCCGTTCTTCCCGGTCGACGGCCACTACCGGTTGGTCCTGCCGGAGCCGGACGGGCGCCTGGACCTGACCGTCCACCTCGAGCGCGCCGGCGGTCGGGCCTTCACCGCCACCGTCCACGGCACCGGTCGACCCGCGGGCACCGTCGCCCTGCTGCGTGCCGCGCTCACCCACCCGTTCGCCACCTGGGCCGTGAGCCTGCACATTCGCTACCGGGGCGTGCGCCTGTGGCTGCGCGGCCTTCCCGTCCATCCCCGACCCGGCTCCGACCCATCGGCCGTGAACCCTACGCCCCGCGAAGGAGTGCCCGTCCCGTGACCACACAGGCCTCGCCGACGCCTGTCGTCCACCCCGGCCGTTGGCCCGACGTCGCCCGCGTACCGCACGCTCCGCTGCGCGCGGCCGTCGTCGAACGCCTCCTGGACCGTGTCGCCACCCGCCGTGCCCTGCGCGTCGAGGGTCCCGACGGCCGTGTCCGGCGCCCGGCACCGCCCGGCGCGCCGGTCCTGCGTCTGCACCGTCCGCGCGCGTTCGCGCACCGCGTCGGCGAGAGCGGCCTGATCGGCTTCGGCGAGGCCTACCAGGCCGGCGACTGGGACAGCCCCGGCCTCGTCGCCCTCCTCACCGCGCTCGCCACCGACCCGCAGACCCTCGTACCGGGATTCGCGCAGCGGCTGAGGCGCCTGCACGTTCGCCGGCCGCCACGCGAGGACCTGCCCACCGCCGCGAACGCCAGACGCAACATCCACCGCCACTACGACCTCTCCAACGAGCTGTTCGCCCTGTTCCTCGACCCGACGATGACCTACTCCTCGGCGCTCTTCCCGACCGGTTCCGACGGCAAGCCGATGGCCGGCTTCGCGGGGTTGCCGGCCGCACAACACCGCAAGATCGACCGCTTGCTCGACCTCGCGCACGTCGGCCCCGACACCCGGGTGCTGGAGATCGGCACCGGCTGGGGCGAGCTCGCGATACGCGCCGCGGCCCGCGGCGCCCGAGTGGTCAGCCTGACCCTCTCCGAAGAGCAACTCGCCCTGGCCCGGCGGCGGATCGCCGACGCCGGCCGGCAACACCGGGCCGAGGTCCGACTCTGCGACTACCGCGAGGCCGAGGGTACCTACGACGCCGTGGTCAGCGTCGAGATGATCGAGGCCGTCGGCAGGCCGTTCTGGCCCGAGTACTTCACCACCCTCGACCGTCGACTGGCACCCGGCGGCCGGGTTGCCCTCCAGGCGATCACCATGCCGCATGAGCGGATGCTCGCCGCCGCGGATACCCACACGTGGATCCTCAAGTACATCTTCCCGGGGGGCCTGATCCCGTCCGTGCGGGCGATCGTGGAGAGCGCCGCCCACCACACCGGGCTGCGGGTGGCGAGCGTCCAGGCGTACGGCCCGCACTACGCCGAGACCCTGCGGCTGTGGCGCGAGCGCTTCACCGCACACGCGCGCGACGTCGCCGCCCTCGGCTTCGACGAGGTCTTCCGCCGCACCTGGGAGCTGTACCTCGCCTACTCGGAGGCCGGGTTCCGCAGCGGCTACCTGGACGTCCACCAACTGCTGCTGACCCGCGAGGAGTCGACGACATGAACCCACGGCGCTCGGCGACGTGCCGACGCCTCGACCGGGCGAATCGTCCACGCCGTCCGGCTGTCGAGTTCTCGCCACCCGTCGATACGAGGAGCCACCATGAACGAGGCAGCCTTCTTCGCCAACCTCGTCATCACCGCCGCGGTCGCCCTCGGCGTATTCCTCGCCGCGTTCGTCGTCGGTGCGCGCACCGGGCGACACCGCGGTGTGGATGTCGCCTGGGGGTTGGCGTTCGTCGCCGTGGCGGTCACCGGGTACGTCCTGTCCGACGGGCACGGGGACCCGACGCGTCGAGGACTGGCCACCGTGCTGGTCGTGCTGTGGGGGACTCGATTGTCCGCGCACATCTGGTGGCGGTCCAGGGGCGCGCCGGAGGATCGTCGCTACGCCCGCATGCTCTCGCGGGCCCCGGAGGGCCCGGCCCGTACCCGATACGCGCTGCGGATGGTCTACCTGCTCCAAGCCGGCATCGTGTGGTTCGTTTCGCTGCCCATCCAGGCGGCGCAGTACCTTCCGTCCGCGCCCGGCGCGCTCGCCTGGGCGGGTGGGGCCCTGTGGGCGGTCGGCCTGTTCTTCGAGGCGGTGGGAGACCGCCAGCTCGCGCGGTTCAAGTCCGACCCGGCCAACCGGGATCGGATCATGGACCGCGGCCTGTGGCGCTACACGCGCCATCCGAATTATTTCGGCGACGCCTGTGTGTGGTGGGGTCTGTTCCTGCTCGTCGCCGACACGGCCGTCGGTTGGGCTTTCGTCCTCGGTCCGCTGTTGATGACCTACCTGCTCGCATTCGGCAGCGGCAAGCCGATGCTCGAGCGGCAACTGAGTGCGGAGCGCCCCGGTTGGGCCGAATACGCCGACCGCACGAGCGGCTTCCTGCCGCTGCCGCCCCGCCGCGCTCCGACCACCACAACGCCCTCGAAGCGGCGGCGGCGATCCTCTCGATGAGTTCGGCCGCCATGGTGGGGCTCGGCCTCCGTTCAAGGCGTCCTGGGCGTGTTCGGCCTGGTCCAGCCGGGCCTGACGAGTCCGGACTCGTACGCGGCGACGACCAGTTGGGGTCGGTCCCGGGCGCCGAGCTTGGCCAGAATCCGGCTCACGTGGGTCTTCACGGTGAGCGGGCTGACGACCAGGCCCTCGGCGATCTCCTGGTTGGACAGACCACCCGCGACAAGGCCCAGAACCTCGCGCTCGCGGTCGGTGAGGGCGGCCAGATCGCTCTGATGGGCCGCGTGGTCGGGGCGGCTGAGCAGCTGGTTGATCACGAAGGCGGTGGCGGAGGAGGAGAGCAGTGCCTCCCCCTGCGCCACGGCCCGGATGGCGACGAGGAGTTCGGCCGGCCTGGTGTCCTTGGCGAGAAAACCGTTCGCACCGGCCCGGAGGGCCTCCAGAACGTTCTCCGTGGTCTCGAAGGTGGTGAGCACCAGCACCCGGACGCCCGCCAGGTCCTCGTCGGCGGCGATCAGGCGGGTGGCCTCGATCCCGTCCATCTCGGGCATGCGCAGATCCATCAGGACGACGTCCGCCCGGTTGGCACGGGCGAGTTCGACGGCCTCTCGCCCGTTGGAGGCCTCACCGACCACGGTCATGCCTTCCGCGGTGTCGACCAGCACCGCAAGCGCGCCGCGCACCAGTACCTGGTCGTCGGCGACTACCACTCGTATGGCGTCCACGCTGTGCCTCTCCTCGGTTGTTCGGCGCGGCCGACGACGGGCGCCGGTGCGTCATCGGGCGGCCGGCGATCCGGCCTGCGCCATGGCGGCGGCCGGCGGGTACCGCTCGTGGTCGGGCAGAGGCAGAACGGCCATCACCTCGAACCCGCCGTCGGGGCGGTCGGCCGCGGTGAGTCGCCCGCCGACGCTGTGCGCCCGCTCGGTCATGCCCAGCAGGCCGAAGCCCGCACCCTCATCCGCCCGGCGGCGGACGCGGCCCACCCCGTCGTCCCGGACGACCACGCCGACCTGCCCATGGCCGTATTCGATCCGGACCAGCACTCTACGGGCCCCGGCGTGCTTGACGACGTTGGTCAGCGCTTCCTGAATGATCCGAAAGGCCGTCACGTCGTGTCCGGCCGGCAGCGGCGGAGCCGACCCCACCACGTCCACGTCGACCCGGGCGCCGGTGGCCGTGACCATGTCGATCAGTTCCCCGAGCCGGGCCAGCCCCGGCAACGGCCCCCGGGAGGCCGGGCCGTGCCCGCGCAGTACGGCGAGGGTGGCGCGCAGGTCGGCGACGCCGGACCGGGAGATATCGGTGATGGTGTCCATGGTGCTGCGCAGCAGTCCGCGCGTCCGTGCGTCCAACTCGGCGTCCCGGCCCAGCAGGTGGGCGGCCACAGAGGCCTGGACATTGATCGCCGCGATGCTGTGGGCAAGCACGTCGTGCAAGTCGCGCGCGATCCGTATGCGCTCCTCGTCGAGCAGCCGCTCGGCCTCCTCGGCCCGGTGGACCTCCTCGCGTGCGAGCCGCTCGACCACCTCGGCCCGGTACGCCTGTTGATAGCGGACGGCTTCCCCCAGCGCGAGCGCCAGCACGACCATCATCACCCCGTCGAGTACGTCCGAGAAGTGCATCTGGGGTTCGGTGCCCACCAGCATGACCTGCACCAGGACGGCGACCACGGCACCGACCTTCACCGAGCGGCGCCGCTCACCCACCGCGGCCACCGTGTAGAGCGCGATCAATACCGCGACCACAGGTGGTTCGTCCGCGTAGCCGCGCAGTTGGAAGACCGCCACACAGGCGAGATTGACGACCAGGACCGGCAACGGAAACCGCCGGCGGACCGCCAGTGCCCCGGTCATCAGCCCGACCACGACGAGTGCGAGCGCGTCGGGCCCGCGGACTGCGCCGGCCGTGCCGTCCGACAGCGCGAGGGCGATGGCCGCGTAGGCGAGCAGTACTGCGGCCAAGGCGATGTCGCGCAGCCGGAAGGCTCCGCGCAGTAGACCGGTCCAGTCGGTGGTCATCGTCTCTTCCGTCCGTCGGCGGTTCCGGTTGCTTGGCGCGCGCGGGTGGTGTGGTGCTTCGGGTGGTGCGGATCGCTCGGAGATGTGTGTCTTCGGCGCTCGAAGGCGACACCGGAGTACGCCTTCGAGCGCCATTTTGATTCCCGATCAGTTCCGGAGCGCCCGTTCCCGGCCGATCGGCACCGACGCCTGCCCGTCGGCGTCCTCGGGATCCGTATGCCGGCCGAGGGCGCTCGGCCACCACAATCTCGAGCCGAGCCGGAGGCCGACGGCCGGGACCAGGATCGAACGGACCAGCAAAGTGTCCAACAGGACGCCGAAGGCAACCAGGAAGCCCAGTTCGGCCATGGGCACCAATGGCAGCGTCGCAAGCACGGCGAACGTCGCAGCGAGCACCACGCCCGCCGAGGTGATCACACCCCCGGTCGCGGAGAGGCTGCCCAGGATGCCCCGGCGGGTGCCGTGCAGGAGGGACTCCTCACGGGCGCGGTGCATCAGGAAGATGTTGTAGTCGACGCCGAGGGCGACCAGGAAGAGGAATCCCAACAGGGGAAGGCCCGGGTCGATGCCCTTGAAGCCGAAGATGTGCTCGAACACCAGCGTGGAGGCACCGATGGCGGCGGCGAAGGAGACCACGACCGTAAGGATGAGCACCACAGGCGCCGCCACGGCTCGTAGCAGCGCGCCGAGGATCAGGGTGATGACCACCAGCACCAGCGGAATGACGATCTTCTCGTCGCGGGCCGATGTCGTCGCGGTATCCAGGTTCTGCGCGCTCGGACCGCCGACGGCCGCCGCCGGTTCGACCTTGTCGACCGCCGCGCGCAGAGCCTTGAGGGTCCGCCGCTCGGCCGGGCTGTCCGGGGCGTCCTTGGGGAACACGGTGATCTCGGCATACTCGGCGCCGGACCGCCCTGGAACGACCTGACTGACGCCCTTGACAGCCTCGGCCGCCTCGAGCACGGCGTCCTTCTTGGCGGTCGGTGCGATGACGGTGATCGGCTGACCGCCGATGTGCGGGAAATGTCGGGTGACCAGGGTGAAACCGCTGACGGATTCGGGTGTCTTGACGAACTGGTCCTGGCTGCGCAGGGAACCGGGACCGCCGAGCAGCCCGAGCGCGACCGCGCCGAGGAAGACGACCGAGCCGAAGGCCGCGAGGCCCTTGCGACGGTCGATCCACGCGCCCAACCTGTCCCAGCGAGCCTGCCCGGCGACGGCGCCGGTGACGCCGGCGGGCAGCACCTTGGGCACCTTGGGCCAGAACACCCAGCGCCCGAGCACCAGCAGCAGGGCGGGGAACAGGGTCAGCATCGCGATCAGCGCGCAGGCGACGCCGACGGCGCCGACCGGGCCCAGGCCGCTGGTGCTGTTGAGGTCGGCGGCGAGCAGGCACAGAAGGCCGGCCGCGACGGTGCCGGCAGAGGCGATGATGGCCGGCCCCGCGCTGCGCAGCGCGACCGACATGGCCCGATTGGTGTCGGCTTCGGTTTGGAGGACTTCCCGGTATCGGGCGACGATGAGCAGCGCGTAGTCGGTACCGACGCCGAAGACCAGGATCACCAGGACCGCGGCGCTCTGCTCGTTGACGACCACGCCGAAGTTCTTGGCCAGCAGATGGACGGCGGCCATCGAGATCAGGGCGGCGCACCCGACGGCAAGCAGCGGAAGCAGCCAGAGCACCGGGCTCCGGTAGATGAGGATGAGCAGGACGGTCACCACGATCACGGTGGTGATCATCAGTTTCGCGTCGATGCCGTCGAAGACCGCGTCGATGTCGCCCTCGATGGCGCCCGGGCCGGTGACCTTGGCCTCCAGGCCGGCCGGCCGATCCTCCAAAAGCTTGCGCAGCGCGGGCAGGTACGCGGAAGGCTCCCCGGACGCCGTGCCGACCGAGTGGGCGAACAGCAGGGCCTTGCCGTCCCTGGAGTCCTGGACCCGGCTGGACGAACCGGTGGTCTTGTCGCCGTCGGCGCCGACGGTATGCGGGCCGTTCTCGCCGGCCGGGATGCTCGGAGGAGCGCTGTCGGTGGGTGGGCCGGGGTATTTCCGATCGAGGACGGCAAGGTGGCGTTCGGCCGTGGTGCGGTCGTCGGCGGTGATGCCCGCGGCCCGGTAGTAGACCACGACGAAGTCGTTGACCCCGCCGCCGGGGAGTTTTTCCTCCAGTGCGGCGACCGTGGTGGACTCGGCCCCGGAAGGCAGATAGTCGACGACCTTGTCGGACTTGACCTTGTCCAGGCCGGCGGCGAACGGTGCCAGTACGGCGACTGCCGCCACCCACAGGCCGATGACCGCCCACGGGATCACTCGACCGATCGCCCGGCCACCGCCCCCACGCCTCGCAGGCTGCTCTTTCCCTCGCGCCATGAAATCCCAACTCTCCTGTACGACAACCTGCTTGATGATCGAAACGCCCGGACTCACGGGTCGGGCGGGGCCGCGCCGGGCCGAGCACCAGATTCCCGAACCGAGGTCGGTGGAGCGTCGGCCCCGGGATGGCACCTCGCGGTACTCCCAGGGGACTACGACGAAGTGGGTGGTACAGCCGGGTCAGTAGCGCTGACGAAGCCGGGACTGCCCGGAACCACCAGGCCGGCCGGGTGGCAAGGCTCCGCAAGCGTGGCATCGGCGTCGCGGATCGGGGCGGAGTCGGCGGGGCACACCCGCGAGGCGGGGTTCGCGTTCCGAGCCGTGCTCGCCGACAGCGCGTACGGCGATCAGGACGGCTTCCGCTGCGAACTCGCCGACGCCGGGCTGCCGTTCGTGATGGCGTTGTTGACTCTTGTTCGCGTTCGCGCAACCGACCGTGCCGACACGGCTCTTGCAGGTTCCCGCTGGAGTGGTCCCCGGTGTCGTCGCCGTACGCCTGCGCACCGTCGAGGAACTCGTCCACGGATGGGACCTCGCCCGGGCAACCGGGCGGCGCCTGCGGATCCCCGACGACGTCGTCGAGCGGGAACTGGCGTTCACCCGCGACGCACTCGCCGACATCCCGACCGGCCGCGCACCGTTCGCGCCCCCACGACCGTGCCCCGAACACGCCCCGCCCCTCGATCGACTCGCCGCTCTCCTCGGCCGCTCGGTCGACCCGACCCGCTGACCACCGTCGGCCCGGGAAAGACCGGATATCCGAGGACGGGCCCATACCGGCGCGCGACACCGGATCCGGTCCGCGACGGCCTCCGACGTGTTGGTGCCTGCCGGGCGCCATCCCTCTCGTCTCCCGTTCGTCGGGGCCGGCCGGCTGCCAGACTGGGGCGGTGACTACGGCGAAATCGGCGGCATCGCAGGGGCTTTCGGCGTCGAGGCTGGGCAGGAAGTTCACGCTGCTGTGGTCGGCCTCCTCGGTCTCCGCCGTGGGTGACGGCATGCGGGACGCGGCCCTGCCCCTGTTGGCCGCCACGGTGTCGTCGTCACCGAGCGCCGTGGCGTTGGTGACGGTGGCCGGAACGCTGCCCTGGCTGATGATGTCCTTGGTGGGGGTGCCCTGGCCGACCGGTTCGACCGGCGGCGCCTGATGTGGCAGGTCGACCTGGTGCGCGCCGCGGTGGTCCTGGGCTTCGCCGCGTGGGTGCTGCTCGCGAGCCCGCCGTTGGTGGTGCCGGCCCTGCTGGCCTTCGTACTCGGATGCGGCGAGACGGTCTTCGTCAACGCGTCCACGTCCGCCCTGCCGGATGTGGTGCGGCCCGAGCAACTCGAGGCCGCCAACGGTCGTCTGGAGGGCGGTCTCATCGTCGGCGGACACTTCGTCGGCCCGCTGCTGGGCTCCGCCCTGTTCGTCGTCGGCGCGGGGTACCCGTTCGCCGTGGACGGCGTCTCCTTCGTCCTGGCCGCCGCCCTGGTGGCCGCGTTGGGTCGGTCGAGCGCGAGCACGCCGTCACCTCGTCGCCCGGTGGCGGCGGACATCCGCGAGGGCGTTCGCTGGACCTGGACGCACCGCGGGATCCGGCTGCTGGCCATCGTGGCCGCGGTGGCGTCGATGGCCTTCTATCTGGCGGTCACCATGCTGGTGCTGCTGTTGACGAAGACCCTGGGGGCGTCGCCCGTGGCGTACGGCATGGTGTTGGCCTCGGGTGCCGTCGGCGGAGCGTTGGCCGGCGTCACCTCGGGCCGGCTGCGCAACCGCCTCGGCCTGACGGCCAGAATCGGTCTGTCCTTCTTCCTGATGGGCGCCTCACTGCTGGGTCTGGGGGTCGGCTCGTCCGTGGCCTTGGCGGCCGTCCTGTACGCCGCGGCCAGTTTCGGTGTGGTGACCTGGAACGTGCAGGTGGTCTCCCTCCGGCAACGGGTCGTACCGCGTCGGCTTCTCGGTCGGGTGAACAGCTGCTACCTGTTGCTGAGCCGTCTGGGAATCCTGGTCGGCGCCGGGCTCAGCGGCTGGCTCGGTTCCGCGTTCTCCGTGCGCGCTCCCGCCGTTCTCGGCGGTGTCGTCCTGCTCGCGTCCCTCGTCGTGGTCCCCGGGTTGGCGAGTCTCGAGGCGGTTCGAAGCCGACCCGCCGGACTCGACGTCGCAGCCGACCCGGATCCGGATCCGGTCGACGATCCGACGCTCCCCCGGTGACCGGGCACCGCTTTCCGCGGGGCCGCGCGACTCCCACGGCGCCCGTCCACGCTCACCGAACGACCGCGTACGCCTGTTGCCCACGCGGACTCGCCGCCGCCAACACGCCGCCGTGCGAGTCCGGGCCCGTGGCACACACCTTGCCCAGGGTCATCGGCGCGACCGTCCGCACCTCGTGGCCGCGCCGGCGAAGCTCGGTCAGGGCGGCCGGATCGAACCCGTCCTGCTCCACGACCGCGGCCAGCGGCCGCGCCCGACGGGGCGTGAACGAGCTCGGAACGTGATCGGTGTGGAAGGTCGCCGCTTCCACCGCCTGCTGGGGGCTCATGCCGAAGTCGACGTGGTTGACGAAGAAGTTCAGGGTCCACTGGTCCTGTTGGTCGCCCCCGGGCGTGCCGAAGGCCAGGTAGGGCGCGCCGTCCCGGAGCGCCAAGGTCGGACTGAGCGTCGTACGGGGCCGTTTGCCGGGAGCGACGGAGTTGTTGTGCCCCTCGTCCAACCAGGCCATCTGGCCTCGGGTGCCCAGCGGGAATCCGAGACCGGGGACCACCGGGGAGCTCTTGAGCCACCCGCCACTGGGGGTGGCGACCACCATGTTGCCGTCGCGATCGGTCGCGCTCACGCAGCACGTGTCGCCCTTCGCCGCCGTTTGCTGCAGGACGGTCGGGATGCCGTCGGCCAACTGCCGCAGCCAGTCCGGGTCGCCGGAGGAGGCGGACACGTCCAGTACCGGGGGAATCCACGGTTTCCGACCGTCGGGCGAGCCGGGGCGCAGGACATCGGAGGCCTCGGGTCCGATCAGGGTCCGGCGGGCCGCCGCGTAGACGGGGTCGAGGAGGCCGGCCAGCGGCACGTCGGCGTGCTCCGGGTCGCCGTACCACGCCTCCCGGTCCGCGAAGGCCAGCTTGGCGGACTCGATCACGGTGTGCACGTGGTCCGCGCTCCCGAAGCCCATCGCGTCGATGTCGAAGCCCTCCAGCAGGGCCAGTTGCTGGAGGAAGACCGGACCTTGGGACCAGGGGCCCGCCTTGTGCACGCTGTGACCGCGGTAGTCGAGGGCCACGGTGGCTTCGACGGGTACCCGCCAGCCGGCCAGGTCGTCACCGGTGAGCAGGCCGCCGTTGTGCCGGCCGGTGGAGTCGATCGGCTCCTCGGTCGCCATGAACCGGTCGACGGCCTCGGCGACGAATCCCTCGTAGAAGGCCGAGATCGCGGCGTCCGCCTGTGCCTCGCGCGTTCGTCCGGTCGCGGCCTCGGCGAGGATGCGGCGATACGTCCGGGCCAGCGCCGGATTGCGCATCCGGGCGCCGGGCGCGGGAGCTGCGCCGTGGTGCAGATAGGTACGGCCGGACTCGGTCCACTCGTCGCGGAAGAGTGGCGCCATCACCTCGATCATCGCGGCGGTTTTGGGCAGCAGCGGATATCCGTCCTCGGCGTAGCCGATCGCGGGCTCCAGCACGTCCTGTACCGTCAGCCGGCCGAAGTCGCGCAGCAGGCGCATCCAGGCGCCGAAGGCCCCGGGTACGGTGGCCGCCAGCAGTCCGGAGCCGGGGATCACCGCCAGCCCGCGCCGGCGAAACGCCTCGGGCGTCGCCCGCCGCGGCATCGGACCCTGTCCGCAGACGACCCGGGTGGACCCGGTCGCCGCGTCGTAGACCATGATCGGGACGTCTCCGCCGGGGCCGTTGAGATGCGGCTCCACCACCTGGATGACCAGGGCCGCGGCGGTGGCGGCGTCGAACGCGTTCCCGCCGCGGTCGAACATCGCCACGCCCGCCGCCGAAGCGAGCCAGTGTGTGGAGGAGACCGCGCACGCGGTGCCGTGCAGTTCCGGACGATGCAGCACGAGACGTCCTTCCGAGGGGTCGGTCAAGGGGATTCGACGGGGACCGCGAGGTGTCCGGAGGCGACCGGTGTCACCCGGCCGGTCACGCTGCCTCGCACCACGAGGCCGTTCTCGACCGTCACCGTGCACTCGAGCAGTGCGGGGCGGCCCGCCTCGGCTCCCTGGCGGACCGTGTATCCGTGCTCGCCGTTCGTGGCGGGCAGTCGGCCGGCGACGATCAGCCACCCGCCCAGGGCCATGGCCACCGGTCCGCAGGCGGGGTCCTCGGGGATGCCGAAGCCTGGGGCGAACAGCCGGGCCCGGGCGAGGCGATCGGCCGGGTCCCAGGTGAACAGGCACAGAGCCGGCAGCGCGATGTCGCGCATGTGCGCGTAGTCGGGTCGGGCCCGGGCGATCGCGTCGGCGCGGACCGGGAGCACCGCGAAGCCCCCGCCGAAGCCCGCCAGTCGCGGCCCGCCGTCGCCGTCCGCATCGGCGAGGTCGGCCTCGGTCAGCTTCACCGCGTCGAGCAGTGGTCGCCGATCCAGCGGCTCGCCGCGCACCGGCCCGGTCGCGTGGAGGGTGGCGCGGTCGGCCCGCGCCGCGAGCACCTGGCGTCCGGTGCCACATTCCTGCACCAGGCGGCCGGGGGGAACGCGGCCCAACCGAGCCAGCGTGGCGGCGGTCCCCACGCCGGAATGCGCGCCGTGCGGTGATTCGGCGTCCGGGCCGAAGACGCGTACCCGGTAGGACGCGTGGGGCGAGGTCGCGGGGAGGACGAAGGCGGTTTCCGCGGCGCCGAGTTCCGCCGCGACGCACCGCATCACGGCGGTCGAGAGTCCCGTCGCGTCGGGGACCACGGCCAGGGCGCTGCCCGTGAAGGGACGGTCGGTGAACATGTTGACGAGCTCGTAGCCGATCATCGTGTGCCCGTCGACGTGAAGAGCTTGCCGGCGATCCGCTCGACGACCTCGGGGCTGCCCTGGTAGGGGAAGTCGGCTCGGGGCCAATGGACGACCAGGTCGGTGAAGCCGATGTCCGCGAACAGCCCGCAGGCGTCCTCGTAGGCGTCCACCGCATCGATCACGCCGGTGATCATCGCGCCGGTGACGACCAGGCGGCGCACTGTCGAGGGGTCGCGGCCGATGTCCGCGCACGCCGCGTCGAAGGCTTGCGTCTGTGTGCGAAGGTTCGCGATCGCCGATGCGTAGCCGCTCGGTTCACCCCAGCCGGGGTCGCCGGCCGTCACCCAGATGTCGGCGTGGCGGGCCGCCAGCCGGATGCCTCGGGGGCCGGTCGCGGCGATGGCCAGGGGCAGGCGTGGGCGCTGGACACAGCCCGGCACCATGAAGGCGCCGTGGGCTTCGAACCAGGCACCCCGGTGGTCGGTCACCCGTCGGCGCAGCAGCAGGTCGATCATTTCGACGAACTCCGCGAAACGGTCGTGGCGTTCGGCCGGGGACGGGGGTGTGTGGCCCAGCACCCGGTCGTCGTGGCCGCCGGCGCCGGCGCCGAGTCCGCAGATCAGCCGGCCGTCCGAGATGTCGTCGAGGGTCATCAATTCCTTGGCGAAGGTCACCGGGTGCCGGTAGGACGGGCCGGCGACCATCGTCCCGAGTCCGATCCGGGAGGTGGCCTCGGCCGCGGCCGCCAGCGTGGGGACGGCGCCGAACCAGGGCTTTTCGCGGAACCATCGCCACATCAGGTGGTCGTAGGTCCACGCGTGGTCGAAGCCGAGTTCCTCGGCGTGCGTCCACAGTCGGCGCGCGTGCGACCAGCGCTGCTCGGGCAGCAGGATGACCCCGTGCCGCATGGTGCTCACGAGGCGGTCATCTCCTTGGCCACCCGGGACGCGGAGAAGCCTGCGGCCAGACCGGCGACGCGAAAGAGCGAGGGGGTCAGATCCTCCTCGCACTCCACGATGTCGGGGTGTCGCATCTCCGCCGATGTCGCGTCTCGGCTCTCGGGCGATCCCGGGTACAGGCCGTTCGTGGCGAGGTCCATCACGATGGCCTTGTTGCGCCGCAGCAATTGCGCCAGGATCTCCTGCCGCGTGGTCGGCGCCCGCAGGGTCAGGAAGTAGCAGTCGAAGATCCCCTCCCACATGCGGGGCTGGTTGGCGTCGCGTTGCGCGACCGACTGCTGGAGCAGCGACCTGCCGCCCTCCACCAGTTTGGCCGCGACTCCCAGGTGGATGCGGTGGCTCAACTCGACCTGTCGGACCAGCCGTTCCCGCTCGGAGTCGACCACGGCCGGCAGTCTCCGGCCGCGGAACAGGCTTCGTACCGGCGGGTAGTCCGGCGCCCAGGTACCGCTGAAGGTGCTGTGCAGCCGATGCATGCTCGGTCGGATGTCCGCGTTGTAGATGGCGCTGTTGCACGAGCCCGTGTACAGCAGCATCCCGCAGTACGCCCGCACGTATTCCGTCACGGCGACCGAGGCGGCCTCGCGGTCCTTCGGGTTCGAGGACAGTCGCGACAGCTCGTCCGCCAGCAGGCGCCAGATCACGAAGGAGACGTGATGGCCGATGATCCAGCGAAACCAGAACAGTTGCCCCAGGCGGCTGTCGTCGACGGGTGGGGTGATCCCGAAGCCCTCCTTGGCCCGGGCCAGAAAGTCCAGGCACGCGTCGTCGAGGTCGGCTCCGTCGCGACCGCCGCGGTCGGGCGCGGCGATGTTCGGCGCCGGCATCGTCAGCGGTTCCAGGCCGTAGGGGTAGTCGCCGAAGTCCCAGCCGTCGGTGCCGGGCAGGGAGAGTGCGGCGACGGCCGACGGGCGCCTCATGCGTTTTCCCCCACTGCTCCCCCGATGCAGGTGAACTCGAATTCCAGGCCGTTCACGTCGAGACAGTAGAAACTCTGGGTGCCCTGCGCGTCGGTCACGATCTCGGTGGGTTGCTCCGGGTCGACGAACGCGTAGCGGTGTGAACCGGAGAGTTCCAACCAACGGCTTCGCCAGGTACGCAGTTCGGCGGGCGTTTCGACGGCCAGGCACACGTGTTGGAAACGCGGTGCGTCCGGCGCGGCCCGGCGCTCGGCGGGAGTGCCGCGTTCGAAGAGATGGAAGTGCGCGGCCCCGACGGCCAGTTCGGCCATCCGCACGACGCCGGGCAGGCGGGATACGGTCAGGTCCGAGAATACGTCCGTCGCCCAGGTCAGCCGGCCGCCGAAGAAGTCCTCGTACCATGAAATCGAGTTGTCGAGATTGTCCGTCTGCACCGCGATGTGGTGCAGGACGGGCACCGATTCGAGATCGGGCATACGAATCCCCTCCGGTGGCCGGCGGCCCGCGTCGGCCCGGTTCCGACATCCTGCGTGGCTCAGAGCCTTTCGAGTTCGAAGATGACCTCGCCGACGGCGATGTCGATCGAATTTTTACTCCTGAGCCGCCAACCGCCTTCCTCGAAAACGGATTCCCAGTCGCGCACGGTCGGAATGAAGGTGCCCATCATGTCGTGCGCGACCTCGAATCCCAGCGCGAAGATCGGCAGATCACGGTCGGCGACTCCCTCGCTGCGGGTGGCGTCACCCAGCAGGAATCTGCGCGCCCGCGGGAACAGGGTGCGCAGCCGGCGAAGGTTCTCGATGCACCGTTGCCGGGGCCAGAAGTCGTGCCCCATCATGAAACAGGTCAGGAGTTCGACCTCTTCGAACGCCGGAACCGGGGCCATCGTCAGCACGTCGGCCTGCACGAACGTCATCCGGTCGGCAAGGCCGGCCGCGGCCGCCGCGGCGGTTGCCATCCGTACGGCCGGCTGGGCGATGTCGATGCCCACGGCCCGGGTACCCGGATGGCGGCCGAGGAGTTGCATGAGTCGCTCGCCGCTGCCGCAGCCCAGGTCGGCGACGACGTGGAAGTCGAAGTCCAGTCCCTGCACCGTCCGCCAGAACCAGGGGTCGTAGCAGAACTCGCTGATCTCCCGGCACGCGAAGGCGATGGCGGCGCTGTCGCGCGGGCAGAAATTCCCTACCCGGTTCTCGGTACGCACGACCTCGGGCGCCCGCCGGAACAGGTCGGCACTTCCCCTGGTGAGCCAGTGAAAGAACGATTTGTTTCGGTATGCCTCGGAGAAGTGGACGCCCGGTAATATCTTGAACTCTTCGCGCTCGACGATCTCGACCGCCGACAGTGCCCGAAAGAGGCCGAGAACGGAAACGGTGTCGAGTCCCCGTTCGGCCGCGAAACTCTGCACGTCGAGCGTTCCCTGCGTGTGTAACTCGTCGAACATACCGAGTTCCCAGGCGGCACCGATGGCCGAAGCCGCCACCGCAGAATTATATATGTGGGTTATCGCTTTTTCGCTGTCGCCCGGCGTCACATCCACCCCTCTCACGCAAAATGGTGAGAAACAAAAATTTACGACAGGCGACATTTAATATCCATGATCACGATCGGATAACGCAAGTGACGTGCGTCACATCGACGCCGTGTTGACAGGGCGACCGCACCGACGGCAGGTTCACCATGACCACACCTGGACGACCAGGGCCGCCGACCACTCGGCACGCCGGGACGGCGGCTTGGATTCATGTCACCCGCCTGCCTCGCGGCCTCCCTGGATAGGGCTTGGCGCGACCGCCGGACCGGAATGCGGCAGAGTGACTGGAGTTCACGTTGTCCGATTCGTCAGCAGACATACCTTTATTAGGAAATTCTTCCGTCTCGTCGTATACCGAGTGGGATCCACTCGAAGAAGTAATTGTCGGGATAGTCGACGACGCCACGTTTCCGCCGTGGCACGCATCCCTGGAACCGGTCATCCCGGCGCACCAGCACGAGACCTTCCGCCGCCGCGGCGGGCAACCGTTTCCCGCGGAGCTGATCGCCGCGGCCCGCAGGGAACTCGACGAGTTCGTGCACATCCTCGAAGCCGAGGGGGTGACGGTCCGACGCCCCGAGCCGGTCGCGCAGCGCACGCCCTACGCCACGCGCGACTGGACCAGCACCGGTCTGTACGCGGCCATGCCGCGGGACTGTCTCCTGGTGGTGGGCGAGGACGTCATCGAGTGCCCGATGGCCTGGCGCTCCCGGTACTACGAAACCCTCGCCTACCGGCCGCTCCTGAAGGAGTACTTCCGGTCCGGCGCCCGGTGGAGCGCCGGACCCAAGCCGGAACTTCCCGACGAACTATACGACTTGACCTGGACCGAGCCGGCCGAGGGGATGCCGACCCGGCTGATCGTGACCGAGTTCGAGCCGACCTTCGACGCGGCCGACTTCCTGCGGCTCGGGCGCGACATCGTCGCGCAGAAGAGCAACGTCACGAACGAGTTCGGCATCGACTGGCTGCGCCGCCATCTCGGTGATCGATACCGGATCCACGTCCTCGAGTTCGACGACACGCACCCCATGCACATCGACGCCACGCTGGCCCCGCTGGCTCCCGGGAAGCTGCTCGTGCACCCCGAGCGGGTGTCGAAGGTGCCCGCGATCTTCAAGGGCTGGGACGTGATGCGCGCCCCCCGGCCGGTGATTCCCGACAGTCACCCGCTCTACCTGACCAGCAAGTGGATCAACATGAACGTCCTGATGCTGGACGAGAACCGCGTCGTGGTCGAACGCGACGACGAGCCGATGATCTCCGGGATGAAGGAGTGGGGCTTCACCCCCATTCCGTGCAGCTTCCGCAACTTCAACAGTTTCGGTGGCTCCTTCCACTGCGCCACCCTCGACGTGCGACGCAGCGGCGGACTCGACTCCTATCTCGACCACCCCGGCTGACCCACCGCAGGGAGCACCTCGCCAAGCGTCGTCTCGATCTGGAGTGTGAGATGTCGGACCGCAGCGCCGGACGTATCGAGCTCATGGCAGGGCAGCGGGGCCTGTGGTACGCCCATCGATTCGACCCCGAGAGCCCGATCCTCAACGAGGGCGAGTATCTCGACATCGACGGCTCCCTCGACATCGGCCTGTTCGAGGAGGCGTTGCGGCAGACCGTGTCCGAGGCGGAGACCCTGCGGCTGAGATTCCTCGAGGACGAGGACGGGCTCCGCCAGGAGGTCGACCCGGACCTCGAACATCGCCTGCACGTCGTCGACGTGAGCGCGGACCGGGACCCGCACCGGTCCGCGCTGGAGTGGATGAGTGCCGATCTGGCCCGCCCGCGCGACCTCGAACGCGGACCGCTCGTCACGTTCGCGCTCTTCAAGCTGCACGATCGGCGTTTCCTCTGGTACCAGGGCTGCCACCACATCGTGAACGACGGATTCGGCTTTCCCCTGGTGGTCGCCCGCGTCGCCGAGCTCTACACCGCCCTGTTCGAGGGCGGCTCGGCCGACGGCGAACCCTTCGAGTCCGTGCAGGTCCTCGTCGACGCCGATGCGGCGTACCGCGCCTCCCCCGCGTTCGACGAGGACCGCCGGTACTGGCTGGACCTGCTGGCGGACCGGCCCCGCCCGGTGTCCCTGGCCGGCGGGGCGGTGCGGGGACCGGCCCGCGCGCGCCGGCGCGAGACGAGGAGCCTGGACCCCGCGGCGGCCGACCGACTCCGGTCCGCCTGCCGCGGCTTCGGAACCAACCTGGCCGGCCTCGCGGTCGCGGCCACCGCGCTCTTCGCCGCCCGGGCCACGGGCGAGACGGACGTGGTCATCGGCTTCGCCGTACCCGGCCGCGGCCCCGGCATCGAGCAGTCGATTCCCGGAGTCGTGGCCAACGTGGTCCCCATCCGCCTGTCGGTGCATCCCGAGACGACCCTGGCGGACCTGTTGGACCGAAGCCTTGTCCAGGTCCTGGAGGCGATGCGCCACCAGCGATACCGCTACGAGGACATCCGCCACGACCTCGGCCTGGCCCCGGGGGAGGTGCCCTGGGCGGTCTCCCTGAACGTCATGCCGTTCGACTACCGAGCCACTCTCGCCGGCCGGCCCTTCGTCGCCCACAACCTCGCCACCGGGCCCTTCGAGGAGATCTCCCTGAACCTGTGGGACATCTCGCGCGACGGCAGTCTGCAACTGGCCGTCGACACCGACCCCGACCGGTTCGACGAGCGCACGCACGCCGGCTGCGCGCGCCTGCTCGACGAAGCGCTCGACCGCGTCGTCGACACGCCGGGCGACACCCCGCTGGGCCGAATCGACGTGCTGCCGGCCGACGTTCGGCGGCTGCTCCTGACCCGGTGGAACCCGCCGTCCGCACCGCTCCCCCCGCGCACCCTGTCCGAGCTGCTCGCCGAACAGGCCCTGCGCACCCCGGAGCGGACCGCGCTGGTGTACGGGGACACCTCCTTGACGTATGCCGAACTCCGGGCCCGGGCGGCGCGGCTGGCCCGCGTGCTCACCGAGCGAGACGTCGGACCCGAGCGGTTCGTGGCCGTACTGCTGCCCCGCACTCCGGCGGGCGTGGTGGCCTTCCTGGCCATCCTCACCGCCGGAGGCGCCTACGTGCCGATCGATCCCGGGTACCCGCCGGAGCGCGTCGCGTACATGCTCGACGACGCGCGACCGGCACTGGTGGTGACGACGGCGGACCTGGCGCGGGGACTTCCACCCGGCTGGACCGGGCCACGGTGTCTGGTGGTGGACGAGGTCACCGGCGCCGCCGATCCGACGCCCCTCGCCGAGTCACGCGACGCACCCGCGCCCGACCTCCTCCCGACGCATCCGGCGTACGTGATCTACACCTCGGGGTCGACCGGACGTCCCAAGGGAGTGGTGATCGAACACCGGTCGATCGCCCGGTACGTGGCGCACGCCGTCCAGGCGTACGGCGTGGGCGAGCAGGACCGTGTCCTGGCGGCGTACGCCTTCACCTTCGACGGTTCCATGCTCGAACTGTGGGTCTCCCTGGCCACCGGGGCGCGGATCGTGCTGGCCGACGACGACCAACGGCTCGACGCCGAAGCCCTGCAACGGCTGATGGCCGCCCACCGGGTCACCGTCGCGCATCTGTCCCCGGCCCTGATGCATCTGCTGCGGCCCGACGAACTGCCCGCGCTGCGCACGGTGTCCGCCGGCGGCGAGCGCGTGCCGGCAACGCTCGTGGACCAGTGGGCCGCGGACGGACGAGAGTTCTGGAACGGATACGGACCCACCGAGACCACCGTCGACGCCGCGCAGAAACTGTGTGTCGCGCCCTCCGACGGCCGATCGCCGCCCATCGGCCCACCGGTCGCCCACGCCACGGCGTACGTGCTGGACGCCGGTCTGCACCTGCTGCCCCCGGGCACCGTCGGCGAGCTCTACATCGCCGGCCCCGGCCTGGCCCGGGGCTATCTGCGGCGCCCCGGCCTCACCGCCGAGCGCTTCGTCCCCAACCCCTTCGGTGCGCCCGGATCGCGGATGTACCGTACCGGGGACCTGGTGCGCTGGACATCGGACGGTGATCTGGACTTCGTCGGGCGCGCGGACCGCCAGGTCAAGATCCGCGGCTTCCGGATCGAGCCGGGCGAGGTGCAGGCCGCCCTGGCCCGGTGCGTCGGCGTCGCCGCCGCGCTCGCCGTGGTGCGCGAGGACCCCGGCACCGACAAGCGCCTGGTCGGCTACCTGGTACCCGCGGCGGGAACGCGGCCGGACATCGCCGCGATCCGTGCGCAGGTGGCCGGCTTCCTGCCCGACTACATGGTGCCCGCCGCCTTCGTCGTGCTGGACGCGCTGCCGTTGACCACCGCGGGGAAGGTGGACGAGCGCGCCCTGCCCGCACCTTCCCGCCAGGCCCCGAGCGGCGGACGCGAGCCCGGGACACCCGCGGAGAAGGCGCTGTGCGCGATCTTCGCCGAGGTGTTGGGCCTGACCTCGGTCGGCGTCGACGACAGCTTCTTCGCGCTGGGCGGCCACTCCCTGTCGGCGACGCGCCTGCTCACCCGGATCCGGACCGTGCTCGGCCGGGAGACGGGCATTCGGACCGTGTACGAGGCACCGACCGTCGCGGCACTGGCCGCCCGGCTCGGCACGGCCGGCCCGGCACGGCCCCAGCTGGTCCCGGCTGTGCGGCCCGACCGGATCCCGCTGTCGTTCGCCCAGTCCCGACTGTGGTTCCTTCGACAATTCCAGGGGCCGATCGCCACATACAACGAGGGCATGGGGCTGCGTCTGCTCGGTGCCTTGGACGTCGCCGCCCTGCGCGCCGCGCTGCGCGACCTGGTGGGCCGGCACGAGGTACTGCGTACCGTGTTCCCGGCCGACGACGGCCATCCCTATCAGCACGTGCTCTCCGCCGACTCGGTCGACCTCGACCTGCCCGTGGTGCCGATCGACCCGGCCGACCTGGCACAGGACCTGGCCCGGGCCACCCGGCGGGCGTTCGACCTGGAGTCGGAGATCCCGCTGCGCGCGCGGTTGGTCGCCCTGTCGCCCAGGGAACACGTCCTGTTGCTGGTGATGCACCACATCGCCGGCGACGCCTGGTCGTTGCGTCCGCTGTTGGCCGATCTGGGCCGGGCATACACCGACCGCGCCGCCGGACGGGACCCCGACTGGGCGCCGCTCCCGGTCCAGTACGCCGACTACACCCTGTGGCAGCGGAACCGGCTCGGCTCGGCGGCGGATCCGGACAGTGTCCACGCCCGACAACTGGCCTACTGGCGGCGGGCCCTGGCCGAACTGCCGCAGGAGATCGGCCTCCCGTCGGACCGGCCCAGGCCCGCCCTGCCCTCCTACGCGGGCGACTCGGTTCCGCTGGAGATCCCGGCGCACGTGCACCTGGGGCTGGTGAACCTGGCCCGGGCACACGACGCGAGCACGTTCATGGTGCTCCAGGCCGTGCTGGCCGTGCTGCTGTCCAAGCTCGGAGCCGGCGACGACGTCCCCATCGGCGCGCCGGTGGCCGGACGTCTGGACGACGCGCTGGAGGACCTGGTGGGGTTCTTCACCAACACCCTCGTGGTGCGTACGGACCTGTCGGGAGATCCGACCTTCACCGAGCTGCTCGCCCGGGTGCGGGAAACCTGCCTGGACGCCTACGCCCACCAGGACGTCCCCTTCGAACTGCTGGTCGGCGACCTGGCGGTGGAGCGTTCCCTGGCCCGGCATCCCCTGTTCCAGGTGGCGCTCGTGCTGCGCAACACGCGCTCGGGCGAACTGGTGCTGCCCGGCATCGAGGTGCGCCACGAGTCGGTGTGGACCGGCCTGTCCCCGTTCGACCTGGTGGTGGAGTTCGACGACGAGTCCGACGGGTCGCGGGGCCCCACCGGGCTGAGCGGCGCCCTGCTCTTCGGCACCGACCTGTTCGACCGGAGCACGGCGTTGTCCATCGCGGACCGGCTGCGGCGCCTGCTCGCACAGGTGGTGAGCGAGCCCACCCGCCGGATCGGCGCGTTCGAACCGTGGGCGCCCGGCGAGCGCGAGCGGGTGGTGCGGGACTGGAACGACACGGATCACCCGGTGATCGCGGCCACGCTGCCGGCCCTGTTCGAGTCCCGGGTCGAGCAGGGCCCCGAGCGCACGGCGGTCACCGCGCCCGACGGGAGCATGACGTACCGCGAGTTCAACGCCCGGGTGAACCGGCTGGCGAGGCTGCTGGTGGCCGCCGGGGTGGGGCCCGAATCCGTGGTCGCCCTGGCCGTGCCGCGCTCGCTCGACCTGGTGGCGGCGGTGTGGGCGGTGCTCAAGGCGGGTGCGGCGTACCTGCCGCTGGATCCGCAGTATCCGCCCGAGCGGATCGCCTTCCTCCTCGACGACGTCCGGCCGGCCCTGCTGCTGACCACCGTGCGCACGAGTGCGGAACTGCCGCCCGGCGTCCCGCGCCTGCTCCTGGACGACCCGCGGACCGGCGCCGCGGCGGCGGCCGAGTCGGCCGACGACCTGCGCGACGACGAACGGACCGGGCCGTTGTCGGCGCTGCACCCGGCGTATGTGATCCACACGTCCGGCTCCACCGGCAGGCCCAAGGGCGTCACCATGGGTACGGGTGCGATGGTGAACCTGGTGCAGGCACACGCCCGGTGGGTCCGGCGGGAGCGGACGGGCATCGGCGGCCCGGTGGCGCAGTTCGCGGCGATCAGCTTCGACGTCTCGGCCTGGGAGATCATCGAGACCCTCACCTCCGGCAGGCACCTGGTCGTCCCCGACGACGAGGTCCGGCGCGACCCGGCGGCGTTCACCAGATGGCTGGACAAGCACGAGGTGGAGCAGTTCTGCGCGCCGAACGTGATGGTGGAGGCGGTGTGCGAGGCGGCCCTGACCCAGGGGTTGGCGCTGCCGGCACTGCGCGACATCGGACAGGGCGGCGAGGTGCTGCGACTGACCCCCGGGGTCCGGGAGTTCCTGTCCGCGCGGCCGAAGGTGCGGCTGCACAATCTGTACGGCCCCACCGAGACGCATCTGGTGACCGCCTTCTCGCTGCCGGCGGACCTGACGCACTGGGAGTCCTCGACCGCGCCGCTGGGAACGCCGATCTGGAACACCCGGACGTACGTGCTGGATCGGACCCTGCGGCCGGTTCCGCCGGGGGTGACCGGTGAGTTGTACATCGCCGGCGCGGCCCTGGCCCGCGGGTACTGGAATCGTCCCGGTCTGACCGCCGACCGGTTCGTGCCGAACCCCTTCGACGGCCCCGGCGAGCGCATGTACCGCACCGGCGACCTGGTGCGCTGGTCCGGCGACGGTCGGCTGGACTATGTGGGCCGCGTCGACGATCAGGTCAAGGTGCGCGGGTTTCGGATCGAGCCCGGAGAGGTGGAAGCGGTGCTCGGCCGGCACCCGGACGTCGACCGGGTCGCGGTCGTCGTGCGCGAGGACCGGGCGGGAGAGAAGCGGCTGGTCGCCTACGTCGTGCCGGCCGCGGGCACCCGTCCGGACCCGGTCGTGCTGCGCCGCTTCGTGGCCGAGTCGGTGCCGGACTTCCTGGTGCCCACCGCCGTGCTGATCCTGGCCGACCTGCCGCTGACCGTGAGCGGCAAGGTCCATCGCCGGGCGCTGCCCGCCCCGGACTTCGCGCAGTTCGCCTCGACCCGGGCACCGGCCACGCCGGAAGAGGAGGCCCTGTGCGCGCTGTTCGCGGACGTACTGCGACTGGAGCGGGTCGGACCGGACGACTCCTTCTTCGACTTCGGCGGTCATTCGCTCCTGGCCACCCGACTGACGAGCCGGATCAGGACCGTGCTGGGCATCGACGTCGAGGTGGGCGCGGTGTTCGAGGCGCCGACGCCGGCGGCGCTGGCCGCCCGGATCAAGGGCACGAAACGTTCGCGCCGGCCGGCGTTGCGGCGGATGCCCCGCCCGGGGCCCGCGGCCGAGGAACGGAGCGACGGCTCGTGATCGACTCGGACCGCACCCACCTGGGGTACCGCTGATGATTCCGCTGTCGTACGCGCAACACCGGATCTGGTTCCTCAACAAGCTGGACGACGGGACGGGCTACCGCATCCCGTTGGTGTACCGACTCGTCGGGGAGCCGGACGTGGCGGCGCTGCGGGCCGCGTTCACCGATGTCCTGGCCAGACACGAGAGCCTGCGCACGGTCTTTCCCGAGTCCGACGGCGCCCCCCGCCAAGTGGTCCTGGAGGACTCCGCGGCCTGGCCGGTCCTGGCGGTCGAACGCATTCGGCCGTCGGAACTGCCCGAGGTCCTTCGAGCCGCGGGAGCGCACGTCTTCGACCTCACCACCGAAGCGCCCGTGCGGTTCGCCCTGTTCTCGCTCGGACCGGACGAGCACGTCCTGCTGATCCTGCTGCACCACATAGCGGCGGACGGCTGGTCGCGGGAACCACTCCTGCGCGACCTGGCGACCGCCTATGGGGCGCGGTGCGCGGGGCGGGCGCCGGGCTGGGATCCGCTGCCGGTCCAGTACATCGACTACACCCTGTGGCAGCGTGAACTGCTCGGCGACGAGGCTGATCCGAACAGTCTGATCAGCGAGCAACTGGCCTACTGGCGCGACGCCTTGGCCGGCATCCCGGAAAATCTGTCGCTGCCCGCGGACCGGCCTCGGCCGGCCGCGGCCTCCCATCGCGGCGAGACGATCCCGATGCTGATCGCACCGCGCACGCACCTGGCCCTGATCGAGCTGGCCAGACAGGAGCGGGTCAGTCTCTTCATGGTGTTGCAGGCCGGGCTCGCCGCCCTGTTGACCCGGCTGGGCGCCGGCACCGACATCCCCATCGGCTCGGCCGTCGCCGGCCGGTCCGACGAGGCGATGGACGATCTGGTGGGGATGTGCGTCAACACGCTGGTGCTGCGCACCGACACCGCCGGTAATCCGTCGTTCCGGCAACTCCTGGCCCGGGTACGGGAGACGGACCTGGCGGCGTACGCACGTCAGGACGTGCCGTTCGAACGGCTCGTCGACGTGCTCGCCCCCTCCCGCTCGGCGGCGTGGAACCCGCTGTTCCAGGTCATGCTCGTCCTGGAGGACCGCACCCCGAACCTCCCGTACCTCCCGGGCCTGCCGGCCACCGAGGAACCGATCGACAACCCGGACTCGAAAGTCGACCTGTCGCTCCACCTGCGGGAGCGGCAGACCGACGACGGCAGCCCCGACGGCCTGGAAGGCGGCCTGGAGTTCGCTCGCGACCTGTTCGACTCGATCACCGCCGAACACATGGTCGAACGGCTGGAGTCGGTGCTCGCGGCCATGGCCGCGGACCCGGACCGCTCCATCGGCGACGTGGAGATTCTCCGGCCCGGTGAGCGCGGCGCCCTCCTCGGCGCGTGCCGCCCGACCCCGGCTCGAACCCGGGAGCAGTTGCTCCCCGGGCTCTTCGAGGCGCAGGTGGCGCGTACTCCGGAGGCGACGGCACTGATCGCCGGGCAGGCACGGACGACCTACCGGGCGCTGAACGCGCGGGCCGACCGGCTGGCCCGATGGCTGACCGGCCGGGGTATCGGCGCCGAGGACATCGTGGCGCTGCTGCTGCCCCGCTCCGTCGACGCGGTCGTCGCCATGCTCGGCGTGCTCAAGGCCGGCGCCGCGTACCTGCCGGTGGACCCGGATTACCCGGCCGCCCGGATCGCCTTCATGCTCACGGACTCGGCGCCCACGCTGCTCATCACCACGGAGAGCGCGGCCGGTCCGGCCTGGGCGGGCCCCGTCCCCGTTCTGGACATCGCCGCCTGGCAGCACGAGGCGGCGGATATGCCGCCCGAAGCGGGACCGGCCCGCAGCGCGCGAGCCGGTGTGCCGCACGAGGCGAACGCCGCCTATGTGATCTACACCTCCGGTTCCACCGGCCGCCCCAAGGGCGTGGTGGTGGAACACCGTTCCCTGGCCGCCTATGTGGAACAGGCACGGGCGGCGTATGCGAGTGCGGCCGGGTCGAGCCTGGTCCATACCTCGCTGTCCTTCGACCTGACGGTGACCGCCCTGTACACCCCGCTGGTGAGCGGCGGGCACGTGCGGTTGGGCGAGTTGGCCGGGCCCCACACCGGCCCGCTCCGCCCCTCCCTCCTGGACGTCACGCCGAGCCATCTCGACCTGATGGCGGCGATGCCGGTGGATCCGTCGCCGACCCGATGCCTGCTGATCGGCGGTGAGGCGTTGCGCGGGCAGTCGCTGGCCGGGTGGCGGGAGCAACACCCGGACGTCGTGGTCCACAACCTCTACGGCCCCACCGAGGCGACCGTGGACTGTGCCCGGTTCCGGCTCGACCCGGGCGATCCCACACCGCCCGGACCGGTCCCCATCGGCCGCCCCCACGACGGCCTGGGCATGTACGTCCTGGACGAGCGGCTGCGCCCGGTGCCGAGCGGCGTCGCGGGCGAACTGTACGTGGCGGGTCCGGCCCTCGCGCGAGGCTATGCGGGCCGGTTCGCGCTGACGGCCGAGCGTTTCGTGGCGGATCCGTTCGGCCGGGCCGGTAGCCGGATGTATCGCACCGGTGATCTGGTCCGCCTGCGCTCCGACGGCGAACTCGAATACGTCGGGCGGGCGGACCACCAGATCAAGTTGCGCGGCCACCGCATCGAGTTGGGCGAAGTGGAGGCCGCGCTGCTGGCCCTGCCCGGGATCTCCCGGTGCGCGGTCGTGGTCCACGAGCGTTCTTCCGACGACAGACGCCTGATCGGGTATGTCGTCCCGACCGGTCCGGTCGCGAGCGTGAGCCCGGCAGCCGTCCGGGCGGCCCTCGCCGACGCACTGCCCGCGCCGATGGTCCCCTCGGCCGTCGTGGTCCTTGCCCAACTGCCGGTCACACCACACGGCAAGCTCGACCGCGCCGCTCTTCCGCCGCCGGAGACCGACGCACCGGTGGGTGACCGGCGGGTGCCGCGCACCCCGGCGGAGGTGTCGCTGTGCCAGGTGTTCGCCGAGGTGATCGGCGTCGACACGGTCGGCATCGACGACGGATTCTTCGAGCTGGGCGGGCACTCGCTGCTCATGCCGCGGCTGCTCACCCGGGCCAGGGAAGCCCTGGGGCTGGAACTGACCCTGAAGCAGTTGTTCGTGCGACCCACCGTGGCGCAGCTGCTCCGGGACCAGCCCGCGACGGCGGACCTGCTCGGTCCGCTGATCCGCCTACGCGGCGGAACGGGTCGGCCGCTGTGGTGCATCCATCCGGGGAGTGGCCTGGGCTGGAGTTACGCGGGCCTGCTGCCGTACATTCCGGCCCGACACCCGGTGTACGCCCTCCAGGCGCGCGGCCTCGACGGCTCCACCGCCCTGGCCGGCAGTTTCCCCGAGCTCGTCGAGGACTACTGCGCGCGGATCGTCGACATTCAACCGAACGGGCCCTATCTGCTTGCCGGTTGGTCCTTCGGCGGAGCCGCGGCCCATGCCGTCGCGGTCCGACTGCGCGCGTCGGGGCACGCGGTCGCTCTGCTCGCCGCCATCGACGCCTGGCCGGCGGGCGCCCATACCGATCGCGACACCGAAGAGCCCTCCGACGTCCGGCTGGTGGCCTTCGACGGCGGGGAGGCGATGGCGGCCCTGGACGAGGAGTCGGTGGCCGCGCTGCTGCGGGCCACCGGCAACAACATCCGCCTCCTGCGGGATCCGGGCATCGTCCCGGAGTTCTTCGACGGCTCGCTGCTGCTCTTCGAGGCCGCGCCCGGCGGCCGGGAAACGCGGGCCGGGCAACGGTGGCGGTCCTGCGTCGGCGGGGACATCGCGGTGGTGCCGGTGGACAGCGAGCACCTGCGGATGATGCGCCCCGCGGCGCTGCGCGTGATCGGACCGGTCCTCGCCCGGGCGTTGCGATCGACGACGCCCCTGTCGCCGGCGATCAAGGAGCGGATCTGACATGTGCGGCATCACCGGGTCCATGGTCCTGCGCAACGCCCGACCGACGACGGCCGAGGTACTGGAGCGGATGAGCGATACGTTGACGCACCGCGGCCCGGACGCGGCGGGCACCCTGATCCAGGACGGCGTGGCGCTGGCCTGCCGCCGGCTGAGTCTGGTCGACCTCGCCGGCGGCGGGCAGCCGATGTCCAACGAGGACGGCAGCGTCACGATGGTGTGCAACGGCGAGATCTTCAACCACGTCGAGCTGCGCGCCCTGTTGCTCGCCCGGGGCCACCGGTTCGGGTCGTCCTGCGACGTCGAGGTGATCCTGCACCTCTACGAGGACGAGGGGCCCGAGCTGTTGGCGCGACTCAACGGCCAGTTCGCGTTCGCGATCCACGACCGGCGCAGGCGACAGCTGTTCCTCGCGCGCGACCACGCCGGGATCGCTCCTCTGTACTACACGGACACCGGCGAGCACTTCGTCTTCGGATCGGAGATCAAGTCGATCCTGGAACACCCCGGTGTACCGCGCGACGTGGACCTCACCGGTCTGGACCAGGTCCTCACGTTCCCCGGGCTGGTGAGTCCGCGCACCATGTTCCGCGGCATCGAGAGCGTGCGCAACGGCCACTACCTGATCGTGCGGGACGGTGTCGTCACCGACCGGTGCTACTGGGCCCTGGACTACCCCCGCGACGAGGTCGCGCACCGGCCCGACGAGTTCTACCCGGAACACCTGCGTGAACTGCTCACCCGGGCCGTTCGGCTCCGGATGCGAGCCGACGTCGAGGTCGGTTTCTATCTCAGCGGCGGCCTCGACTCCTCGCTGATCGGCGCGCTGGCGTCGCAATCGGGACCCCCCGCCCACTCCTTCTCCATCACCTTCCCCGACGCGGCCATCGACGAGTCCGGATATCAGCGCCTGATGGCGACCAAGGTGGGGTCCGTGCACCACGAGGCGGTGTTCACGGAGCAGGACACCGTCGCCGAACTCCAGCGCATGGTGCGCCATGCCGAGTGCCCGGTGAAGGAGACCTACAACACCTGCTCGCTGGTCCTGTCGGCGCTCGCGCGAGAACACGGCGTCAAGGCGATCCTGACCGGCGAGGGGGCCGACGAACTCTTCGGCGGGTATCCCGGGTACCGGTTCGACGCGGGCGGGCGCGGCCCGGTGGTGTCGGGCGATCCGCTGGAGGACGCCTTCGAGGACGACCTTCGGGCCCGGCTGTGGGGCGACCCGGACCTCTTCTACGAGCGCCGGTACCACGCGTGGCGGGACGCGAAGGTCGAGCTCTACTCCGCGCAGGCCCGGGCCGCCTTCGAGGAGTTCGACTGTCTGCACCACCCGGTCGTCGACCACGAGCGCCTGGTGGGCAGGCCGCGGCTCAGTCAGCGCTCCTATCTGGACTTCACCCTGCGACTGTCGGACCACCTGTTGACCGACCACGGGGACCGGATGGCCCTGGCCAATTCCGTGGAGGCCCGCTACCCGTTCCTCGATCGCGCCGTGCTCGATTTCGCCACGCGGATTCCCAACCGGCTCAAGGTGGGCCCGCGGGGCGAGAAGCTCGTGCTGAAACAGGCCGCGGAGGGACTGGTCCCGCCGGAGATCATCCGCCGGGAGAAGTACGGGTTCCGCGCGCCCGCGAGCCCTCGGCTGCTCCGGCGCAACGTCGAATGGGTCGACGACCTGCTGTCCCCGGCGCGCATCGCCCGTCAGGGCTACTTCGATCCGGCGGTCGTGGAGCGGTTGCGCTCGCGCAGCCTGGACGCGGCCTTCGACCTGCATCCGCACCTGGACGACGATCTGTTGCTGGTCGTCCTGACGTTCGGAATTCTGCTGGACACCTTCAACCTTCCCGGTCACGTGTGAACGCGGGTCGAGCAAAGGAAACCGCAATGGCGTTCGAACCGATCCAGTCGCTTGTCGCCCGCGCGATCGACCGCTTCCCCGACCGAGTCGCCGTACAGACCGCGCACGGCTCGCTGCGCTATCGCGAACTGGACCAACGCGTCGACGCCGTCGCGGCCGAGCTGTATCGGTGCGGAGCACGCCGCGCCTCCGTCGTCGCGGTCCTCGCCGGCGACCGGGCCGAGCTGACCGCGGCCCTGCTCGCCGTCCTGCGGCTGGGCGGTGTGGTGGTCCCCCTCGACGTGGGCACCCGGCCGGATCGGCTGGGCTGGATGCTGCGCGAGGCGGACCCCGATCTCCTGGTCGTCGGCGCCGACGACGGCGACCTCGCGAAGGACGTGCGCGATATGTGCGACCGGGCCGGCCTGGTCGATCTCGGCACGGTCAAGGACCGGCCCGGGAACGACTACCCGCCCCACGTGCCGGCGCCGGACGATCCCTGCTACCTGTTCTTCACCTCCGGCTCCACCGGCCGGCCCAAGGGGATCCTCGGCCGGCTGAGCGCGGTGGACCACTACATCCGCTGGGAGGCGGAGCTGCTCGGCGCCGGTCCCCGATGGCGGGTGGGCCAGCTGATCTCGCCCGCGTTCGACGCCGTGCTGCGCGACCTGCTCCTGCCGTTGAGCGTGGGCGCGACGGTATGCGTGCCGGCCGAGGACGTCCGGCTCGACCCGGTCGCCCTGTGCCGGTGGCTGGACCGGGAACGGATCGATCTGATCCACTGCGTGCCCTCGGTCTTTCGCGCCCTGGCGGGCGCGATCGACACGGTCCGGCCGGGGTTCGAGGCACTGAAGTGCGTGGCCCTGTCCGGTGAGCGCGTGCTGCCCGCCGACGCCGCCGGCTGGTTCGACCGCTTCGGCGAGCGGATCCGGCTGCTGAACCTCTACGGGCCCTCGGAAACCACCATGACGAAGACCTTCCACTTCGTCACCGCCGCCGACGCGCGGAGCAGGTCCGTCCCGATCGGACGCCCGATGCCCGACACCGTCGTCCTGCTGCTCGACGAACGCGGCCGGGAGGTACCACCGGGGCGGGTCGGCGAGGTTCACCTGCGTACGGCCTACCGCAGCCTCGGGTACCACCGCAGGCCGCAGGAGACCGAACGCGCCTTCATCGCCGACCCCACCCGGCCCGGCGGCGGCGAAGTCGTCTACCGGACCGGGGACTTCGCGCGCCTGCTGCCCGACGGCACGCTCGACTTCCTCGGCCGCCGGGACCGACAGGTCAAGGTCGGCGGCGTGCGGGTGGAGCTGGACGGGGTTGAGCAGCTCCTGCGCGAGGACCCGTCGGTCGCCGAGGCGGCCGTCGTGTCGGTCGAGCCGGACGACGCCCCGCCGTACCTGTGCGCGTTCGTCGAGACCGGCACGGGGACGGACTCCGAGGAACTTCGCACTCGACTGGGCGAGCATCTGCGCGCACACCTGCCGGACGGCGCGATCCCGGCGGTGATCGTGCCGCTGGAGCTCATTCCGCGCACCATCAGCGGCAAGATCGACCGCAAGGCGCTCACCGTGCCCGTGCGGTCCCCCGCCCGACCCGACGCGGACGCCGTCGCACCGCGCACAGCCACCGAACGCACGATCGCCGGGATCTGGGCGCGTACGCTGCCGGCCCCGGTCGACGACGTGCGCACCCGGTTCTTCGACGTGGGCACCTCGCTGGCCGTGATCTCGGTGCTGGCGCGGCTGACGGAGGAGTTCGGAGTGTCCGTCCCGCTGGCGGACTTCCTGGCGAACCAGACGATCGAGGGCCTGTCGAACCTGGTCGAGCGCTTGCTGCTCGCCGACGACGACGCCGACGACGACCTCTTCGGGAGCTGACATGACCGACCAGCCGCTGGACGCCGAGCGGATCGAGTCCGTCGAACGCCGGGTGCGGACGGCCGTGTTGGACCAGGACGGCGTCCTCGACTGCGCCGTCGTGTTCAACGAGGCCGACCCCGCGGCGGCCGGCGCCCGCGCCTGTGTCCGGTGCGGGATCAGCGCCGCGTACCCGGGACTGCGCTTCGATTCGGACGGGGTCTGTTCGCTGTGCGCGCGCTACGCCGCCCATCGATCGGCGATGCACGCCTACTTCCGTGACCCGCGGGAACTGGCGCCGCGGCTGCGCGAGGCCGCGCGAGGGCGCGGATCGCACTACGACTGCCTGCTGCTGTTCAGTGGCGGCAAGGACAGCACGTATGTGCTCTACCAGCTCGTGGAACTGGGTCTGCGCGTAATGACCTTCACCTTCGACAACGGGTTCATCTCGCGGACCGCGCTGCGCAACGTCGAGAGCGTCACCGCCGAACTGGGCATCGAACACGTCACCGCCACCCACGCCGACCAGAAGCGGATCTTCCTGAACTCGCTCCAGGAGCACAAGAGCGTGTGCAACGGGTGCTTCCGCTCCCTCCTGGACCTGAGCACCGAACTCGCGCACCGGCGCGACATCCCCACGGTGGTCACCGGGCTCTCCCGCGGCCAGATCATGGACGAGCGGCTGTCCTGGTTCCACGAGCAGGGCATCTTCGACGTGGCCGAGATCGAGGAGAAGCTGCGGCTGGGCCGGGAGGTGTACCACCGGGCCGCGGGCACGGTCGACGCCGCCGCGGTGAACGCGGTCCAGGTCGTCGACTACTTCCGCTACTCGGCGGTGACGAAGGAGGACGTGCGAGCCTTCCTGCGCGAGCGCTCGTCGTTCTGGGCGCAGCCCACCGATACGGGGTTCTGCAGCTCGAACTGCATGATCAACGATGTGGGCACCTATGTTCACGCCGCGGAGCGCGGTTTCCACAA
This sequence comes from Embleya scabrispora, assembly GCF_002024165.1. Lineage (NCBI taxonomy): Bacteria > Bacillati > Actinomycetota > Actinomycetes > Kitasatosporales > Streptomycetaceae > Embleya > Embleya scabrispora. The sequence goes on from NZ_MWQN01000003.1 coordinate 188,160, forward strand.
CTACGAGGCGCCGACCCGCTGGGAGGTACGGCTCGGGCACCTGGACGTCGCCGAGGCGGACGCGGAACTGCGCGCCCCGGTGGAGACCGCGCAGGTGAAGCGGATGCTGGCCAGGATCGGCTATCCGGACCCGGCCGACGCCGACCGGACGGGCGCCCGGCTGGCGGTCTACTACGTCGCCGACCCCAGCGCGTCGGGCGACCGGCTCGCGGCCGCGGTGGCCGATGCCCTGCCGCCCGCACTGGTACCGGCGCAGTGGGTGCGGGTGGCGGAGATCCCCAGGGTCGCGGGCGCCGTGGATCGGTGGGCTCTGCGCGGGATGCACCGCCCGAAGGCCCCGGGCTCGCGGGGCGGGGGCGTCACCGCGGACGCGGATTCCGATCGCTCGGTCGCGGTCCGTCCGGTACAGCGTCGGATTCTCGATGGGGATCCGGTCCGGGCGGCGCACCGGGCCCGAGCCCTGTTCCTGACCTCGGAGTCCGGTTTCCCGGTCGCCGACCTGAAGCGGGTGTGGCTGCAACTGCTGCTGCACCACGAGGCGTTGCGACTGCGATTCGGCCACGGGGATCAGGGCTGGCGGCAGTCCCGGGGCGGCCTCGGCGGGGCGGTCCACGTCTCGCGGGTGGACCTCACCGGCCAGGACCCGGACGCGCAGGGGCGGGTGCTGCGCCGGCTCACCGACCGGATGCGGGCCCGGCTGCACGTCGATCGGGGTCCGCTGCTGCGGGCCGCGGTGGTCGACCGGGGCGCGCGGCCGGCGGGTCTGTTGATCGTGGTGCACGAACTGGCCGCGGATGTCGAGTCCTGGCGGGTGCTGTTGGCGGACCTGGCCCTGGGGCTGGGACAGCTCCGGGCGGGCTCGGACGTCCGGTTGCCACCCGCCGCGTCGTTCCTGGACCACCCGGCCGAGCCCGCCGGCGTCGAGGACGAGGCGGGCCCGGAGGTCGCCGGGGCAGGCTGTGTCCTCCCGGGATCGCCCGCGCCCGAGCCGATCGCCGAGGAGTCGCTCGAAGCGCGCTGCCCGGTGCGCGCGGCGACGGCCCGCGACGTCGCCGCTGCGATCGCGCACGTGCTGGTCGAGGAGTTCGGCGGCGGGCGACTGGTCGCGGACGTCCTCGATCACACCACGCGCAGGCCCGCGACACGGGTGATCGGTCCGCTGGCCGAAGCGGACCGCTGGGTGGTGACCCCGCTCGCGCGGGGAGCGAGCGTCGTACGGGTCGCGAGCGCGGCCGAGCCGGCCCGGGTGCGCTACGAACACTTCGGCGATCCGGCCGCCGCGCTGCTTCCGTCGGGGGTGGCCTGGACGCTGCGCGACACGGTGTGGCGGGACTTCGCCGGGCCGGTGCACCCGGGCGACACCGATGTGACGATCACCGGTGTCGTCGACGCCGGCGAGCTCGTGCTCACCTGGTGGTGTCCCGCCTCCGTGGGCACGCGGCTGGCGGCGGCCCACATCCCCGAGCGCGTCGCGCGGCGGCTGATCGGGGAGCAGGCCGGCTGAGGTGGCGCGCTCACGCACCCTCGGTGTGCTCGGTGGGATGGGACCGGCGGCGACGGCGGAGTTCCTGCGGCTGCTTGCCGTGCGCGTGGCGGCCGGCAGCGACCGGGAGCACCCCCGGATCCTGATGCTGTCCGAGCCGGGCATCCCGGACCGGACCGCCGCGCTGCTCAGGGGCGACGACGCACCGCTTTTGCCGATCCGGCAGGCGCTGTTCACCCTTGCCGACTGGGGCGCGGAGCTGCTCGCGGTGCCCTGCAACACCGCGCACGTCTACATCGATCGATTCCGCGACCGACTGCCGGTGCCCCTGGTGCACATCGTGGAGGCGAGCGTACGGGCCGCCGAGGTCGCCAGTCCCGACGGGGCCTGGTTGACGGCGACCGCGGGTACCGTCGCCGACGGCATCTATCAGCGCTATGCGCAGCACCGGGGATACCGACTCCTGCTCCCCGACGAGGCGCGCCGGCGGCGCATCCACGCCGCCGCCGTGCTGGTGAAGGCGAACCGGCTGCCGGCTGCCGGCGCGACCCTGGGTTCGGCGGTCCACGAGTTGCTGCGCATTCGATGCCTGCCGGTGATCAGCGCCTGTACCGAACTCCCGCTCGCCTACGCGCACAGCGGGCTGCCGGCGCGATTCCAGGTGTCCAGTGTCGACGCACTGGCGTCGGCCTGCGCGCACGCCCTGTACCCCGACCGCGGACCCGTACCGGGCCTGCTCTCGTCGACGGCCCCACGGGCGGTCGCCGGGTCCGGCTCCGGGTCCACGTCCGATCCCCCCGAAGGAGCACGATGACACTCGCACGCCTGTCGAAGGAACGCCGGCTGCTGCGCGAGACGGTCGCCGACTTCGCCCGCGCCAAGGTGGCTCCGGTGATCTCCGATATCTACCGACGCGAGGAGTTTCCCTACGAACTGGTCGCCGCCATGGGCCGCATGGGCTTGTTCGGGCTGGCCTTCGAGGAGCGCTACGGCGGCATGGGCGGGGATGTGTTCACCCTGTGTCTGGCCATCGAGGAACTGGCCAGAGTGGACTGCTCGGTGGCCGTCGCTCTGTCCGCGGGCGTGACGCTCGGCGCGATCCCCATCCATCGGTTCGGCACCCCGGCACAGAAGGAACGCTGGCTCCCCGCCCTGTGCACCGGCGAGCGGATCGCCGGCTTCGGGCTCACCGAACCCGGCGGCGGGACCGACACGGCGGCGGCCCGCACCAAGGCGGAACTCGACGGTGACGAATGGGTGATCAACGGCAGCAAGGCGTTCATCACCAACTCCGGTACCGACATCACCAGCCTGGTCACCGTGACGGCGGTGACCGGCACCCGCGCCGACGGCGCCAAGGAGATCTCCGCGCTCGTCGTGCCGTCGGGCACCCCGGGCTTCACGGTGGCACCGTCGTACTCCAAGGTGGGCTGGTGCGCCTCGGACACCCACGAACTCGGTTTCGCCGACTGCCGGGTGCCGGCCGAACACCTGCTCGGCGAACGCGGCCTGGGCATCGCGCAGTTCATGTCGGTGCTGGACGAGAGCAGGATCGCGATCTCGGCCGTCGGAGCGGGGATGGCCCAGGGCTGCGTGGACGAGTGTGTGCGCCATGCCAAGGAGCGGACGGCGTTCGGGCAGCGCATCGGCGCGTACCAGTCGATCCAGTTCAAGATCGCCGACATGGAGACGCGCGCCCACACCGCACGCCTGGCCTACTACTCGGCCGCGGCCTCGATGCTGCGCGGCGAATCCTTCTCGAAGGAGGCGGCGATGGCCAAGCTGGTCTCCTCCAGGGCGGCGATGGACAACGCCAGGGACGCGACCCAGATCTTCGGTGGCTCCGGCGTGATGAACGACAGCCCCGTGGGCCGCTTCTACCGCGACGCCAAGATCCTGGAAATCGGCGAAGGCACCACGGAGGTACAACAGATGATGATCGCCAGGCACCTCGGCTTGTCCTGACCCCACCCCCGGGCAGCGCCGCGACACGTCATCTCCGGGTTCACCGACCTCCGAGTGGCACCTCGACGTCGTCGCGAACCGCCGCCTGCGCACCGGGCCCGACCGCCACCGACACGGCGCGATGGAATACGAGCCCAGCGGGAACATCGCCGACCGAAGTAGCATCGTCCGCCAGTGATCTCGACGAGGGGAGCATCGCGTGCGGGCGATCGTGGGCGTGACCGTATCGGCCGTCATCGTGTTGGCGGCGTGCAACGACACCGACTCCCCGAAGAAACAGGCCACGGCCCCACCTTCGACATCGTCCCCGACGCCGACGACCGCACAGACCGTCGTCGCTCCGGCACCGGCCACATCCGCGCCGCCGGCGCCGACCGGCTCCGGAGCGCCGAACCCGTCGGCGACGTCCGGCACGCCGCCGGCTCGGCAGGCCGCATCCACCGAGGCCGCGATCCAGCGCTACGAGCAGTTCCTGCACGCCGTGGGCCGCGAGGACCTCGCCACGGTCTGCGACATCGCCGGCCCGGCGGCGAAGAAGGCCCAGGACGACGGCTTCGGCCCGTGCACCAGCACGATGCCCATCACGTTCGGCATGTTCTCCGCCGCGCAGAAGAAGGCCATGCAAACCGCCACGGTCGACCCGAGCCGAGTCTCGGCACGCCGACCCGACAGGGTGGAGGTCCCCGCCAAGGCGGTCCGCGCGAGCGTCCCCTTCTCCGAAAGCGACCTCGGCAACCAGACCCTCCAGTACATCGACAACGCGTGGTACATCGTCGACCAGGGATAGACCTGTCCGGCGGACAGTACCCAAAGCACACCCCGTGCCGCGTGCCGCTTCGGCATCCGCCCGCGACAGCGCCGGCCCGGGCCGTGGTGACGTCGTTCCCGGCCGACACGAGGGCGAACACCGCGCCGATGACCGATGTACCGGGGCGAGGGCAGCGCCAAGGAGAGCCCGACGTCGGCCAAGTCCGGTTCGTCGTATCGCGGACCCTGTCCGCCGGCGACGTGGGGGCAGCCCCGACGCGGTGTGGGCATCGAGCGGCAAAGGGTCGTTGCGTCTACGGACGTTGCGGGTGGGGTGGCTGTGCCGGTGGCCGGCGGCGGCCCAGTGGGATGACCAAAGGGGTGCCCGAGACCGGGTCGTCGATGATTTGGCACGGTAGACCGAAGACGTCCTCGACCAGCTCCGGCGTGACGATGTCGCGGGGTGGCCCGACGGCGAACACCGTGCCGTCGCGCATGGCGATGATGTGGTCGGCGTAGCGGCAGGCGTGGTTGAGGTCGTGCAGGACCGCGACGAGGGTGTGGCCATCGCGTTCGTTGAGGTCGCGCAGGAGTTCGAGGAGTTCGATCTGGTGGGCGATGTCGAGGAATGTGGTGGGCTCGTCCAGGAGCAGCAGTGGGGTCTGCTGGGCCAACACCATGGCCACCCATACGCGTTGGCGCTGGCCCCCCGACAGGGCGTCCACCAGGCGCGGCGACAGGTCGGTGGTCCCGGTCGCGGCCAGGGCGTTCAGCACGGCCGTCTCGTCCTCGTCGGACCACTGGCGCAGCAGCTTCTGGTGGGGATAGCGGCCTCGGGCGACGAGGTCGGCCACCGTGATGCCGTCGGGGGCGACCGAGGTCTGCGGGAGCAGGCCCATCCGCCGGGCCACCTCCTTGGCCGGAAAGGACGAGATGGCCTTGCCGTCCAGGTGCACCGTGCCGGCAACCGGGGTGAGCAGACGGGACAGTGCGCGCAGGAGCGTGGACTTGCCGCACGCGTTGGGGCCGATGATCGCGGTGATCGCTCCGTCGGGGATGTGCACGGTGAGGTCGCGGGCCACGAGGCGATCGTCGTACCCGAGGGTCAGTCCCTGTGCCCACAGCCGGGGCGCGGAAGTCGGTGTGGCGGGGTGCGCGCGGGGGTCGACGGCGATGTTCATCGTGGCGAAGTCCGTTCTGCGATGGAGGGGTTGGGGGCTCCGTGGGCGCGGGTGCCGGCGTCGCGAACCGGGGCGGACGCCGGGCGGCCGACCGCTCGCGTCGCGCGGGTCGTCACTGCCGCCGTGCCTCGCCGACCAGCAGCCGAATCAGGTAGGCGCCGCCGATGCTGACCGTGACCACTCCCACCGGCAATTGGGTCGGTGCGAACAGGGTTTGAGCGAACCAGTCGCTCGTGATCAGCAGCGCCGCCCCCATCGCGGCCGACGGCAGTATCGTCACCCCCGCGCTGCGGGCGACGCGGCGGGCCAGTTGCGGCGCGGCGAGCGCGACGAACGAGATCGGTCCGGCCGCGGCGGTGACCATGGCGGTCAGCGCGACCCCGGTGACCACGAGGGCGATGCGGGTCGGCTCGGTGCGTACCCCCAGGGCGCGGGCGGCGTCGTCGCCCATCTCCAACATCCGCATGCGTCGGCCGAGGATCAGGGCGATCGGCAGCAGGATCGCGAACACGACGGAAACCGGGCGTACTTGCTGCCAGCCCAGGCCGTTGAGCGAGCCGGCTCCCCACACCGCCGCCGCCATCGCGGTCTCCAGGTCGGCCTTGACGATGACCCACGTGTTGACCGACGCGAGCAGCGCGCTGATGCCGATGCCCACGATGATCAGCCGAAAGCCCTGGATTCCCTGCCGGTAGGCCAGCAGGTAGACCAGCGCGGCGGTTGCGATCCCACCCACGAGGGCTCCGCAGGCGACCTGGTAGTAGCCGCCGTGGACGAGCATGATCACCATGAGCGCGCCGGTGTTGGCGCCGGTATTGAAGCCGATGATGTCCGGGCTGCCGAGCGGATTGCGGGTCAACGACTGGAAGATGGCGCCACTGACACCGAGCGCGGCACCGGCGAGCAGGGCCAGCAGGACGCGAGGCAGTCGCCATTCGATCACGACCATGTGCACCTTGGCGGGTACGTCCGTGAACAGTGCCTCGGTCACCTGGACGGGCGAGAGCGAGTACTCCCCCGTGCCCAGTGCCAGGACGGCGACGACGGCCGTGACGACGAGCAGCGCCGCACACGCGACGCCGGTCCGGACGTCCAGGCGCAGCGACACACGTCCGTCGAGGAGCCGGATCACCCGGACCGCGCGCCCGAAGTCGATCGCCGCGTGCGGTCCGGGGCGTACGCCCGCCCGCTCCGCCTCCTCGTCGCGGGCGTCCGGGCCGGCCGAGCCGCGGCCCGGCGCGGTGGGCGGCGACGCGAGAGTGGACGTGGACGACGCGGCGCCCGGCAACGGCGTGCTGGGCGAAGTCGGCGACGGATCCGGCGACTTCACAGTCCGCTCACCTTCTGTCGACGCACCAGGGCGATGAGCACGGGGACGCCGACGAACGCCGTCACGATGCCGACCTGGAGTTCGCCGGGGCGCACCACCAGGCGGCCCAGGACGTCGGCGACGAGCAACAGAATCGGCGACAGGACCAGGGTGTAGGCCAGGATCCAGCGCTGATCGGGGCCGGTGATCCAGCGCGCCACGTGCGGCACCATCAGGCCCACGAAGCCGATGGGTCCGGCGACGGCGGTCGCGCCGCCACACAGCAGGGTGATCGCGATCACCGACGACACGCGGGTACGGGTGATGTTCACCCCGAGCGCGCGGGCGGCGTCGCCGCCGAGGGCGACCGCGTTGAGCGCACGGGCCACGCTCGCCGCCACCACGAGTCCGATCAGCAGGAAGGGGGCGACCTGTGCGATGGTGTCCCACTGTCGTCCGGCGATGGAGCCCGCCGACCGGAAGCGCATGCGGTCGAACGTGGTCGGATCCAGCAGCGTGATCCCGGAGCTGATCCCGCCCAGCACCGCGCCCAGCGCCACGCCCGCCAGGGTCAGCCGCACCGGGGTGGCGCCGCCGCGACCGCGCGAGCCGATGGTGTACACCGCGACGGTGGTCACGATCGCGCCCAGGAACGCGAACCAGATGTAGCCGCGCAGGTCGGTGATGTCGAACACGGCGATCGCCAGGACCGCGGCGAACCCGGCACCGGCGTTGACCCCGAGGATGCCTGGGTCGGCGAGCGGATTGCGGCCGACCGCCTGGATCACCGCTCCGGCGACGCCCAGCGCCGTGCCGACGAGCACCCCCAGCAGGGTGCGGGGCAGCCGCAGGTCACGGACGATCACGTGGTCGTTGGAGCCGTCGTAGTGGAAGAGCGCGTCCCATACGGTCGGGAGCGGGATGTTCTTCGACCCGATCGCGACGCTCAGCAGGATCACGAGTACGAGTGCGGCGGTGGCCACGATCAGCCACAGGCCGCGCCGCACGGGCGAGTCCGCCACGGGCCCGCGCTCCGCTTTCGCGTGCGTGGGAGCGGCCGGAGCCGCCGAGGCCGCGGCGGTGTCCGTGCCCGCGGAAACCGCCTCGCCCGGGGCCGTGTCCCGGACGGGCCCGACCGGTCCGACGCGTCCGGAACGCTCGGCAGGCTCGACAGCGTCGACCCTATCGACCGGCGAGCCGGACCCCGCGGGCGCGATCCGCGCGCCCTGTGGTGCGTTCACAACCCGACACCCTCCAACGTGGCCTCGACCTCGTCGAGGATGTTCTCGATCTCCTCCTCGGGCTGCTCCTCGTGCACGGCGTCGAAGGCCGTCTCCAGGCGCCGCTTCACCTCGGGGTCGAGGCCGGCGTACCGCTCGTCCCACTCCTCGGCGTTGTGCGTCCAGTAGCCGACCACCTTGTACATCCGGGCGGGCAGCCTCAGTTCGTGCCGCACGTGGCGGCGGATCTCGCGCATGGCACGGGTCTCGCCCGCGGCCCACACGTAGCCGGGGCCTTCGGGCAGCGTCAGCGCGCGCAGCGCCTGGGGCAGCCGACTGGGCGCGTCGCCGTTGCCGCTGCCGTGCAGCCAGACGTACTCGACGTCGGCGGCACTGTCGAAGACCTGCTCGTGGCCGGTGTCCGCGACCTCGACGATCACCCGGGCCCGTGTTCGGGCCGGGAGCTGTTCGACGAGCCGGCCCAGCGCGGGCAGGCCGGTGGCGTCGCAGGCGAGGATCTGCCAGACGGTCTCGGCCGGTGGGGCGTAGAGGCCGCGCGCTGTACCGATACCCACCCGGTCACCCGGCCGGGCGGCGAGTGCCCACGCACTTGCCAGGCCCCCGTCGTGGACGACGAAGTCGATGGTGACCTCGCCGCGTTCCGCGTCGAAGCGCCGCACCGTGTAGCGCCGGGTCTGCGCGTAGCGGTCGGCCTCGTCGGCGGCGTTCCCGGCCTCTCGGGGACTCGCGCCCGGGTTCTCGTCGGACGGTATCGGTTCGCCGGTGTCGGGGAACGGGAAGTGCAGGCGCAGGTATTCGTCGCCGACGCCGGTGCTCTCGAAGGCGCGCAGTCCCTCGCCGCCGAACACGATCCGGATCATGCCGGTCGTCAGGCGGAAGTGTTCCAGCACCGTTCCCCGGTGCAGCGGGTCGTTCGTCACGTGGTCACCCCAACACCTTCGCGGCGGATACGAGTTCGTCGAGCAGGGCCGTCGCGGTCAGGACGAGGCCGGCGGTGGTGTCGTAGTTCAGCGGTACGACCCGCCCGGCCCGCACGGCGGGCAGCCGCTGCCAGGTCTTGGCTTGCGTCGCCGGCGCGTCGGGGTCCTTCCAGATGATCAGGTCGGCCGGTGCGAAGACGTCGATCTGTTCGGGACTGTAGAAGTCGTTGAACGGCTTGTTCGGGTCGCGGTCGGGCTGATGGAACATCACGTCCATGCCCAACTCCAGTGCGACACTCAGGTAGAAGCTGCGCCTTTGCACCCAGAAGTCGGTGTCGTCGGACCCGCCGATGAGCACCTTGCGGCCCGCCAACAGGGGACCGACCTCGGCTCGGGCCCGGGCCAGGCGCGCGTCGTAGTCGGCGAGCAGTCGGCGGGCGAGGTCGCCGCGCCCGAGCAGGGTCAACTGCTCCTGGCTGTAGCGGCGCCAGAACGGGCTGAAGCCGCCGCTGACCACGAGCACGGGAGCAATGTCCTGGGTCAACAACTTCTTGTCCTGGTAGAACTTCCACCAGTCGGCGCCGACCACCAGCAGATCCGGTCGCTGGGCCAGGATCGCCTCGGCGTTGGGCTCGCGGACATTGCCCTGCAACACCTGGAAGTTCGCGGGCAGCCGGTCGGAGAGGTGGTTGCGGCCCTCGATGCGGTAGCCGCCGATCATCGGATATCCGGCCATGGCGGCGAACTCGACGCCGGTGCGCGGATCCAGCACGATCACGCGCCGGGGATCGGCCGGGATGCGCGTGCTGCGGCCCTCGTAGGAGAAGTCGAGGGTGGTCGCGGCCGATGGCGCGTCCTTCGTCTTCTCGGCGCCGCCGCACGCGGCGAGCAGTGTGCCCAGCGACAACATCCCCGCGCCCAGCGCGAAACGACGTCGGGTCAACTCTCCGCCGACGCGGGCCCCTCGCGTGTCCCCCGCCCCGGGGCGGGCGGGCGTCGGTGGGATGGGGGTCGAGGTGACGGTCGCGCTCATACGTACGGCTCCGCGGCGCGGGTGAGCACGTCGAACACGATCGGCGCGCAGCCCCGCCGGCACCGGCACGCCCGCCTCCGAGCCGAACCGAAGCCGGGTCGGTCCATGGCCGACGCGCGCCTGTTGCGGCTCGCCGAGGAGGGCGTCGGGCGGTCGCGGCGGGGTGCGGCGCGGCGTAGGTGTGGTCGTCGGCATCGGCGTCTCCGGAGACAGGAACACGAGAGCAAGGTTAGGTAAGCCTTGCCTATCAATACGCGAGGTGATCTCATCCCGCAACACCCGATGTCGGGCACACGCCAGACCTTGTCGCGAATCGGACACCGAACGCCGCGCCGGCCGATTCGAGCCATGGTCCGTCCGTTTCGCACGCAACCGGCACGGCCTCGTCACTACCGTCGGCTCCCATGCCCGCACCCACCGCCCCGCCGAAACTCCCTGCTCACCCAGTCCCGTCCGGCCTTCTCGGTACGTCCGTGACCTCGCGCGCCGTGTTGCGGTACGCGCTCACCGGCGATCGACGGGGTCGATATCTGGTCGGCGCCTCCGTGGGCCTGACCGGTCATCAGGTGGCCGAGGCGGCCGTCCCGGTCGTCGTCGGTGTGGTGATCGACCAGGCGGTGGCCACCGGCGACGCGGCCGCGCTCGGGCGCTGGCTGACTGTGCTGGCCGTGGTGTTCGTCGGCCTGCTGTGCTCGTGGCGCTTCGCCGCCCGCGCCGCCGCCCGCGTCACCGAGTACGGCGCCCACGACGTGCGGATGGCCGTCGCCCGCCGGGCGCTGGACCCGCACGGCACGACGCCGCGACGGATGCCCGGCGAACTGGTCGCGCTCGCCACCTCCGACGCGCAGACGGTGGCCCGGTTCACGCACACCCTCGGCAGCAAACTCGCGGCAGCCGCGGCCATCGTCACGGCCGCGGTCGCGCTCCTGGTGATCTCCGTCCCGCTGGGCCTGCTGGTCCTGCTGGGCACGCCACCGGTGCTGATCGCGATGCAGTACCTGAGCCGCCCGCTGGAACGGCGCAGCGAACACGACCACGAACTCGCCGCCCGCGCCGGTGCCGTCGCCACCGACCTGCTCACCGGACTTCGCGTCCTGGACGGCATCGGCGCCCGCTCCGAGGCCGCCCGCCGCTACCGCCGCGACAGTCGCGCCGCACTCGCCGCGACGCTGCGCACCGAACGCGCCCAGGCGTGGTACACCGCCGCCAACACCCTGCTCACCGGCGGCCTGTTGGCGCTGATCGCCCTGGTGGGCGCGCACCTGGCGGCGCGGGGCCGGATCACCGTGGGCGAGTTGGTGACCGTCGTGGGTCTTGCCCAGTTCCTCCAGGGCCCCCTGGTGGACGTCGCCTACTTCGCCTCCGGCCTGGGCCGCGCCCGCGCCTCGGCACGCCGTGTCGTGGCCCTGCTCACCTCGGACCCGGCGGTGGGCCCGGGCACCCGCTCACCCGCGAGCGCGGTCCCGGGGCGGCCGGTCGGGCATGTCCGCGCGGACGGGCTGGGCGTCGGCGGCCTGATCGACGTCGGCTTCGTGGTCGAGCCCGGCGAGTTCGTCGGCATCGTCACCGACGACGCCGGGCACGCCGAGGCGCTGGTCGACGTCCTCGCCCGGCGCCGTGACCCCGACGCCGGCGCCCTGTACCTGGACGGCGTATCCGTGGCCGAACTCGATCCCGACGATCTGCGCCGCACGGTGGTCGCCCCACCCCACGACGCCGCCCTGTTCGCGGGCACCATCGCCGACAATGTCGGGCGGGCCGAACCACGGGCGGTCCGAGCCGCGCTCGCCGCGGCCTGCGTGGACGAGGACATCGCGGCCCTGCCCGCCGGCCTCGACACCACCGTCACCGAACAGGGTCTGTCGCTGTCCGGTGGGCAGCGCCAACGCCTGGCCCTGGCGCGCGCGTTGGCCACCCGCGCCGCGGTCCTGGTCCTGCACGACCCCACCACCTCGGTCGACACCGTCACCGAGGCCCGGATCGCCGCCGGCCTGCGCGCCGACCGGGTCGGCCGCACCACGATCCTGGTCACCACGAGCCCGACCCTGCTCGCCGTATGCGACCGGGTGATGGTGCTCGCGGCCGACGTCACCCGCGGCACCACCGGTACCCACGCCCAACTGGCCGCCGTCTCGCCCGGCTACCGTGAACTGGTGCTCGCATGACCCGTCACGCCGACCCGACACCCGAACCACCCCTGCTTCCCGTCGCCGACACCGCGCAGACCCGATACGCCGCCCGACGCCTGCTGCGCCCGCACGGCCGCCGGGCCCTGGCAGCGGTCGCCCTGCTCATCACGTCCACCGCGATCGGCCTGGCCGGCCCACTCGTCCTGGGCCGCATGGTCGACGCCGTCGACCGGTACGGGTCCGGCGCCGGATCGCGCGTCACGGTATTGGCCGGCCTGCTCGCGGCCATCGCCCTCGCCCAGGCCGTATTGGGCGCGATCAGCCACTACCTGGTGGTCGGGGTCGGCGAGAGCATGGTGGCCGACCTGCGCGAGGACGTCCTGGGCCGGGCACTCGACCTACCCCTGGACGACATCGAGCGCACCGGCCGCGGCGACCTGGTCGCCCGCGCCGGCGGCGACGTACGCGTGGTCGCGGACGCCGCCGCCGAAACCGTCCCGGTGTTCACCACGGCGCTGGCCACCATCGTGCTGACCCTGATCGGCATGGGCACCCTCGACTGGCGCTTCGCCCTCGCCGCCCTGGTGGCCGCGCCGATCCAGATCGGCGCGCTGCGCTGGTACCTGCGCCGATCCGCACCGGTGTACCGAGCCGAGCGGATCGCCGAGGGACAACGCGCCCAGCGCCTCCTGGACGCCCTCGGCGCGGTGGACACCGTGACCGCGATGCGACTCGGTCCGGCCCACCTGGACGCCGTCGCCGACCGCTCCCGCGCCTCGATCGACCTGAGCCTGACCGCGACCCGGCTGCGCACCCGCTTCTTCGGCCGACTCAACGCCGCCGAACTCGTCGGGCTCGCGTCGGTACTCGCCGTCGGATTCCGGTTGGTCCGCTCGGGCACGGTCTCGATCGGCGAGGCGACCGCCGCCGCGCTGTTCTTCCACCGCCTGTTCAACCCCGTCGGCTCCCTGCTCGCCGTCTTCGACCAGCTCCAGGAAGCCGCCGCCGGCCTGGCCCGACTCGTCGGGGTCACCCTGCTCCCGCGCACCGAAGAACCCGCCCACCCGCCGACGCCGCAGGACGCGTCCCTCCACGTGCGGCACGTCTCGTTCGCCTACCCCGACGGTCCCGACGTGCTCACCGGGCTCGACCTGTGGATCGCGCCGGGCGAGCGGGTCGCCCTGGTGGGCACGACCGGCGCGGGCAAGTCGACCGCCGCCGGGCTGATCGCCGGCGTCCGCGCACCCACCGCCGGCACGATCCGCCTCGGCACGGTGGGACTCGCCGATCTGGGCCGCACGGCCACCCGTCGGCAGATCGCGATCGTCACCCAGGAGGTACACGTCTTCGCCGGCACCCTCGCCGACGACCTGCGGCTGGCCCGACCGGACGCGGACGACGCGACGATCGCACGCGTCCTCGCGACGGTCGGCGCCGACGGATGGGTCGGCGCACTACCCGAGGGCACCGACACCCGCGTCGGCGCCGGGGGCCACATCCCGACCGCCACTCAGGCGCAACAACTCGCGCTCGCCCGGGTCCTGCTCCTGGATCCGCCGATCGTGGTCCTGGACGAGGCGACCGCGGACGCGGGCAGTACCGGCGCCCGCACCCTGGAGGCCGCCGCGTCGGCGCTGCTCGACGGGCGCACCGCGATCGTGGTCGCGCATCGTCTCCGGCAGGCCGCGACCGCGGACCGGGTGATCGTCCTGGATCACGGACGGATCGTCGAACAGGGACGGCACGACGAGCTGGTGACGGCGGGCGGGCGCTACGCGAGACTGTGGCGGGCCTGGTCGGCGCCCGCAGAGAGCCGGGTGCCCGCCGCAGGTGGAGCGCCTGCGGCGGATCGCACGCCGACGGGACGGGGCTCGATGTCGTCGTCGCAGACGAGCCCGGAGTAGTGGCCGGGTGTGCGACCGGTGACCCGGCGAAAGACCGCCACGAACGCACTGGGACTGTCGTATCCGACCCGACGGGCGACGACCGAAACCGGCAGGCCGGCGGCCAGATACGTCAACGCCGCGCGCACCCGCGCCTGGATGCGCCACTGTACGAAGCCCATCCCGGTGTCCGCGGTGAACACCCGGGTCAACGTACGCCCGCTGCACCCCGACCACCGCGCGAACTCGTCCAGCCCACGCGGATCCGCCGGCCGGGCCACCAATGCTCGAGCCACGGCCAACGCGCGCGGATCGCGGGGCATCGGCACGTCCACCGCGGCCTCCTCCAGCGGCTGGAGCATGTCGAAAACCACCCGCTCCGCTCGCGAACGCGCGGCGAACGGCATGTCGTAGCGCCGCATGTGCAACAACACCTCGCGCAGCGCCCCGTACATCGGCACCAGACCGGGCAGGTCGCACGCCCACGCGGGGGCGAAGACCTCGGTCCTGAAGTACGTCGCGTAGAAGTCGGTGCCGGGCCCGGTCGTCACCTCGTGCTCCGCGCCGGCGGGCACCCACAGCCCCACGGTGGGCGGCACCATCCATGTCACCCCGTCGACCACCGCGGTGACCGACCCCACGACGCCCCACAACAACTCGTGGTCGAGGTGGCGGTGCGACTCCCACGTATGACCGCCCGGCCGCACCTCGCGCCCCAACCGCGACGTGCTGACGGCATACGGCGGCTCCACCTCGCGCGTCGGTCCGACGCCCGACCTCGTGACCTGCTGCACGGACCGCACTATACCGGCGCCGATTTAGGGTCCCCTAACCTCTCCCGGTGGACGTCGACCGGACGTCCAGGTTCGAGCACACGGCCGTCGAACGCGCGCGGGTCAGGCGAGGAAGGCGGAGAGTTCGTCGATGACGAACTGCGGTTGTTCCTCGGCGATGTAGTGCCCGCAGTCCGGAACCTCGACCACGCGTACGTCGACGCCCCTGGCCGGGAGGAAGTCGCGCAGGACGGCGTAGTTACTGGCGTCGCCGCCGAGGGCAAGGATCGGCGCGGTCAGGATCGGGTGCGCACGTCGGTCGACGATGTCGGCGCCGAAGGTCTGGTACCAGCCGTTGCCGGCGCGGAGAGCGTCGGCGGTGGAGTACGCGCGGGCGTAGACCTGTCGTGAGTGTTCGTCGATGGTGGCGGGGTCCTTCGCCAGGTATTCGACGAGCCAGTCCACGAGCAGGCGGCTGCGGCCGTCGAGCAGCTTCTCCGGGAGGCCGCGGACCTGGTTGAACGCGAACCACCACAAGTAGGTGCGGGCGCCCTTCTCGATCTCGGAACCGACGTGCTGATCGGGCTCGGGCAGCAGTCGCATCTCCCACAGGCCCTCGTCCGGATGCGGGACGTCCAGGAGGACGATCCGCCGTGTGGCCTCCGGGAATTGCGCGGCATACGCCTGCGCGACCATGGCGCCGATGTCGTGTCCGGCGACGTCGACGGCCTCCGCACCGAGGTGCCGAACGAGTTCGCGGATGTCGTTCGCCATCGTCTTCTTGTCATAGCCGTCCTCGGGCTTGTCCGACCCACCCATGCCTCGCAGGTCGACGGCGATCACCCGATGTGTACGCGCCAGTGCGGGCATCACCTTGTGCCACTGCCACCAGGTCTGCGGCCATCCGCCCAGCAGGAGGAGGGGGCGGCCGGTGCCGCCCTCGACGTAGTGCAGACGCACGCCGTTCACGTCGGCGTGGCGACTGGTGAAGTCGCCGTCGAGCGAGCGGGCGAGTTCGGCGTCGTCGAGGGTGTCGGGCGTGGGGGTGTTCACGGAGGGATCCTTCCGGGCGGCGGGAGAATTCGAGCGTTCGACCATGCGAAGTGCGAACGTTCGACCGTACGAAGTGTTCGTACGATCTGTATGTACGAGATATTCGTACGGTCGAACAATGTATGTCAAGCACGGGAAGGACGGGGGTCGGCGGGCAGCACGGCGGCAACGGCGCGCGCGGGAGGCTTTGTACGACGATCACGTACTATTGGCGGATGGCCGCTCTGCACCACCCCGACATCGACGACATCGAACTCGTGTACGTCCTGGCCGCGCTCGGGCACCCCGCCCGACTGCAGATCGCCCGGGCGTTGGCCGACGGCGTCGAGCGGTACTGCGGCGAGATCATGCCCGACGTCCCCAAATCGAGCATGACCCACCACTGGCGCGCCCTGCGCGAAAGCGGCGTCATCCGCCAACGCCGCGCGGGCCGCAAGCTCTACCTGACCCTGCGCCGGGACGAACTCGACGCGCTTTTCCCGGGATTGCTCGACATCGTCCTGACCGAGCCGGTCGGTACGCGGTAGGCCGCGAGACGCGACCCCGATCACCCATCGGGCGCGGCGCGGCTTCGTCACCGTCGGCCGGATCTCGGGGACCGGGCGGACGTCGGCCCCAGGCTCGCTGCGACAGCGGCACGTCGCGATGCCCGGACCGGGGCGCATCCGTCGGCGCGTTCGTCACCGGACCGGTCGGCACCTCACGCAACCCGACAGCCGACGGCGAACGGCGGTGTCAGCCGAGGGTGTTCGTGCCATGGGGCGCCGGCGGTCGCGTACGGCTCGTCGGTTCGTACTCCCAGACCCAGCGCACACGGTGGCCTCGCGAGTCTCGGTGAGTACGGCGAGGAGTTCCGCGCGCGGCCTGCCACGCGGGGTCGTGGCGTTCGAGGGTTTGGTGGGTCTGTTCGACCGCTTGGCGGCGGACGAGGAGGTCGAGGCGGCGTTCGATCCCGATCTCGCCCACCGGGTTCGCCGGCAGCACTTCCACGCTCACATTGCCGGCCAACCGGTCTCGTCCGGCAGGTCGCGCTGGTACCACGTGCCGGACTTACCGCCGAGGTCGATCGGGTCGGCCGGTCCGACCGGGACGAACCCGGCCTTGATCAGCACCCTCCGGGACGCGCCGTTGGCGAGGGCGGTGGCCGCCCGCAGCGTGCGCAGCCCGTACCGCACCGCCGCCAAACCGCACAACTCCCGGACGGCCGCCGTCGCCACGCCACGGCCGGCGACGTGTTCCGCGACCCGGTAACCGAGTTCGGCGGTGCCGCCCTCGATGTCGTACAGGTTGAACCGGCCCAGGACCGAACCGTCCTCGGCGAGGAGTACATGGAAGGCGCAGACACCGGCCTCTTGCTCGGCGAGCAAGGCGGCGTGCCGATCGGCGAAGCGCTCGTAGTATTCGTCGCCGCGGTCGGAGACGAATGCGGCGAAGTAGGCACGGTTGGCCGACTCGAAGGCCAGGACCGCCGGGGCATGGGCGGCATCCAGTTGCTTCAACTCGGGCACCGCGCAATTCTACTCGGACGGCGTCCCGCGACCATCCGGGTTTCATCGGCGGCGAACGACCCCGGGACGATGGCACATCACGACCCACGGCCTGCTTCGCAGCCCGGCTTGAAGGGCGTCGATCAGGGCCTGTGGGCGCAGGTCGGCCCAGGTGTGTTCGATGCGGCCGCCGCCGTGCCGGTGCCAGGCCGCGCGGGTGCGGGGGTGCGCGGCTCGCAGTTCGTCATCTCACCGGAAGCGGACACGAGCGGCGCCGGCCGATTCGCCCGTCTGATGGCCCTTGACTTTCCTGGTGGGAAAGTCGGATGCTTACTTTCCCACCAGGAAAGTGAGGTTCCCTCATGACCGACACCGCTCCGGAGCAGGCCCGTGCCGCGCTGGACGCCGTCGACCGTGCCCGGCGCCACGTGGCCGACGAAGTCGGCCTGCCCCGCGGCTATTGGTGGGCGATGGCCGCCGCCTGGGTCGTACTGGGCGTGCTCGGCAGCGTATGGCCGTGGCTGGGCGGAACCGCGGCAGCGGCCTTCGGCACCGGTCACGCGATCGTCGCGACGCGCCTGCTCGGCGGACGCCGACGCACCGGCCGAGTGCAGGTCAGCGCAGCCGTCGCCGGGCGCCGCACCCCGCTGGTGGTGATCGGCATGCTGGTCGTGCTCGTCGGCGCCACCATCGCCGCCGCGCTTGCGCTGAACGCCGACGGCGCGGAGCACGCCAGTGTCTGGGCTGCGGTGCTGGTAGCCGCCGTCATCGGCTTCGGCGGACCGGACATCCTGAGCGTTCTGCGCCGGTGGGCACGGGCATGACGGCGCCGCGGTTCGACGAACTGATCCACCCCAGCACCCGGTTGACGCTGGTGGCGACGCTGGCCGCCGCCGACTGGGCGGAGTTCGCCTATCTCAAAGACCGACTGGGGCTCTCCGAATCGGCGCTGTCCAAGCAACTCGCCACCCTCGAAGAGGCCGGTTACGTAACCACCGAGCGCCGCCTCAGCAGCGGTCGCCGCAAGGTGCGGGCCCGCCTGACCGGTGCCGGCCGGAACGCCTTCGACGGGCACGTCGCGGCGTTGCAGGCCATCGTCACCGGCGCCACAAACCCCACCGAGAGCCCCGCTACCCGCTCCTGACGCGCCGTGCACGGGTGACCGCGAACGGGCCCTCGTCACAGTCCCCGGCGTGGTCGATGTCGGCCCAGTTCACCCGCGGGCGCAGCACCACTTGCCCGGCTGTGCGGCGAATGCGCAAGCGGGTGTTCTCGATCGCGTCGAGTGCGGTGGCGTACCGGGCCGGGGGCGCCTGGATCCGAGACCGAGGACCGCCATGCTCAGGCCGGAATCGGTTTCGCGAGATGAATCACACCGTCGTCGGGCGCGACCGCGCAGGGCGAGTACCCCTGCCCCTGGTAGAGCCCGAGGTTGCGGTGACTGGCGATGCCCGTCGACAGGACCATGCGACGGCACCCGCTTGCGGTTCCGGCGGATTCCGCCGCGTGCAGCAACCATCGCCCCACCCCGCGTCCGCGCAGATCGGGGACGACGGCGAGCCGACCGATGTGCAGATCGGCGTCCGTTCGACGCGTGCGCACCATACCGAGCAGTCGACCGTCCCGCCACAACCCGGTCGTCTGCCACCGGGCCAGCCACGCGCGCACCTGGTCCGGCGATTCCCGCAGGGCGGGAATGGCCAGGGTGTCGTTGGCGAGGGCTTCGTCGAGCCAGCAGCAACGCTGCAACACGGTCACCTCGGCGGCGTCGTCCGGGGTGAGGGGTCTTGCGTACGATCCGGGCAGGGGCCCGGGCACCGCGTTCGGGCGCCCGCGTTCGCGCAGCGGGGTCAGGGCGTGGGCCACGCGCACCAGTTCCGCGAGCAGCCCATGTGCGGCGTCGGCGAGATGCGCCCCCGGTCGGAAGCGGCCGTCGTGCGTCGCGTCCCCGATGCGGATCGCGACGGTCGCGCCCAGGGGAACCAGACGCAGCGCGGTGACCACTTCCTTGGCGTGCGAGACCGCCCGGGTGCCGGCGGAGGTGTTGCCGTAGCTCACGAAGCCGACCGGTTTCCACGCGCACTCGTGGCCCAGGTAGTCGAGTGCGTTCTTCAGGGTCGCCGGCATCCCGTGGTTGTACTCGGGCGTCACGACGACGAACCCGTCCGCTCGGTCGACGATCGCGCTCCATCGGCGGGTGTGCTCGTGGTGGCGGATGCCGGTCGAAGGGTGCTCCTCCTCGTCCAGGAAGGGCAGGTCCAGGTCACCGAGGGACAGGGGGACGAGGTCGGCCTCCAACGCGTGGGCGCTCGGCCCGAGCGTGTCGGTCAGCCACCGGCCGACGGCGGGGCCGAGTGCGCCGGGTCGGGTGCTGCAGACCAGGACCAGAACACGCAGGTTTTTCGTTGACATGTAAACGAAGCTAGGCGATAGGTTGATTACATGTCAACGAACATGTCGGGCGGCCACTCCCCCAGGTGGCTCGAACCCGAGGAGGAACGCGCCTGGCGGGCGTACCGCCGGATGGTCACCGCCGTACAGGCCCGCACCGCGCAGGATCTGGCCGACGTCGGCCTGTCCGAACCCGACTACGAGGTGCTCAGCACCCTGTCCGAACGCCTCGGACACACCGGCACCCTGCGCGAGCAGGCCGCCAAGATGCAGTGGTCCCGAAGCCGCCTGTCCCGGCACGCCACCCGCATGGAGGCGCGCGGCCTCATCCGCCGGGAACCGGATCCCGCGGACGGGCGGGGCTGCCTCCTGGCACTCACCGAACAGGGGTTGGACGTCCTGCGCCGGACCGCTCCCGCCCATCTCGCCTCGGTGCGCCGCCACTTCGTCGACCTGCTCGACGCCGAGGACCTGGCCGCCCTCGTCCGTATGGCCGCCAAGATCACGGAAGACCCCGGTTCGAGAGCGTGAACACACCGCGCGGCGGCGTGGCCGATCGCATCGATGGTGAACCCGAATACAGCGGCGAACCGGTCGTAGTAGGCCGTCCACTCGGTGCCGGGGGCGTTGCCCGGCATCCGGATGTGGTGGCCCGCGAGCTGCGCGGGAGTGACCGGGCGGGCCTTGGCGAAGGGGTGGCCGAGTCCGGTGAACAGGTGTCGCCCGCCAGGGAATGGCTCCACGCGTCTCCGGCGTCCGCCGCCCGCGTGCTTGCGGAGGTTGGTGACCGGCTCGGGTGCCACCAGTACCGCACGATCGGAGATCGGCGAGTCGAGTCCGGCGGTCGTGGCCGCGCGCTCGGTGGCCACACGGACCTCGCGGATGCGGGTCGAGTCGTGGACGGGGATGTCCCGCACTCGGGTCACCACGACCACACCGGGGGTGCCGTCGTCGGGGCGGCCCAGCTCGCGATGGTGACGGTGGTGCCCTGTCCGGGCACGGTGTCGAGGGCGAACTCGTGGACCAGGCGGCGCGATCCGCTCAGGCCCAGGCCCAGCCCCCCGGCGGTGGTCCAGCCGTCGGTCATGGCGAGTTCCACGTCGGGGATGCCGGGGCCGCTGTCGCTGAAGCGCAGTCGCAGGCCCGCCGTGGCACCCCGGCTGACGGGCGTGACCTCTACGCTGCCACCCCCGCCGTGGACGAGGGTGTTGCGCGCCAACTCGCTGGCGGCGGTGACCAGTTTCGTCTGTTCGACGAGGCCCAGACCGGCGAGAGCGGCCGCCTGGCGAACGCGTTGGCGCATCAGCGCCACGTCCGGATCGGATCGCACCTGCAGCAGCATCGTTCCGGTTCCCTTCACGACGGCGCCTCCGGGAAACCCGCCACCGCGCGCACCGGCCCCACGGGCGCCTCCCCCGCCGGGCCCAGGGAAGCGAAGGCGTCCTCGACGGTCAGGGCGGTGCGCAGTCCCGGAAGGTTCAGGCCCAGGTCCACCATGGTGATGGCGACCGCCGGACGGATGCCCGCGATCACCGTGTCGGCGGCCATGAGCTTCACGCAGGCAGCGGTGTCGGCCAGGACTCGGGCCGAGAGGGAGTCGAGGATCTCGGCGGCGCCGACGTCGATGATCACACCTCCGGCGGCGCCGCCGGCCACCGCTGCGGCGACATCCTCCGCGAGTGCGGCGGCGCGGTCGTCGTCCAGACCGTCGGGAAGGGTCACCAGGAGCACGCCGCGCACGGTCGCGACCGGGACCCGGGCCGCGCGCGGGGAGGCGGGGCCGGCAGCCACGGGCCGGGGGTTCCCGCGACGGCGACGCTCGACGTACCGGCTCGACCCAGCGCCAGGGCCGGGGCGTCCGCCGGCGTCGTGCGCGTGGTGATGCCGCCCAGGTCGATGCCCAGGTGGACGATGGCCTGGGCGATCGCGGGGCGGATCCCGGAGATGACGCATTCGGCACCCATGAGCCGGGCCGCGGCGACGGTCTTGATCAGGTGTTGGGCCGACGGCGGGTCCACGGTGGGCACGCCCGTGATGTCGAGGATCGCGGTGGCCGCGCGGTGGGCGACGATCGCTTCGAGGAGGTTCTCCATCACCACCAGGCGCAGTGTGCCGAGAAGGTCGAGCAGGCAGATCACGGCCGCGTGTCGCAGTTCGACGTCCTCGCCGCGCAGTTCGGCGTCCAGCATCTCCAGGGTGGGGCGCTCGAGGGCGGCCACCTCGCCGGCGACCTGCCCGGGCCCTGGCCGCGGTCGCGGTGACCGGACGCACGGAGGACGTGGAAGCACCCGGGTTCGACGCCGTCCGCGAACAACTCGGCGGGATGGCGGCCCTGCGAGGGCGCACGGGACGAACGTCGGCCCAGCGGTGTGCCAACTGTTCACGGCGTTGTTCCAGGAACACCGTAACGAGCTTGGCCGCCGCTCCGTTGGCCTGCGCGTGCGTCATGTCCGACTCCTCGTCGCGTCCGTCGATCGCGGATCGAAGAGCGCGCACCGAGACCCGTGACGCATGTCTAGCGGCAACAGTTGTCAGGAGTCAATAATTCGGTACGCTTCGCGTCGGGGTCTCGGAGCGGTCCCGGCCCCTCGTGACGCGGGCACGGGTAACCGCCCCGTCACCCGATCCGCGCGCAGGGCACGGGTGAGGCCATCGGACGAAGGGAGTCGACATGGGACAACGGCCGACGTCGGGGCGCGCCCTCCTGCCGCGTGGGTCCGGCACACCCGGCACACGAGGCGCGCCGGAGGCCGGGTCGGACGCCTCAAGCGGTTCGGGCGCGGGAGCCGGGCGGCACTGCCGCCGCCTCGTCCCGGAGAGGGACGGCGGCCTCCCGCAGGGATTCGAGGCCCTTCAGCAGCATCGCCCGGGATTCGACCGGCATGCGCGCGACGACGACCGCCAGTTCGCGTTCACGGCGGTCCCGCAGGTCGGCCAGGAAGGCGCGGCCCCGCCCGCTCAGCCGCAGGCGCAGTTCTCGGCGACTGCTGACACTGGGCAGGCGCTCGACGAAGCCCACCGCGTGCAGGCGGTCGCACAGGCGGCTCGTCGAGGAGGGCGTCGACCCCAGGCCGTCGGCCAACGTACGCAGGTTGATCCCCTCGTGCTGCTCGAGCAAAAACAACGCGCGCAACTGCGAGGCGGAAACGGGTGCCGTGGACGCGCGCCCCAGGAGCATCTCGAGCAACTCGGCCGCCGCGGTCGTCACGCGCCCGGTCCCGTCCGAACGGTCGTGCCGGGGGGTGGTTGCCATGATCACCGCCTTGTTCCGACGCCGAAAGGCCGCCCGATCCGACGGCCGCGCCGGAGCCACGATAGACACTATAAAAGCAGACGCTATGAAAGCGGTTGATCCGACAGGCGGTCCGGGCCGTTCCGCGAACACGCCCCAGGGTGCCCTCGCGCACCCCACAGAGAACGGCTGAACAAAGACTGTGAATGGCCATGAAGAGGTCGAGCGCGCGCTGCGCGCCGCACCACCCCACGACCTGCTGGACGCCCTCCGCGGCGTGCTGACCCGGCACTACCGGGCACGAACGGTGGACCTGCTGATGGCCGACTACGGCCTGACCGTCCTGCAGCCGGTGTCGGTGCTGCCGCACACCACCGAACCCCTTTCGGTCCACAACAGCCCCCAGGGGCGGGCGTTCGGCGCGCAGGAGCCCCTACGCGAGGAACACGAGGAGGGCACCGTCGTCCACCTGCCGGTGAGCGTGCGCGGAGACCGCCTGGGCGTACTCACCGTCACCCTCCCCACCGGCACCTGTGCGCCGGCGATCGTCACCGAACTCGCCGACATCGCCGCCATGCTCGCCCACGCGGTGACCGTCGCCGAACGCGACACCGACCTCTACCTCCAGGCCCGGCGCAAGGACCGCCTGACCCTCGCGGCCGAAATGCAGTGGCAACTCCTGCCCGGACGGGCCTGCAGCCGCGCCGAGTACGCCATCGGCGCCCAGCTCGAACCCGCCTACGCCGTCCGCGGCGACAACTTCGACTGGTCCGCCACCGCCGACCACCTCGTCCTGACGGTGACCAACGGCATGGGCGAGGGCATCGACGCCGCCCTGCTCAGCAACCTCACGATCAACGCGCTGCGCAACGCCCGGCGCGCCGGCGTCCCCATCGCCGACCAGGCGGCCCTCGCCGACCAGGCCGTGTTCGCCCAGTATCGCGGCGAGGCCTACCTGTCCGTCCTGCTGCTCGACTTCGAACTGGCCACCGGACGCGTCACCGTGGTCGACGCCGGCTCCCCGCGCCTGTTGGCCCTGCGCGAGGGAACGGTGACCGCGGTCGACTTCGACGCGCAACTGCCTCTGGGCATGTTCGAGGAGACCGACTACAAGGCGCAGGAATTCCGGGTCCGGCCCGGCGACCGGCTGGTGTTCGTCAGCGACGGGGTCCACGCGGTCGCCTCACCGGCCGGCGAAGCCTACGGCGACCGCGCGTTGGCCCGGGCGATCAGCGCCACCCGGCTGCTGCCGCCCGCCGAGATGCCCCGCGCCGTCCTGCGCGAACTCACCGGCCACCGCGGACGCCCCATCCCCGACGACGACGCCCTGATCGTCTGCCTGGACTGGTACGGCAGGCCCACCACCGACCGCCCGACAACCGAGGACCCCGACCCGCGTCGAAACCGGCCCTCCTTCCCCGAGACACCGCCTCGCGACCCGCGGTGAACACTCTTTTCGACGCCCGGGGTCCTGTCGACGGCGCTCCGGGCAGGCGGCCGGCAACACCGCGCTCAGGCCCGGCCGGACGGGCGGACCGCCGAGACGGCCGCGTCGAACGCGCGCAGCCCGCGGACCAGTTCGGCGCGGCTTTCGACGGACATCGTCTCCAACACGTCGAGCAGGTCCTCGCAACGCCGCTCGGCGACCTCGTCCAACAAGCGCAGTCCCGCCCCGGTCACCACCAGTCCCACCTCGCGCCGGCTCGCCGGCGCGGGGATCCGCTCCAACAACCCGGCGGCCGCGAGCCGGTCGCACAACCGACTCGCGGTGGGCAACGCCGCGCCCAGTTCCACCGCCAAGCGGGTCAGGTTGACGCCGGGCAGCGCCGCGACCGCCTGTAGGGCCCGCAACTGGGAGGGGGACAGCCGGGGCGACACCGCCTCCGGGGAGCGCGACCACAACAGCACCAGGGCCCGCGCCGCGTCCGCCACCGTCGCGGCGGCCGCTCGCGCGCCGCCGTCCGATTTGAGCAGGTCGGTGCCTGGACTCACCGCGCGATTCGGCACGCATCCGACCCGCCACCGATCACCCTCCCCGGCCTCCTGCCCGGTTCTCCGCCGCGCCCCTCCTCCGTCGGTCGACCCTCCCGTCCCGCTGCTCGAAGGCTCGTCGGAGGGGGAGGGGATGTCGGTGCGGTGATCCACGAGGGCGCTCTTCCGATCGGGCACTGCGTCGGTCGTACTGGGGCTACCCGGCGCGGCGCGGTACGAACGGCGGGCGGGCGGACCGTTTCGAATGTCCCACGAGGCCGAATCCTGCCCGTGCGACGCCCACGGACGTCCTCCGCGTCCATGGGCCGCGGCCCACCTCAGCCGACGGCGGGCATCACCCGGCCGGGACCCTTGGTGTCCCGAACACCCCAGTCCGGACGCGCGCACGAGGTCCCGGAACCCGCGACCTCGAAGCGCACGGCCATCAGCGCCCGATCGTCCGGCCACGACCCGTCCCGGGCGTCGACCAGAAGGCGGCACAACATGTCCGGCGCCATGTCGTGCGCATCCGCGACCAGGGCGGACAAGAACGCGAACCCCTCGTCCAACGACTGTCCGCGACGCTCGATCAACCCATCCGTGTAGAGCAGCAGCGCGGACCCTGTCTCGATCGTCACTTCGCCGCACGGCTCGGGCGCGACGCCGGGCAGGCCCAGGAGGGGGACCCGCCCCGGCAACAGACGCGGGGAGCCGGTCGGGGGAAGAAGCAGGGGCGGCATGTGGCCCGCGTTGGTGTAGCGCAGCAGCCCCCGCGCGGGGTCGTAGACCAGGTAGCAGGCGGTGGCGGTGCGCTCGGGCAGGTATGTGCAGACGAAGGCGTTCACCTCGGCCATCACCTCCTGCGGGCTGTCCCCCGCCCGCAGCGCGGCGGCTCGCAGGACGCTGCGCAGTTGGGCCATCTCGGTGGCCTCGGTCAACCCGTGCCCGGCGACGTCCCCGATGGCCATGCCGATCCGCCCCCGCGGCAGCCGGAACAGGTCGTACCAGTCGCCGCCGACCGCCACCTGGTCCGCGCCGGCCGCGTAGCGCGCGGCGACCGTCAACTCGGGCAGTCGGGGCAGGTCCGGCAACAGACTGTGTTGCAGCCGCTGCGCCAGTCGGTGCTCGTGCTCGTACAGACCGGCCCGCGAGACCGCCTGGGCGATCTGACCGGCCATCACCTCCACGTGCGCCGCCTCGTCCGCGGGCAACGCCGCCTCGAGTTCCAGCCGGAGGATCCCGAGCGGTTCGGGACGATGCCCGGTGAGCGTCAGCAGCAGCACGTCGGGGGCGGCCGCCGTTGACGAGGCGTCGGTTCGCGCGTCGGAATCGAGCCCTCGGGGCGAGCTCGGGAGTTCCGGGCCGCCGGGCTCGTCGAGATCGAACCACGGCTCGTCGGCCGCCGCGGACTCGCCCCCTTCGCGAAGCGGGAACAGGCGGTGCAGGTGCAGCCCCAGGCTCGCCGATCGCACGCCGATCAGGCTGGGCGCGTCCTCGCGCACCACCTGCGCGACCTCCCGCAGGGAGACTGCGGCGGCGAGCACGGCGGACAGCGCGTACAACCGGCGCAACCGCTCGTCCGCGCGTCCCTCGACGGTGGCGGACCCGGAAGCGGCGACCCGCACGACGACCTCTCCCCCGGTGGACGTGCGATGCCCCAAACAAGTCCGCGGGCCGGCGAGCGGGCCATCGGAACGAAAGGTCAAGGTGGCCGGCGCCGGCTCCGCGGTCGACCGCCAGCGCCGCAGACACCGCCCCACGTCGGCATCCGGGTCGAGAACCAGGGACGCGAGCGTCCGACCGGCGGCGCCCGCCCCCAGCAGCGTCGTGGCGGCCGCGTTGACCGCGCGCACACGCCCCGCCCCGTCGACGAGCAGCAAAGGCTCCCCCACCCACCGCGCGGCCCCCGCGAACGCCCCAAGCGCCTCCACCCCACCCACTCCCTTCGCCCGGCAAACTATTGCACTCCGACAACAGTAGACGGTCGTGCCACCGCCCGTCGTATGGCCCGGATCACACACCACCGGGCCCGCCCGCGGTCCCATCCGCTCCGCCGCGGCCGTGCCCCGCGCGGATCCGGCCGATCGACCGCCGCGGGGCGCGCTTCCTCGGCGCGGCGATGCCCCGTGGCGACGCGCGCGGTTCCTGCCACAGGCCGGCGCGATGGTCGACGCGGACGGCGCACAGCCGGACCGCCGGGGGCGACGGCGCGCGCGACGGTACGTTCGACGCGGTCCTGAGTGACGGAGCGTCGGGCGGGTCGCGCCGGCTCGGCGGCCGAGGGTGCCGTCTCCGTCGGATCAGTCCAGGGTTTCACCGAGCGTGGTCAGCAGTGTGTGCACGCACGTGCCCGGCCCGTCGACCGGTCGACGAAGCTCGCGAGGGCGCACGCCATCGTCCCGCGCTTCGCTGTCGGGGATCGGCCCGGGTCCGGCCGGTGATCCACCGCGACCGATCCCCGGGACGCACGCGCGTCCCGGGGATCGATCCACGTCGCCCCGGCGGGGCACAGTCCGCACGCACGCCACGAGGCGAATGCGAGGACCCCGCGATCACGGAACGTGGTGCCTCTCGACAGCAAAGTTGGTCGGCCGGGGGTGACCTGACCCAAGCGGACTACTTGCGTGTCGACGAGGCGGACGACGTCGAGGCCCGGGCGACTGCCCGGTGCCCGCTCAGCTCTTGCGCTCGCCCAAGACGCAGAATTCGTTGCCCTCCGGGTCGAGGAGGGTCACCCATTGCTGCCCGTCCTGCGCGCTGTCGACGCGCCGGGCGCCGAGAGAGAGCAGCCGGGCGACCTCGGCCTCCTGATCGTCGGGGCGGAAGTCGGGGTGGAGTCGGTTCTTCGACGTCTTGCTCTCGGGGACCGGCACGAAGAGCAGGCCCGGCATCCGGTCCGGCTCGGGCCGGATCTCGATGATCTCCTCGGATTCGTCGACCACAACCCAACCCAGAGCCTCGGCCCACCAACGTCCGAGAGCGACGGGGTCGGCAGAGTCGACGATGATCTGTTCCCATTCCAGTGCCATGGGCCCGAGCATAGGCAGTCCGGCGACCCACCCCGCAAAGCCGCCTGGACCCTGGAGGGATCGAGCCTGCCGAATGGCCACGCTGATGAGGTTCCCGAAATCGGCCGGGCCTGCTCCCCGTTCCCCACTCACTTGAATCCCGTCCGGGCGGAGTGTCCGGGTGAGGCAGTCTCCGAGGTGTCGTGCGCTTGTGGTTGCGGGCCCGCGGGCTGCCCGCTCGACAAGTCGCGGCCGGGGCCCGCCCCTTGGCTGCGTGTCACGGGAGGAGGGGTCTTTCCCAGGGTGAGAGGTCCAGGGTCGGGTAGCGCTGGGCCATGGCGCGCAGGGTGTCGGGGTTCCAGAACGGGTGCCCGGGGGGTGGGAATCCGAACAGGGCGAGTTGGTTCGCCGTCGCGCGTTCGACGAACCGGTACCAGGCGCTGTCGTGGCTGCGGTCCGCCCACGGTCCGCGCAGGGCCCAATCGGCGGACGCCGGGCGGTAGTTGACGTGCATGGTGAAGCGGGCCCCGCGGGGGCGGGCCAGGGCGGTGCCGCGGTGGAAGGTGTCGAGTCCGAAGGCGACGACGGTGCCGGCCGGGCCGGCGGCGGACACCTCCGCGTCGTAGAGCGCGCCGGTGTCGCCGGCGGCGACGAACGCGCGCAGGTCGTCGTCGGGGACACCCCCGGGATCGGCGCCGGGGCGCAGGTACCAGTTGGGCCGGGCGGGCAGGTGCCGGGTGTGCTCGCGCGGGACCAGGTGCGGCGGCCCCAGGTCCTGCGGCACGTCGCACAGGTAGAGGAACATCTCCACCTGGCGGTACCCGGCTGCGACGGTGGGCACCAGGACGGTGTGGTTGAGGTAGTCCCGGTGCAGGTCCTGGTCGTAGTCGGCGGCACCGGTGTACTTCGCCCACACCTCGGCCTGGTACATCCGCAACTCGTCGTCCCCCGCGAGCGCGGCGGCCAGGTCCGTCAGGCGGGGGTGCACCGCCAACAGGCTCAGTTCGGGGGAGGCGAAGGGGAACGCGTCGATCCCCGCGAACTCGTCGCCGACGTATCGACGACCGCGCGGATCGAGCCCGTCGTGGAAACCCGCGGCCGTCGGATGGAGCACCTCGAGACCGGCCTGCGCCGACGCCAGATCCTCCGCCGGGAGAAAGCCCGGCAACACCACGAAACCGTCCCGCGACCACCGCGCGCGGACCTCGTTCATGTCCATCGACCCAGAATGCGCCGAACTCCCCACCCGGACAAACGAATTCCCGCAGGGAACACGATCACACGCCGAGTTCCACGCCGGCCCGAGCGGCATGGTCCTGGTCGGGATACCGCTCGCGACCGGATGTGGGAACGACACACCGTCGAAGGACGCCGTCGAGACACCGGCCGCGGCGACGGCGAGCGCGTCGGGTGAGGACGACACACGCCTCGACGACGTCGCGCGTGCCCCGGACTCGATCGTCCGCGACGTCGTCACCGCGGGGGTGCGCCGTGCTCGTGGTGGGGGCCACCGCCGCCCTGTCCGATGACCGAGTCGGGTTTCTCCCCGGGCCGCAGGACGAGGAACTGCCCCATCATGCCGTAGTCCTCGTGATACATCAGGTGACAGTGGTACATGTATGGCCACCTGGCATCGGTGTAGTCGCTGAAGCGCACGGCCAGCCGGACGGTGCTGAACGGTCGCACATTCACGGTGTCCTTCCATCCCGCGAGTTCCGGCGGTGGGGCCTGGCCGTCGATGTCGATCACGCGGAACCGGGTGTCGTGCACGTGGAAGTTGTGCACCCCGTTGACGCCGTTGGTGACGGCCCAGATCTCGGGAGTGTCGACGACCGTCTGCACATCGATGCGCTGCATGTCCATGGTCGCCCCGTTGATGGACACCTGGCCGAAGAGGAAGGTTCGCGTCGCGGCTCCGTTCGTGTCGATCGGCGGTATGTGGGCGAGTGCGGTGGGCGGCGCGGGCCGCGGCTTCAGGGTGTTCGCGGCCCGGAGCAGCACGATGTCGAAGGTGTCCGCCAGGCCGAAGTTCGCCGCCGGCTGGGAGCGTTGGATGCCGTTGTCGTCCTCGAAGGGATAGGCGCGCAGGACCCGGGTCAGACCGGGGCGCATGGTCACGATGATCTCGGCCCGTTCGCCGGGCGTGAGGCGAAGCCGCCGCAGCCGGGCCGGCGCCTCGAGCAGGCCGCCGTCGCAGGCGATCATCTCGAACTCGGAATCGTCGTCGAACCCCAGGTTGTAGAAGCGGACCGTCGAGCCGTTGAGCACGCGGAGCCTGACGCGTTCGGTGGTCACGTTCAGGTAGGTGTCGGCGATTCCGTTGGTGGTGACGGTGGAGCCGAGCAGCCCGGCACTGGGATCGTCGCGCTCGTCCAGGTTTCCGTTCGGGGTGAACTTCTTGTCCTGGACGATCAAAGGCACGTCGTCGACCCCGTAGTCGTGCGGCAGTTCGCGGGAGACCGGATCGTCGTCGTCGATGATGAACAGTCCCGCCAGACCTCGGAACGCGTGGCGTTGAGTGGTGCCGTGGGCGTGCGGGTGGTACCAAAGCGTCGCCGCCGGTTGCTTCACCGTCCAGGTGGGGGTCCAGGTGCCGCCGGGCATGATCGGCTGATGCGGACCACCGTCGAAGATCGCCGGCAGGTGCATGCCGTGCCAATGCACGGATGTCACCTCCCCGAGCGAGTTGCGCACGCGTACGGCCACCGTTTCGCCGTGCTTGGCCCGTAGCGTCGGGCCCAGGATGGCGCCCGAGTAGCCCCAGGTCGGAGTCGTGACACCGGCGACGATCTGGGTGGTGCCGGCGCGGATGTCGAGGTCGAAGCGGCGGGTGCCGTCGTCGGTGACGGTGGACTTCGCCAGCGGCGGGATCGGCAGCGGTCGCTTTCCCGCCGGGGGCGCCGACGCGAAGCTCGGTCGGTGGTCCGATTCCGTGGTCGAACAACCCGCGGCCGCCGCCGCCACGGGCACCGCCGCCAGGCCGCGCAGGACGGTCCGGCGCGTCGGATCGCTCACGGCCTGTGCGTTGTCTTCCACTCCCGACTCGGAGTGGGGCCACGGCCACGCTGTCGGTGCGAATTTCATGCACTCGACGGTATGGAGGGCGTCTCATGTCGTCCAAGACCAGTTGTGCCATGTGCTGATGACCGCAGGGGCATGAATATCGATGACTACGGCGAGGTTCGCCACTGCGTCACGACGGGCTCAACATGGTGCGCGAGAGATCGCGCAGCCTCCCGGCCGCCGCCGACATGTAGGCATCCGCACGCCACACCGCGCTCAGGACGCGTTCGCAACCCGGGGCATCGACGTGCAGCCAGACGATCGGCGCCGTCGTCGCCGCCCGCCGGGACATCGCCGGCACGAGCCCGACGCCGAGCCCCGCACCGATCAGTTCCCCCATCACTCCCGGTTCGTCGGTCTCGCACGCGATCACCGGCCGCAGGCCCGTGCCGGCGAACAAACGATCCAAAAGGGTGCGCGGCCAGAAGCCGGGCCGCGACGTCACCAACGGCTCTCCCGCCAACTCGGCGACGGCCACCCGCTTTTGTCGCGCCAGGCGATGAGTCGCCGGAACCGCGAGCAGCACCTCCTCGCGCAGAAGCTCGACCGAGGCCAGTGCCGGCCCGGCAAGCGGCTGCGAGGCGAAGCACACGTCGACCTCCCGCTCCCCGAGGTGACGCGCCATCGCGTCCGCGTTCGCCTGGAACAGCCGCACGTCGACACCCGGACGCTCGGCGCGAAAGCGCGCGAGGACCTCGGTGACCGACAGGAGCGTCTCCGCCGCCACCGTGACGTGACCGTGCTCCAAGCCGGCGATGTCCGCCAACTCACGGCGTCCGTCGTCCAGTTCGCCGAGCGCTCGATCGACACGGCGCAAAAAGGCCGCGCCGGCCGCGTTGAGCCGTACCTGGCGGCCTCGACGGTCGAAGAGCGGTACTCCCAGGCCCTTCTCCAGCCGGGCGATCGTCCGACTCACCGAGGGCTGCGCGACTCGCAGGTCTTCGGCCGCCCTGCTGATGTGTTCCCGGCGGGCGACCGCCTGGAAGTACCGTAGCTGAAGCAAATCCATGGGCCGTCTTCCTCGCTTCGCGCACGGTGGGGCAACCCACGAGTGGGCCGATCACGGCAACGTTACCGAAGCTCCCGAGCGCATCCTCGTGGGGACGAGTCGCCTCGACGGTGCGGAAACGGTGCGCCCCGGTCGGACCTACGCCGACGTGGTGTCGGTGATCCCGGACAGGTACACCTACCGGCGACCGCGAGCACCCGACGGCTCGCCCGGCGGCGCGAGCCTGCGTCGCAGGCCGTCGACCATGGCCGACAGGGCGCCCTCGGCCCCGTCGCCGGCCAACGGCAACGACACCGCGACTCGCGGGCCGCACGAGTGCAATGTCTGACAAATGAGTTTATTTACTCATGTTCAAAGATGATTGTGATCATTATGGGCAACAGTCCGTCATCACTTGACTACTCTCCGGAGTGCCATCATGACTGGACTGTCCCCCAGGCTGCGAACAAGACGTACCGTCTACTTCGCCGTCGCCACCATCGCCGTCGTCGGCGTCAGTGGTGCCGCCCTCCCTCTCGTCTCGTCCCTGTCCCCCGAACTCGCGGTCCACGGCGTCCCGTCCGGTGCCGTGCTCGGCACCGCCGTCGGCCGGAACCAGACCTGGCAGGTGGAGGCCGAATCGCTCGACGACGTGCGCATCACCCTCGACGGCCGGCCCCTCGCCGGCCGCCGCGTGGGCGATCGACTCGTCGTCTCCACCCCCGGGCTCGCCGAGGGCAGGCACCGCTTCACCGCCTCCATCGACGGCGCTCTACCGATGACGTCCACCTCCGTCGACCGTGAATTCACCGTGGACACCACCCCACCCACGCTGACCGTGGAGCCGGTGAAGGCGCAGAAGATGAACGCGCCCGTGACGGTACGCGGACGAGCCCAGGGCGCCACCGGCGTCCAGGTGGCGGGCCGGCGGGCCGAGGTCGGCCCGGACGGCGGGTTCACCGTCGAACTGGGCCAGGCGCCCTCCGCCTTCGACGTCGTCGCCACCGACAAGGCGGGCAACGCCACGAAGGTCCCCACCATCGTCTCCGTGCCCTACCCGGGCGCCCGCGCCGCGCACATCACCGCCATCGGTTGGAGCGCGGCATCCCTGCGCGAGCCGCTGCTCGACCTGGCACGGCAGAAGAAGATCGACGCCGTCGAACTGGACATCAAGGACGAGAGCGGCGAGGTCGGCTACGACTCCCAGGTGCCCCTGGCCCGACAGATCGGAGCGAACAAGCCCTCGTACAACCCGCGCGCGGTGCTGGACCAACTCCACGCCATGGGGGTGCGCGTGATCGGCCGCATCGTCGCCTTCCGCGATCCGGTCCTGGGCGCGAAGTCCTGGGCGGCCGGCGCCAAGAACCGACTCGTGCAAACGCCCTCGGGGGATGCCTACGACGGCGGGCACTACGGCAAGTTCGCGTTCACCAACTTCGCCGATCCCGAGGTGCGCGCCTACAACATCGACCTGGCCGTCGAGGCGGCGAAGCTCGGCTTCGACGACATCCTGTACGACTACGTGCGTCGCCCGGACGGCCGACTCTCGCAGATGTCGTTCCCGGGACTCGGCAAACGGGCGCCCGAGCAGTCCATCGCCGATTTCGTCGCCGAGACCCGCACCGCGATCCGCCCGCACGGCGCCTTCCTCGGTGCCTCCGTGTTCGGCATCGCCGCAACCCGGCCGACCGAGATCGCCCAGGACATCCCGCTGCTCGCCAAGTCCGCCGACTACATCGCACCGATGGTCTACCCGTCGCACTGGGCCGCGGGCGAGTACGGCGTCGCCTCCCCCAACAGCAGCCCCTACGACATCGTCCAGCGCTCCCTCGCCGACTTCACCAAGCAGACGGCGGGCACGGGCGCGAGCGTCGTGCCCTGGTTGCAGGACTTCTCGATGGGCGTCACCTACGGACCCGCCGAAGTCGCCGCCCAGATCAAGGCGGCACGCGACAACAACATGCCCTCCTTCCTGCTCTGGAACGCGGGCGCCCGCTACCAGGGCGCAGCCCTGGGCGCCACGCCGTGACCCCGCCTCGCCACCTTCGGGAGAAGACCGTGCAGCATCGACTCGTTCCCACCGTCGCCGCCCTCGCCGCGCTCCTGCTCGCGGCCACCGCTTGCGGTGACGACGCCCACTCGGACGGCACGCCGTCCGCCGGGGACGCCCGACGACAACCGGCCGCAGCCGGGCAACCCGCCGCCCCACCCGCCCGTGTCCCCGCCGACCCGGCCGCGGTGGGCGCCGACGAGACCGGCGCCGTGCCGGTGTTGATGTACCACCAGATCGTCACGTCGCCCAAGAGCGTGTACGACCGTACGCCCGAGGACTTTCGCGCCGAGCTGGAACGCCTGGCGCGCGAGAAGTACGTCCCGGTGACGGCGGCCGAATACGCGTCCGGGCGCATCGACATCCCCGCCGGCACCCATCCGGTCGTCTTGACGTTCGACGACTCGTCCAAGAGCCAGTTCCGCCTCGACCCGGGCGGCGGGGCCGCACCCGACACCGCCGTCGGCATCCTCTTGGACGTCGCCCGTACCCACCCGGGGTTCCGCCCGGTGGCCACGATGTTCGTCAACGCCGACCCCTTCGGCGACCCCGGGGGCCGCAAAACCCTGCCGTGGCTGCATGATCACGGGTTCGAGGTGGGCAACCACACGCGCGACCACGCCAACCTGCGTTCGGCGACCCCGGAAGCGGCCACCCGGCAGATCGCCGAGCAACAGGCGATGATCCTGGCCGCCCTCCCCGGCGCCACCGTGGACACCCTCGCATTGCCGTTCGGCGCCGAACCGAAGCCGGCGTCACTCGCGGCCAAGGGCAACAGCGGCACGGTCGCCTACGAACACCGAGGAGTGTTCCTGGTCGGTGCCAATCCGGCCCCGTCACCGTTCGCGCCCACCTTCGACCCGGGCGCGGTGGCACGGATCCGCTCCGCGCCGGCCACCGGCGAGGACGCCCGCTACGGGTCGACCGCGTGGCTGGACCAACTCGCCGACGGCCGCGTCCGCCGCTACACCTCCGACGGCGATCCGACCACGATCGCCTACCCCCGCGGCGGCACCGCGCCGGCCGCGGCCTACACCTCGCGAAGCCGCGCCTACTGATCCCCCCTACTTCCCCGAACACGCACGGGCGGCCGGGGCGGCCCTCCGCCTCGGCCCGAGCCCCCGCCGGTCGGCCACCGGCTCCGGGCGGGATGCCACGTCGACGCCTATACGCGAAGTCGGTCACTGGGCGTCACGGGGCGACCCGTCGCGCGTGCGGTGAAGTGAGCCACACCGTGGTGATGCGCACCCAAGTGAGGCCGGTCGAGAACCGGTCGAGAACGAGGACCGGTGGGGCCCGACCCAACCGGTGTGTGTTCCCTGGGCAGCGCATGTCCACCACGCACATGCGTTCGGTTCCGTCTCACGGCCCTCCCGATCGCGATCGCGAAGGCGACGCCGTGGGCGCGCGGTGCGAACGTGGCGCGTTCGTCCGTAGGCTTCGGCGGTGTTCGCCTACCTCTTCGCCGCGCTGTTCTTCCTGTTCTTCCTCGTCGGAGTCGTCCGCGACCCACGCCGATTCGGTAACGCCGTCCTCCTCGGCCTGGCCGTGGTCGCCCTCGTCGTCGGGCTGCTCGGCGAACTGCATCGCATGCCGGAGCGCTTCGCCGACGTGGTGACGCTGCTGCTCCTGTTCCTGCCGGCTCTGGGCGTGCTCCTGTTGGCCGGCGCGCTGGTGTCCAACGGCGCGACGATGGTGCGGCGGGAGGGAGTTCGTGCCGCGAACCTGCTCTCGCTGCTCGCCGGGCTGGCCATCGTCGGCGTGATCATCCTGCTGGTCACCGCCCTGTTCATCCGCTCACGCACCCTGATCGTGATCGCCGGCACGGTCGTGCTGGTGGTCGGCTACGTGTCCTTCCTGCTGGTGTGCTTCCTCGGCTATGCCTTCCTCTACGAGCGTTTGCGGGTGCGCCGATCGGTGGGTTTCGTGGTCGTACTGGGCTCCGGCCTCGTCGGCGGTACGACGGTGCCGCCCCTGCTGGCCTCCCGACTCGACCGCGCGCGAAAGCTCTTCGACGCCCAGGTCGCGCGTGGGAACCGGCCCGTGCTCATCACGTCGGGCGGCCAGGGCCCCGACGAACATCTGCCGGAGTCGCACGCGATGGCCGACTACCTGGTCACCCGCGGGGTACCCGCGGAGCGGATCGTGCGCGAGGACCTTTCCCGGAACACCGAGGAGAACCTGCGCTTCAGCAAGACGATCATGACGAAGATCGATCCCGACTACCGGTGCGTGATCGTCACCAACAACTTCCACGTCTTCCGTGCCGCGCTGACCGCCCGACGTACCGGAGTCCGCGGCCAGGTGGTCGGCGCGCCGACGGCGAAGTACTTCCAACCCAGCGCGACGATCCGCGAGTTCGTCGCGGTGTTCCTGACCTACAAGGTCGTCAACCTCGGCGTGTGCCTGCTCATCGCCGTCTCCGGCGTGGCCGCCTGGCTGTGGCACTGACCGATGGGCCGGCGACGGCCCGACCCTGCGGGGCGCAGTCGGAGTGTTCACGTGGACGCGCCCCCGCCCGCCCACGCGCGGGGCGAGCGGGGGCGCGGATTCGGTGCCGGGTCGCGGGCTCAGTTCTGGTGGGTGGCGGTAACGCGGTGCAGGTGGATGAGGATGTCGTAGGACTGCTTGAGGTTGACGTTCTCGTATTCCGGGATCGGCCACTCGGCGCCCAGACTTCGGGTGGGTCGGGCGTTGTTCAGCCACGCGCGAGCCGAGGCCGGCGCGTGGCGGGTGTCGAGGTAGTAGTCGCGGTCGGACACGGTCTCCAGGGTGTGTTCGTTGCCGGCCGGGGTCCCGGGCCCGAGCGAGACGGGACGTGGCACCTTGTCGGGGTCTCCCGGCGCCCATGCGTTGAACTCGCCCTGCCCGAAGGTGAAACCGGCGTTGACATAGCGCGTGCCGAGCCGGTCGCGAAGGAACTCGCCCTGGAGCTTGGGGTAGCTCTCGGGACTGGACGTCACCTTCGCGACGTGGCCGTTGTGCGCGGACAGCAGGATGCGCGAGCCGGTGTGCTCGTGCCACCACACGGTGT
The DNA here is from genome assembly GCF_002024165.1 of Embleya scabrispora. Classification (NCBI taxonomy): domain Bacteria; kingdom Bacillati; phylum Actinomycetota; class Actinomycetes; order Kitasatosporales; family Streptomycetaceae; genus Embleya; species Embleya scabrispora. The sequence goes on from NZ_MWQN01000003.1 coordinate 225,101, forward strand.
TGGCGGCCATCTGCTCGTCCCGGTAGCGCATCATCGCCGGGACGTCCTTGGTGAAGTCGAACCCCCAGAGCGTGCCGACCTGGGCGATGGACCGCGCGTGTTGGAGGATCAGGTCGTGCTGCCGGGAGTCGGCCCCCGCAGGCCGTTGTTCCAGGAGCCGCAACACCCGCTGTACGTCCCCGCGCATGCGCTCGCGGTCGGCGAGCGGTATCCGCTCCCAGCTCGCCATGGCCTCGCCGGCGGTGCCGGTGGGCCGGGACTCGCGATACAGGCGCCGCACTTCGGGAAGCAGGTCCGGGTACCACCGGGCCGCGTAGGCGGTGACGGTGTCGAACAGTTCGGGCCCCGCGTAGCCGACGTCGTCGCCCACGACCTGGACGGGACGGTCCGGGTGGGTTCGATTCCAGTCGCGCATCCAGCGGAGCTGGTCCTCGGTCTCCCGCGTGTTCCAGATGACGTTCGCGTGCTGGAACTCTTCGGCCATGATCCTCGACAGGTCTCCCCTGCCGGTCCGGACCCAGTCGTTCAGCCGCAGACCGGTACTCCAGTTCGTCTCCAGGGCGAACGTGGTGAAGCCTTTTCGTTCGACGAGGTGGCGGAAGAGGCGGTCCTTGAACGCGCGGAACTCGTTCGATCCGTGCGTGGCCTCTCCCACACCGACGACGGAGGCGTTGCCGATCATGCGGTCGAAGGCCCGCAGATCGTGGTCGGACCCGCCGGGCCGGGTCGAACCCAACGTCTGCGCCGCCCTCGACAGCGCCCGTACCGGGTCGGCGGAGCCGGCCGCCTGCGCGGGCGCGGCCCCCACGGTCGTCCCCAGGCACACGGCGAGCGCGGCCGCCGACAACAGGGTGCGCGAACCTCGTCCGGTCCCGCGATGCGCGTGAACTCCCTTTGTGTGCAGATGGCTTCGGGTGTCGCACTGTTCGTGAGCACGCTCGTGTGATCGCATGTTTCGACACTATGGATCCGGTGCGGCCGAGTACCTCCTTCCCGGGCACGAGGACTTGGGTACCGACTTCCCGCCCGCACCCCCGGTACGTTGGTCCGGCCGCTCACAACCGCGCGGAGGACATCGGACACCCGCATCCGTCCCCGGTCCGAATCCGTGGGGAACCCGGTGACGCTACGGTTCGGTAGAGTCCGAGCGTGGCTGTGTTTCTTGTCTTTCTTCGCCGCTCGGGCCCTCACTGGGATGCGACACGCCCCATGCAGGAACAGTCCGACTGGGCGGCCCACGCATCCTTCATGGACGAGCTCGTGGCGTCGGGTGTCGTCCTGTTGGGCGGACCACTCGCCGACGAGCATCGTGTGGTGCTCGTCGTCGAGGCCGAATCGCCGGACAGCGTCCGTACCGTGCTCGCGCGTGATCCGTGGAGCGAGACCCACCTTCGAGTGGACAGCGTCGAGCCGTGGACGATCCGCCTCGACGGCCGGGCCCGTCGATGATCCGCACCGCTCCGGGCGTTCCGTGAACTCGGGGACCGTGGTCGGACCCGGCCACGGGTAGCAGCTCGACCCGCCGCGTCTGCGACTTCCGCGACGCCTACGGTTTGCCCGAGGAGGTTGTCGGCGTTCCCGCCGGCGCCCCGATGTCCGGTACGTCTGTGTAGTCGGGCAGTTCGACACCGTTGATCGCGCGCCCGACCAGCTCGGTGAACCATTCGCCGGTGAAATCGGGGCCCGGCTCGGTGTCCGGCCCGGGGATCGCTCGGCTGCGGGCGTTCAACCGACCGATCTCCTGGTTGGCCTCGACGAACGCACGCATCCGAGCCTCGTAGCCGGCGAACCCGGCCTTCGGGTCCCATCCGGCGGCGGCCAGTTCACCGGCCAGCAGGTAGGCCCCGACCAGCGCCAGCCCGGTGCCCTGCCCCGACATCGGCGACGAGCTGAACGCCGCATCCCCCAGCAGCCCGACCCGTCCGCTCGACCAGTGGTCCATCGTCACCTGGGCGACCTGGTCGAGGTAGAAGTCGGGGGCGTCGTCCAGGTGCGCGAGGATGTCCGGGGTCAACCAGCCCAGGCCGGCCATCCGCTCACGCAGCAGGCGCTTTTGGGCCGCGACATCACGGTAGTCGACGTCGAAGTCGGCCGAGGCGAAGTAGAACATGGCCATCGCCCGGGTGGCGTCCTGGATGGGCCGCAGGAGGGCGGAGCGCCCGGATTCGGCATCCTGGTACTCGAGCAGCCAACGGTCCAGCCCGAACTCGTTGGGCACACTGTAGAAGGCCAGCACCTGACCGAGGTGGCGGAGGAACCGCTCATGCGGCCCGAAGACCATCGCCCGCAGTGGCGAGTGCAGTCCGTCCGCCCCGACCACCAGCTCGAAGCGCCGCCGGCTGCCGCCCGCGAACACCACGTCGACGCCGTCCGCGTCCTGGGTGAGCTCGGCGATCCGGTCGCCGAAGATGTACTCGACGCCGTCGCGGGTGTCGTCGTGGAGCACCCGGGACAGGTCTCCGCGCAGGATCTCGATGTCCGCGATGAACCCGTCACCACCGTCGTCGTCGGCACTGAAGGTCTCCAGCACTCGCCCGTCCGCGTCGACGGTGTGCGCGCCGGCGGTGTCAGTGCACGCCGCGCGGACCGCCGCATCCAGTCCCATTCGCCGAATGACCTCCTTGGCCACCCCGCGCGCGTCCACCGCCTGCCCGCCGGGGCGCAGCTCGGGGGCCCGCTCCACCACGGTCACCTCGGCCCCTCGCCGGCGCAGCCAGTGGGCCAGCGCGGGCCCCGCGATGCTCGCTCCCGCCACCAACACCCTGGTACCGCTCACTGTGTCTCCCGCTCGCCCCGCCGGATCATCGTCCGGACCGATTGTTCCCGCTCCGATCCACCGACGTCGGTGCATCCGGAGGTATGGACGACGGATCCGTCCGGAACTCATCGGTGCGGCCGAGATCCGTCACGGACGATGGGGCCGGCGCGTCATCGCTACACGATTGCCCGTCGGACCGACATGTCGTTTTCGATCGCCGCCGCCCTGAATTGCACCGGCAGTACAGCCGGTTGGTGTGCACGTCCGCACTGTGTCGGGCTTCGGCCCCTGTGTGACGGACCTTGACGCGCTCTCGACCGGAGTCGGACCATGAGCGCTCGTGCTTGATCGACGAACGGGGGAACACATGTCGAAGTCGACGCGGAGACTGGCCGGTCTGGCGCTCGCGGCCACGGCAGCGGCGGGACTGGTGACGGCGGGAGCCGGCTCGGCGCAGGCGGCGAGCGGGAGTTACATCGCCACCTATCGCTACCTGTCCGAGTGCCAGAACACCGGCGCGATGTACGTGCACTACGCCGGTGCGAGCACGTACCACTGCACCGGCAACGGCGCGGTCGGCTTCTCCCTGTACGTGGAGTACTGGGCCTGATCCGACGCCGCCGGGTACCGCCCCTGGTCCTGCCGAGGGGCGGCACCCGGCAACACCCGCCGGGCGGCCGCGGGTCGCCGGTCGGGATGATTCCTTCGTGGTGCGCGCCCATCGCCCGCGGGGCCGGCCGCGGCGTGCGAGGGTGGTGGGCGACCCGGCGCGAAGGAGTGGGCACGAATGGCGTTGCTGATCACGGCGGATCAGGTATTGCAGGGCCCTGCCGGGGCGCGGATCAAGGACGGCGCGGTCCTGGTCGACGGGAGCGCGATCGTCGCGGTGGGCCCGCGCGGCGTGGTCGAGGCGCTGGCCGGCCCGGATGTGGAACGCAGCGACCACCCGGGCGCGACCGTGCTGCCCGGCCTGATCAACTGCCACGTCCACCTGGCCTTCGACGCCGGGCCCGACCCGGTCGGCACTCTCGGCGACACCGACGACGCCGCGCTCGCGCTCGGTATGGCGGATCGCGCCCGGCAGTTGCTCGCCGGCGGCGTCACCACCGCCCGCGACCTCGGCGACCGCGGCGCGCTCGCGGTGCGGCTGCGCGACACGATCGCCGCGGGCGACCTGCCCGGTCCACGCATCCTCGCCGCGACCGCGCCGCTCACGCCGCCGGGCGGCCACTGCTGGTTCCTCGGCGGCGAGGTGGACGGCACGGCGGCGATCCGGGACCGGATTCGGCGCAACGTCGCCGCGGGCGCGGATCTGATCAAGGTGATGGCGAGCGGTGGCCAGATGACGCCGGGCGGCGCGGCCATGTGGGAGTCGCAATTCGACACGGAGCAACTGCGCGTCGTCGTGGACGAGGCGCATGAGGCGGGCCTGCGGGTGGCCGCGCACGCGCACGGGACCGCGTCGATCGTGTCCGCGGTGGACGCCGGTGTCGACTCGTTGGAGCACTGCACGTGGCTCACCGACGGCGTCCCGGACGAACGCGAGGACGTCGCCGCGCGGATCGTCGAACAGGGCATCCACGTGTGCTCGGCGATGTCACCGAACTGGCGCGCCTTCATCGAACGGCTCGGCCCCGAGCGGGCGGAGCGTTCCTTCGCGAGGCTGCGTTGGATGGACGGACTGGGCGTGCGGCTGGTCACCGGCACCGACGCGGGCCTGCCGTTCTCCGGGTTCGGCGACTTCGTGGGCGCCCTCGGGCTCTACGAGTATCTGGGCTTCCCGCTGGAGCGCATCGTCGAGATGGCCACCACCCGCTCGGCCGAGGCGCTGGGCCTGACCGACGAGACGGGCCGACTGGCTCCGGGCCTGGCCGCGGACCTGCTCGTGGTCGCCGGCGACCCGACCACCGACCTGAACGCCCTGCGCGACCCCGCACTGATCCTCGCCCGAGGCCGCCGACACCAGAACGGTTAGGTCATCCGTCCGTGGGCGGGTCGCCGAGTTCGGCGCACAGGCGGTCGATGTGGTCCTCGGTGACGTGGGGCATCGTCACCAGGTGGGCCCGGCCGTCGACCTGGAACAGGTGCCACCGCTCGCACATCGCCTGCGAGGGGGCGTCGAAGAGCACCGTGTTCGTGCCGGCCGGGTGCTCGGGGTGCCGACCGCGTCGCTCCAGGCGTTCGGCGGCGTATTCCGCGATGCGCAGGCATTCGTGGACGCGGTCGACCATGCCCTGGCGGCCGAGCCGGCGCAGCTCGTGCCACAGCAGGACGGGTGAGAGGGCGTCGCGGGAACCGCCGATGGTGTCGTCGTCGGCGCCTACCGCCGCGCCCTGCTCCCTAATGTTGTCCACGTGCTCCGGGCGGGCCAGGACGATGCCGCACGGGACCGGGCAGCCGAGCATCTTGTGGCCGCTGATGGCGATGCTGTCGGCGCCGTCGGCGAAACCCCATGGTCGTGGGGACGGTCCCAGCGCGGCCAACGGGCCGCCGAACGCCGCGTCCGCGTGCAGGTGGGTGCGTTCGACGCCGGCGTCGGCCAACGCCGCGTGTACGGCGGGGAGATCGTCGACCGCTCCCCTTCCGGTGCTGCCGATGGTGGCGACGACGACCGCGCCGCGGTGCCGGTTGGCTCGGCATGCCGATTCCAGGGCGCGCGGGTCCATCGCCCCGTGTCGATCGGTGGGAACCGTCGCGAGTTCCATCCGGAGCAGGCGGGCGATCTTGGGAACGGAGTAGTGCACGTCGCTCGACGCGTACAGGACGGCGTCGGGATGGCGTTCGCGGCCGACGAACGCGCCGAACAGGTTGCTTTCGGTGCCGCCGTTGGTCACATATCCGAACGCGGCGCCGGACGGCGCGCCGGCGAGGATGGCGAAGAAGTCGACGACGGCGCGCTCGAAGTGCTTGGTGTGCAGGCGGTATTCGCTGGTTCCGCAGGGGCTTCCGGCGTTGTTGCCGTGCACCGCCAGGAACGGCGCGAGGTGCCGGTAGTCGATGTCCAGGTTGACGGGAGCGCCGATGGAGTACGCGCGCTCGTCGCGCATCCAGGAGGCGATGTCGTCCAGGAGGGCACGATCGGCTGCCAGGCCCTCGGATGTGCGGGGCTCGTCTGCGATGGCCAGGTCCTCTGCCAAGGGGACGCGCATGCGATCTCCTGTCGGATGGTCGGAAGGCGACGACGTCACGGTGCGCTTCGCAGCGGGCGGGGTTCGAGCCGGTCCGGGATCGGCGGGGTCGCGTCATCGGCCTGCCCGTCACCTCGCATCGGCTCCGCCGAGTGCTCGCGGCGGGGCGGATCGGTGGGGTCGACGTGCACACGGCCGTCCTGGAGAACGAAGTCGACCCCACCCATGGTGTCGATGTCGCGCAAGGGGTCTCCCGGCACGGCGATCAGGTCCGCGACGCCTCCCGCGGCGATGCGACCGAGCCGTGGTCTTCGCAGGAGCTCGGCGGCCGAGACGGTGGCCGAACGCAGGGCTTGCAGGGGAGTCAGGCCCGCCGTCGTCATCGCGGGGAACTCCCGCCAGTTGTCGCGGTGCGGGAACACCCCGGCATCGGTGCCGTACGCGATGGTCGCCGTGCAGGCGGCCACCCGCCGGCCGTGTCCCCGCAGGGTCGGTGCGTGCCGTGCCAGTTTTGCGCGCTCGTTGGCGTCCCGGTCGGCCCAGAACGCGTCGTCGTCGAGGTGGGCCAGGAAATGCGACACGGCGTAGAGGGTGGGGACGAGGTAGACGCCGTGCGGACCGAGCGTGGCGAGGGTTGCCGGTGTGGCCAGGCACGCGTGTTCGACGGAGCGGACACCCGCCCGGACGGCGCGGCGGATGCCCTCGTCGGAGAACGCGTGGACCGCGCACGGCAGGTCCAGGTCGCGCGCGGTGCCCACCAGGGTGTTCATCTCGAGCTGTGAATAGGTCACGCGCAGCGGTGAGTCGTCGGGGTGGGTGACGCCGCCGGTGGCGGCGAACTTGATCCAGTCGGCGCCCGCGCGGGCATCGGCGCGAACCCGACGCTCGATCTCTTCCGCCCCGTCGGCGAGCGGCCCCACCTCCTGAACCCCGTGCGGAACCGCCGCAGCCGACTTGTCCCCGTGTCCGCCGCGCGCCGAGATCAGATGCGGTGCGACGAACAGGCGGGGCCCGGGCACGATTCGCCGGGCCACCGCGTCCCGCAGGTGGACGACCAGGGGGTCCTCGAGGGCTCCGCCCATGTCCCTGACCGTGGTGAAGCCGTTGCGCAGCAGGCGGTCCAGGTGCGGTAGCGCGGCGAGTGTCTGGGCACTGACGGGATCGGCGAGCGACGTGGGGACGGCCTCGGTGAGATGCACATGGCAGTCGATCAACCCCGGCAGCAGCGTCCGGTCCCCCAGGTCGATCCCGCGCGCTCCGGCCGGCACGGCCGCCCCGTGCCCGACGTGGCGGATACGACCGTCCCGGATCAGTACTCGGGCGTTGTCGCGGGTGGCGTCCTCGGCGGGATCCCACCAGCGGGCCGCGGTGATCACCAGTGGGCGCTCCGCACCGTCGCGGGCCCGGTCTTCGTGATGCGGGCCCATCCGATCAGTGTGCGGCGTCACCATGCGGGGTCCCTGTCGGCTCGGTCACGCCGATTTCGGCCACGCGAATCCCGGACGGCTTTCGGGGCCGCGCCGGTGCCGTCCTCGAGCCGGCCGGATGCGGCGCGCCGGACCGACTCCCCTGCCGGCGTGCGGGGTTCGTTCGGGGGCTCACGGGCGACTCCGTGATCGGCGGCGCGAGAGCCGATATTCGCGTGCGGGCCCGTACGATCACCCCCTTGGAGCCTTGGCGTTCGCCGGGGCCGGGAGCGACGCGGTGCACCCTTGGTCCCGAGAGATCCCTTCGGCGGCTGAAATCACTGTATTCGCGCCAATTTCGATAACACAAGGTGATTCGAAGATCACTCTCCCGACGCAGGCGGCCGCGACGTCGTGGAACCGCAAAGGCCACCTCTTCGCCGCATCCACTGCTCAGCATCACCGTCACCGTCTGCCACCCGTGCCGGGCCCACGGACACCCCGGCCCCGCTGGTATCGGCGCTCAATCCGACGCGCACGGGCAGTTGCGGGCGATCGCGCCCGGGCGTGCAGTGCCGGGCCGTCGACGAGCACGGCATCGGCGTCGCGGACGGACAGGTGGGCGAGTTGTGGGGCGCCGTCGATTCACCGCGACGCCGGTCGGTCGATACGCCTCGGCCGCCCGCCGAATTCTTCGCCTCAGAGGACGCCGGCGCATTCCCCGCCCCCCGGCGGTCGCGATACCGGGTGGTCACGAATGGGGCGCGACCGCCCGGGACTTCGCTCCGGGGCGGCCGATCACGATCCCGTGCCGCGCACGGAAACGCCCGGTGGCGGGGGCGGCGGCCTGTACCACCGGCCGAGCCGTCCCCGACCACCGGGCGGCTAATGCGGCACCGCCTCGAAGCGTCGACACCCGCACATCCCGACGCGTCGAATCGGTGTCGACCATCTCGAACTCGGTTGATTCGGGCTCGAGATGGTCGAGCTCGGTTGAACTCGAACTCGATTGGACTCGAACTCGGTCGACTCCCGCTCGGTCAACTCAGGCTCAGTGTCAGCACCCCCGAGTAGGTCCCCGGGCGAACGAACGCCGGGGTCGTCAATGTCATGGCGGCGTCCGCCGAAACGCTGCCGCCCGTGGCTCGCCCCTCGACCGGGGTCTGCGTGCACAACTGGGCCTGGGTCGCCCCGAGCGGCCCGGGAGTACCGGGGGTGACCGTTCCGGGCGCGCCATCGGCCGCCACGCACGCGGGAGTCCAGGTCACGCTCCCGGCAGGGAGCCTGTCGGTGCCGTTCTCGGCCGTCAGCTCCGACATCGTGCCGGTCAGCGACCACCCGAGGTCGGTCCCTCGGGCGTCGACCACGGTGACCCGGTTGAGCGCGGCGTTCAGGCGCAGCGGTTTGCCGTCGATCGTCGCGCTGCCGAAGTCGATCCGGTCGCCGGCCTGGGACATCGTCAGGCCGCCGGGCTTGATCTGCCCACTGACCGACTGGGTCGTCCCGGCCGGGGCCTCGCCCACCGTGTAGGGCGTCCGCTTGCCGATCGCGGGGTTGCCGAACTCGTACGCCGCGACCGCGACGGTGGCCGCGGCGGTCACCGTGAACGTCGCGGTGAACGAGCCGTTCGCGTCCGCGGTGGTGGTCACCGCGTCCTCCGTCGGGGCCCCGGGCTCGTCCTGGGGTTGGACGGTGATCTGGGCGTTCGGCGAGAACGCGGTACCGGTGACGGTCACCCGGGTGCCGATCGGACCGGTGTCCGGGCTCAGTACGAGCCCCCGACCGCCGACCGGTACGGACACGACGGTCAACGGCGCCTCCAGGGCCACCGATCCCGATGTGACCTTCAGGAGCGCCGCCGTACTGGGAACCGCGCCGGCGACGTGCACCCACCCCGACAGCACACCGTCGACGACCTTGACGTCGCTCGCGGCGATGGTCGAGTAGCCGTTGTCGCAGAATCCGCCGAACTCGGGGAAGCACATGGTCAACCCCACCGGACCGGCCGGCCAGTGCGCGCCGGACAGCGTGACCCGGGAGTTCGAGTCGACGGTGCTCGGCGTCGCGGTCAGCGTGGGCGCCTGACTGCCCTGCTCGACCGTGTACGACGCGACCACGCCGTTACCGGAGATCGGCACGCACGTCGCCGTCGCGAGCAGGTTTCCGCCGACGATGGTCTGCACCACGATCGACTTCAGGGTGAGGTCCACCGTGGATCCGGCCGCCGCGCCGACGATCGTCGTAGGCACGGTGAACGGGGGCGGCACAATGGGCGTGTTCACCTCGATCGGCGTCTCGAACGACGGTGGCGCCACCGAGAGATCCCCGGTCGCGCCGCCGGATGTGGCGAACGTGTAGACGGACTTGATCGTCGCGAGTGGAATCGGGATCGGGCTGGTCGCCGGACTTCCACCCGCCACGACGTGCATCGAGGTGGCGCCGTCACCGTGCGTCGGATCCAGGGTCACCTCGAACCGCTGCGACCCCTCGGGGGCGCCGACCGGGGTCGTGCATCGCATGACCGGGGTCACGGTGCCGGCGCCCACCGACGGCGCGAGGGCGACCAGACCGCTGCCGAGGGCCAGGGCGGCCGCCGCCACCGAGGCGGCCCGGCGATGGCGGGGCAATCTTCGGGATAGCCGTTTTGGCACGTTGCTCCTTCGTGTGGACGGCCGGTGCGGACGACCTGTTCGGAGCCCGTCGGAAACGAAAGGCGTAGCGAACTATTCGCACATTTGGATCATCCATAGTCAAGAGCGAGATGCGTACCGATTCATTCGACACGTGTCACCATGATCGAGAAATACCCCGGAAACCGAATATTCTTTGCCGATATGAGTGTTCATGAATTGCGATCATGAATTGCCGATCTTGAATTGTCCCGTCGGAGAATTGTGCCCGATCCTGCTTGACGGAATCCGAGACTTCGGATTCACTCCAAATGCGCCGACAGGAACTTTCCGCAGTATCTGTCGAAAGGGGCATCCTCCATGTCACGATCCAAAGCCCTAGCGGCCGGCGCCGCCGTCTTCGCCGGTACCTTGGCAGCGACCGTCGCGCTCGGCGGCACCGCCACGGCCGGCGGCCCGTCCACCGCGAAGTACGACTGTCTGACCTCGGTCGGGGTCAGCTACACCGGCAAGTCCGCGACGTTCACCACCAACGCGTCGCATCAGCTCTCGGCCACCATCGCCCTCGCGCCGCTGATCACCATCAACAACGGCGACCTCACGATCACCGCCAACCTCGGGGGTCCGAGCGGCACGGTCACGTTCAGCGGCACCGCCGGCACGTCCGGTCCCTTCGGTCCGGTCAACCTGGGTCCGCTGAACAAGACGGCGGGCACGATCTCCGCCGGTCAAGCCATGACGGTGATCCAGTCGGCCAGTCCGCCCAGTGCCACGAACTGGTCGGTCAAGCTGCACCACAATCCCAACAACGTCGACATCTGGTGTGTCGGCAAGAGTGCGTTCAGCCCGGCTTTGACGTACTGACCACCGGCCCCGCCCTCGGCGCGGCGGGGGATCGACGGCATGGGGTTCGACGCCGCTTCGATCGTCACGTTTGGGCCGGCCAGGCCCGAGGTGCCGTCGAACCCCGATGCGCACGATCTCGCGACGTCCCGACTCCCGAGCGCCGGCCGGCTCGCGATCACCCGCCGCCAAGGGCCCGGTTCCCGTCGGCCCGCAGGGTCCACGACGCGTAGGAGCACGGTTTTCGGTCTTCTTCCGGCACGTTGCCCGAGATTCCCGTCCGGTTCGGCCACCGGGCACCTCCCCGTGGGGGTTGGTCAACGAGTACGGGTCGGGCGCGCGGCGGGTCACGGCGTTGGCCGGGGTGGACGTGGAGCTGACGCGTGGCGGGTTCACCGCCATCATGGGGCCGTCGGGTTCGGGCAAGTCGACGCTGCTCAGTGTCCGGCCGGGCTGGACACCGCCACCCGGGGCAGCGTGGCCATCGGGGACACCGAGCTCGGGGATCTCGACGACACGGCGCTGACCGAACTGCGGCGCGAACGTCACGGGTTCGCCTTCCAGGCGTTCAACCTGCTGCCGACCCTGTCCGCTGTCCGTGTCGGAGAACATCACACTGCCGCTCGAGATCGCCGGACGGCGGGTGGATCGGGCGCATCTGGACCGCATCGCGGAGGCCACCGGGTCGGCCGATCGACTGGACCACCGCCCGGGCGGGCTCTCCGGCGGTCAGCGACAACGCGTGGCGGTGGCCCGGGCGTTGGTGGCCCGGCCGGAGTCGCTCTTCGCCGACGAACCGACCGATCGTCGCGACGGTGGTCTACTTCGTGGTCGCCGAGGCCGTCACGAACACGGCCGAGCACGCCCACGTCGACGCGGTGACGGTGTCGGTCGTCGACGTGGGCGACCGGATCGACGTGCGCATCGTCGACGCCGGCGTGCGCGGCGCGGACCCGGCCGGCGGCGGTCTGTCGGACCTGGCCCGGCGGGTCGCCGCGCTCGACGGAATCCTGCGGGTGGACAGCCCTCCCGGAGGCCTCACCACGATCACGGCGGAGGTACCGTGCGCATGGTGTTGGCCGACGATTCGGCGCTGCTGCGCGAGGGGTTGGCCCGACTGCTCGCCGACGAGGGGCACGAGGTGGTCGCCGGTGTGGGCGACGGCGAGGCGATGATCGAGGCGGTCGCCGCGCATCGGCCCGACGCGGTGGTGGCCGACGAGGGGCTGCGGGCGGCCTTGGCGGTGCGCCGCCGGCAGCCGGACGTCGGCGTGCTGGTCCTGTCCCAGTACAGCGAGAAGCGCTACGCGGTGGAGTTGCCGACCCGGGACGACGCGGCCGTCGGCTATCTGCTCAAGGACCGTGTCGCGCACGTGGACGACTTCCTCGACGCACTGGCCCGGGTGGCCGCCGGCGGCGCCGCCTTCGACCCGGAAGTCGTTCGCCAACTGCCGTCCCGCACCACCCTGCCGCACGGTCCCGAGACCGGGTACAGCCGCCGAGTCCTGGCCATCCTGCGCTACCTGGGCTCCTGACCGCGGGCGCGGCGGGACAGGCCGTGTCGACACTCCGAGTACTGGGCGTGGACGACGGGCGGCTTTGCTCGGCCCGGGACCGGACCGGCAGGGATCGGGTCAGACCCAGAATTCCTGTAGGGCGGCGTTGACGGCGGCGGGCTCCTGGGTGTGCGGGTAGTACCCGGGCACCCGGAGGAGGCGGCCGCCGAGGGATTCCGTAAGGGACTCGGCCACGGCCATGAGCGGGGCTCCCACGTGCTCGCGGTACGCGACCGGCGCGTCCCGCCAGGTTCCGCAGATCACCAGAACCGGCACGGCGGCGTCCCGGATCGCCTCCAGCGGGATCTCCGCCTCCCAGATGGGCCGCTCTCGCATCGAGGTGGCGACGGCACGGAGTCGGCGCGTGGTGGGCTCGGGCATCGCCATCCCCAACCCCTCGGTGGACGCGCGCAGATACTGCTCCGGCGTGACACCGTCCGGGATGCCCACGGGACCCTCGCGCACCCGGTCGAGCAGGTCGGCGACGACGCGGCGGTGCGCCGCGGCCGTGAAGACGGAGGGCTGGACGAGGGCGAGAGAGCGGACGAGGTCGGGTCGGCGCGCGGCGGCGATGAGCGCGGCGACGGCACCGTTGCCGTGTCCCACGAGGTGGGCGCCGCCGCGCCCCGCGGCGAAGGTCTCGTCGCCGAGGACTCCCACGATGTCCTCGGCGTCGACGTCGAAGTCGCCGCGCGCGGTGTCCGGGCTGTCACCGTATCCCCGGCGATCCATCAGGAGCAGCCGCCTGCCGTCCGCGAGGGGCCGCTGCGCGGCAAACCCGTACGTGGGGTCGCTGCCCCAGGTGAAGATGTTGTGGACGAAAAGCGCGGGCGCGGCGGCGGTCGTCGGGGAATCCGGGGCCATTCGAGCCGTCGGGCCCCGGGCCCCCGGGACCCGATCGCGGCCGTCCCAAACGCTCACGTGTACGTCCATGGATGCACCTTCCCGGAGCCGAGAGACGTCGACTCCTGTGCGGCCTGCGGGGGTTTACGCGGGTGGCTCGTGTGATCGGGGTCGTCGAGCAGGCCGAACCGTCCACGTTCCCGGGGGCGGCTCGGCCTGGTCGTGGCACGCGGCCGGGCCCACGCGCGTCGAGGGCCGGCGCGGCCGACTCGCCGACCTTCGTGGGGCTGTTCGCTGGCGTCGAAGCGTTCGTGCCCTCGGGTGGCGATGTCACGGGCGGATCGTCCTCGTTCGGACGAGGTCCAAGGGGGCCGGGTCGTGGCCTTCCCAGATGCGGCGGGAGACGGCTTCCGGGTAGGGGACGGTCGTCGAGTCGACGTCCAGGACGCGGGTGAGCCCTCGGTCCGCCTCGTGGCCGGGCCATCCGGGATTCCCGGTCGTGACGAAGCGGGTCCATGCCCGCCGTAGTTCCCGGGACACCGTCGAGATCTCCGCCGTCGGCCGGTCGCCGAAGAAGTGCCGGCCAGCGGGGCTGTCGAGCGTGCCGAAGGCGAGGGGGACGTCGAGGCTGTGGCAGGCGCCCAGGAGTCCGCCGCCCGCCGGGGCCGCGAGTCGCAGTTCGAACAGGAACGAGGTGCCGCCGGCCGCCCGGTTCGCCTGCGCCAGGTGCAGCGAGGGCATCCGGAAGAGGGCGTCGGAGTACACGAGTTCGAGGAGTTCTTCCGGGGTGGCGGTGGGGTGGGCGCGTCGGTAGGCGTCGGGGCCGTCCGGTGTCGGGGCGAACAGGTCGAGGGCGGTGCGGGTCTCGTCCTCGGTGTAGGTGCCGAGGCGCCCCGTCATGACGCTGAACAGTCGGAACTCGTCGCGGGTATGGCCGACGAGGAGTTCGATTCCGTTCGCTCGGCCGCCGGCCAGGGCCTGCCAGGGCGTTTCGGGAAGCACTTCGCCGTCGAGGACCGGGCATACGGCGACGCCGATCCCCGCGAGCCGACCCCATCTGTTCCGGTGGGCGGCGAGATCGGCGCCGAGGGCGGTGAGTTCGCCGGCCAGGCGCGAGGGGGCGATGCCCGAGAGGGCTTCGACGTCGGGCACCGTCCCGACCCGGGCCGCGAGCGCGGCGGCGACCTCCCGGGCCGGATCGCGGGTGGCCATCAGTCCGGGGACCGAGTGCGCGATGGCCCTGCGGAACAACCCGCGTGCCCGCTCCATCGTCAGCAGCGCCGCGATCGACCCCGCCCCGGCCGACTGTCCCGCCACCGTGACCCGGTCGGGGTCTCCGCCGAAGGCCGCGATGTTGCGCTGTACCCATCGCAGGGCCGCGATCTGGTCGAGGAGTCCGCGATTGGCCGGCGCGCCCTCGATGTGGGCGAAACCCTCGACGGCGACCCGGTAGTTGACGCTCACCACGACCAGTCCGGCCTCGGTCAGGGCGGCGGGATCGTACATCGGGTCGGCGGAGGTCCCCGCGATGTAGGCGCCGCCGTGGATCCACACCAGCACGGGCAGTCCGGCCGCTCCCACGATCGGGGTGGCGACATTGAGGGTGAGCCAGTCGTCGCCGGTCGAGTCCTCGGCCGTCGGCCCCGCCTGCGGGACCACGGGGCCGCACTCGGCGGCCTGTCTCGTCCCCTGCCACCCTTCGACCGGAGCGGGTTCCCGGAAGCGCAACCGCCCGACCGGCGGCCGGACGTAGGGGATGCCGCGGAACACCGCGTGCCCTTTTCGCCGGCGCCCCTGGACGGCTCCCTCGGCAGTGTGTGCTCTCGGTCGCTCGGACATGCCGCACCCTTCTTCGACGGCGGGACTCCAGCGTTTATTGGTCAGGTGTATTATGTCAAGTGTATGGAAAGGAGGGTCGGCGATGCCCAAGCAGGTGGATCACCGTGAGCGCCGCGAGACGATCGCCCGAGCACTGTGGCGCGTGGTGGAACAACGCGGCATCGCGCACGCGAGCGTGCGCGAAGTGGCCCAGGAGGCCGGCATCTCCCATGGCGCGGTGCAGCACTACTTCGCCACCCGGGAGGAGATGCTGGTCTTCGCGATGGACTTCGCGTCCGAACAGACCTCGCTGCGCGTCGCGGCAGGCGTGGCGGATCTGGGCGACGCGCCGCATCCGCGCGACGTGCTCCGGGTGATGCTCACGGAGATGCTCCCGCTGCACCCCGGCGCGCGCACGACGAGCCGGATGAGCGCCGCCTACGTCCTGGAGGCCCTGCACAACGCGAACATCCACACACGCGCACGCGAGGGCCTGATCCACGGCCGCGACCTCGTCGAACAGATCGTCCGCCAGGCGATCACCGACGGCCACATCGACCCCGACCGCGACCCGGCGACGGAGACCAATCTCCTCTTGGCGCTCACCGGCCTGACGCCGCTCGTCGAACTGGGCGTGATCGGACCCCGGGACGCCACCACGACCATCGCCCGCCACCTCGACCGCCTGTTCACCAACCCGCCCTGACCGCGTCGCGACATCGACGGTTCCCCGGCGGGGACGTCGAGGCCATCGCACCCTTCCCGGGCGCGGGCCACCCCGCGCGCGGCGTCGCGTCGCTTGTCGCGGTGCGCCACCGGCCCCGCGACAGAGGAGACCGGATGCGACCCTCGCGCCAGGCTCAAGTGGGCGGCGACTCGCGGAGGATCAACGTAAGACCTCTGACCTCTGACTCTGACGGAAATGAGCGATCCATGCCCCTGGTGCGTATCGACCTCTCCTCCACTCGGCCGCCCGCCATGCGCCGTGCCATCGCCGACGGCGTCCACCGGGCGCTTGTCGACGCCATCGGCATCCCGGCCGAGGACCGTTTCCAGATCGTCACCCCGCACGCCCCGGACGAGTTGATCTTTGACCCGAACCACCTCGACGTGGCGCGCGAGGACATCGTCTACGTCCAGATCACCCTGGTGACCGGACGCCGTCGGGAACTCAAGCTGGATCTGTATCGACGCATCGCAGCGAATCTGACCGAAGTCGGCGTACGTGCCGGCGACGTGTTCGTCACACTGACCGAAAACGCTCTCGACGGTTGGTCAGCGGGCGACGGTCAGGCACAACTGGTCGACTTGCAGTCTGTCGCCGGGACGGAAAACCAACAGGCCACGTGAGCCACAGCCCACGAAATCACCGGCGTGGGCGAACGCGCAGATCCTGCCTCCCCAGGTCTGCGGCCGATACCGGACGGGCGATGCCCACGAGGGCGGCGGGCGGGCAGCCGAGACGCGGCGGGTGTCCCGTTACGACGCGTCGTTGCGTAGGCCGAGTTCGACGGGCACGTAAGCGGGGTCGGTGTGGGGGCCGTTGCGGAACGCGCGGACGTTCAGGGCGGTCGGGGAGGGGATGCCCAGGGCGCGGGCGGCGGCGACCGCTTGGGCGGGGACGATACCGGCGCCCCAATGCACGATCGGTATGCCGAGGGTCCATTCCGCGACCCCGGGGGCGCACTCTTGCGGCCGCCAGCCGATCGCGAACATGCGCCTGGCCCGTTCGGAGCCCGGGTTCGACGCGTCGGGCAGCTTGGCGGCGTCGAGTTCGGGGTCCATCACGCTGGTGTAGAGGGAACCGCCGTGCGGGCTGGTCATGAACTGCACGACCTGGCCGTCCGGACCGCTCATCACGACCGCCGAGTCGGCGGCGAGCGTGGTCAGTACCCAATCGAGGCGGCGCTGTAGGTCGTCCCACTCGGTGCACTCCGGCGCGCTGCCGACGGCACTCGGACGGTCGCCGAAGTCCCGCACGGAGTAGAGCTCGGTCGGACCGTCGTCGTCCGCGCCGCGGACCACCACGTCCTCCGGAGCCTGGTGGAGAACGTCGCGCAGGGCTTCGACGATCGCGCGACCACGCGCGCCGCGCACCGACGCGTCGCTGTACCAGCGCCACGAGAGCGCCCAGACGCGTTCCCGGACCGGCACGACCGAACTCGGCCCGTGTCGCCACTCCGCTGCGGCGAGCAGCCTTTCCTGGTCGGCAGTGAGCGGGACACCGTCGCCGGCCCGGATCTCGGCAACGACGAAGTCGCCGAGCCGCGTGAGGGTGACGGACGAACCCGCCTCGGGGGCGCCGATACGGACCCGCGTGTTGTCGGGTTCGTCTTCGTCGCCTACGAGCAGGGCGACATACGGGATCCCGGCATGGTTCGGACGCGACAGCGCGTCCCAGAGCGCGTGTTCCATGGCGGCAGTCTGCCAAAGCAGCCCGACAAACCACACCGCCCGCCCTGGCAACCAACGGCCCACCGAATCGCCAACCGGCACTGCCACGCGGTACAGCTCACAGGATCAGCGAGATGCGGCCCGCAGCGGCATGGTCCGGTCGGCACGGTGCCCCGCTCCGCCGAAGGTGGACAGGCAGACGAACAGCGCTTCCCCGCCGTCCCGTAAAGGACCGGTCCCCGTACCGCTGTGGATGTTCGGCGGCGCGTTCGTGGCGTCGGGTTCCGGATCATGTCGCACAGCGGTGCGGGGTGTTCGGTGCTCACTTCCGCGGTAGCGGCTCCTCGACCCGGGTGTCGATGAGTCGTAAACCGCCTACTCCGGAGACTGCTCCAGCAGGCCGGGCACCTCTCGCAGCAGAAACCCGAACAACCGTCGCTCCAACAAGAATTCCATGGAACCTCGCCTTTGGGCGGCCCGGACGTGGCTGGAGTCGATCACCGCCCGAGACCGGTCGAACTGTTCCGCCGCATACAGTCTTGCAAGCAGGATCGCGTACGGCCGATCCCACACCCCGCCCCCGTTCCAGGCCTCGAGGCGACGCCAACACGTCATCCCTGACCCGAAACCCAACTCCGACGGCAGGAACTCCCACTGGATCCCGCACAACGCCCGCCGATCCGGGACACGCGGACTCCCGGGCACCGCCTCCGGCGCGGGCTCGGGAAGCAACGGCTCGAATGGAAACCACAGTTCGTCCGAAACGAGGCAGGGTCACGTTGTGTCCGGGTCGGTACCGATGGCGCCGACCGAGCGAAGCGAACGCCCGAGGTCTTCGGTGAGGATGCGCGGGTGTCGCCGCCACCACCACAGGTCGGGGCCGGGCAGCCTGTGGAACCGGTCGAGTGCTTGCCCATCGTCGTCGACGGTCGCGGCCTTGTACCGGTCGTCCAGGGCTTTGATCTGCGGGGTCCAGAGCTGGACGATGTGTTCGTCCAGCAGGAGCCACGCCTCGTGCAACCAGTTTCGGCAGTACAGGTCGTTGGTGTACTCGTGGATGTCGTCGCCGTAGCCGCGCTCGATGAAACCCACCAGGGCGGCCCACGCATTCACCCGCTCGGCGATGGTGAAGGCCGTTCGCCATCCGCGCTGGTGCAACAGCTCTGCCACCTCGGTTTCCGTAGCCACAGGCGCGAGGCTCTCACGCCGGATCCGTGCGGGCGAACGAATATGTCCCGCCGGAGCCGGCAGGCCCGCAGGGTGATCCCGCGGCAGTTCGGGAAGCTGGTGACGGTTCTGTGGCGTGAGGGCGCGGACCAGGTCCGCAGGGGCCGGCCGTGGAGCCTGACCCTGGCGGACCGGGAACTGCCGGTCGCGGCCTACTGGCGCGCGAACCTGACCATGCGCCAACTGGCCCCGTTGTTCGGGGTATCCAAGGCGGCGACGGACCGGAGCATCGATTACCTCGGACCTGGGGTAGTAGGAGTTCGCGATCTTCCGACGCAGACCATCATCGCGATCGGACCGACGGCCCACGAGAGCACCGCGCCGTACCGCCCGGCCTGCACCTCGGTAAGGGTCGATCGCCGTCCCGCCCACGGCCGGGAACGGGCCACCGACCCACGGATCCACAACACAAAGCCTGGCCCGGTCCGCCTTGCAGGCCACTCCCGCCTGCGTCGCCGGCTGCGTCGCTCGAGTCGAGGAACCCAGCGCCTCAGCAGCCGGTCGCATCGCTGTACGCCCAGACTCCGGCACTCGCCGGCTCGTGGAGATCCCCGGTTCGGCGAGCAATCGGTCCACGCGCCTCTGCCCGATGCCGGGGAGGGACTCGAGCAAGGCTTGGAGTGGGCTTCGGTGCCCGCCGGGTGGTCTCGGGTCGTTCGTTTTCACGGCCGAGGCACACTCCGTCGAAGGCGCCCGTCCGCGCCGGAGTCGGAAGCGGTCCGCGCTTCGGGAGGACACAAGCGCGGCAATCATGGCGATCGTGGGCTGATCCCTCCGGTGGCTGTCGTAGTCCCTCACCTCGGTCGTCGGCCGGTGCGATGATCGCGCGCAGCGGATGCCGTCTTCAGTCGATGCGTGCGACCAGGCGCAGGACGGTGGCGATCAGAACCCCGGCGCGGCGCTCAACTTGGTCAGCTCCGCTTCGGCGTGACTCGCATACTGCACGAAAACGCGCAGTCGACCAGAGTCTGGTGGCGGCGGATCGCGGTGTCGGAGCGGACTTGGAAGTCGGCCCAGCTGAGTTCGTCCTCGCCCTGCTCGCAGCTCTGCTCGATCCCATGACGGATCCCATGGATGCGAACAGTCTCCGTCAAGTCGGCTGCGGGATGCGGGCTTTCGTCCTCACGAGGCCCGCCCGGGCGGGGCAGGTTGGTGGCGGGATACCAGCCGGCCTCGGCCGGCTGCGTCCCCGGATCGGCGGTCGCCACCATCAGTCGGGTCGTCCCGTCCGGTCCCCACGATCCCAGGGTCGCGTCGGCGGCCCACCAAATCTCGGTGTGGCCGTCGCGGAAGGTGCGGGGCACCTCGTGCCCGTCGCCGGGATCGCGCGGGTTGCGCCAGGCCGGGGCGTGGGCCCGGTGGGTCCGCGCCCGGATCCCGTGGCGCGGCCTCAACGCCATCACGAACGGCAGCCCCACATCCGCGAGTTCGCAACAGAACCCGTCCTGGTGCCGACCTGCTGTGAACAAACCACCGGTAGCGGGATTGCCCCCGATTCGTCTCTCCGAACCTCTCACAGACCCGGCAGTGCGCCCGGCAACGCGCTCCGGGTCTACTCAGCCGTCTCGGCCCGAACCCAGAGCCGTGGCAAGCCGCGCACCCAAATCACCGGTGACGTGATGGACGGAGCGGCCGGCCGGCCAGGTCGAGATTCCGTCGTTCATCCACCGCGGAACCACGTGGAAGTGCAGGTGGGGCACCGACTGTTCCGAGCCCGGGCCGCTGGCATTGAGGATGTTCACGCCCGAGGCGTTCAAGACGTTCCGTGCGGCTTCGGCCACGCGCTGGACGAGAGTCGTCACTTCGGTGAGGACCGCGGGCGGGGTGTCGAAGACGTCCGCGTAGTGGAGCGTCG
Organism: Embleya scabrispora; assembly: GCF_002024165.1. Taxonomy (NCBI): domain Bacteria; kingdom Bacillati; phylum Actinomycetota; class Actinomycetes; order Kitasatosporales; family Streptomycetaceae; genus Embleya; species Embleya scabrispora. Next base: position 245,558 of record NZ_MWQN01000003.1, read on the forward strand.
GAACCACCAGAGTGTGACCCGGCGCCAATGGGTCCAGCGGCGAGAAGGCACAGGCCACCGGGCCACGTGCCACCCAGCTCCCGGTGTCCTCACGGATGAGCCCGCAGAAGATGCAGTCCATTCGACGAATCCTGCCGGAAGCGGACGCTGCTCGCCAACCGGGTTCGGGCCCGGGTCGGGCGACAATGACGGCCCACGGCCTCACGGACGTTGTCCCCGAGTCCGGGAAACGGTGGCGGGTTTCGGAGGAGGGGTGCCGCTGTTCCGGCGGCAGGGCCGTCGAGTCGGTCCCGCCCCCACGATCGTGTGCGTGGTTCTTCCGCACCTGGCCTTCGAGGCGGTTGTCGCCGAGCGTGGGTCCGGCTCCGTGCGGCTCGTCGGCAGCCTCCCCTGCCATGGCTCTCGCTCGCCCGTGATCGTGAATCCGCAGCGTCGGTGGAAGCGGACCATGCTCTCGTTGTAGTCGGTGCCCCACAGGCACATGGGTTCGCCTCCTGCCCACGTGAGGAGCTCGGTCATCATGCGGCCACCGAGTCCTCGGCCCGGGACGGATCCAGCAGGTACATCGGCCCGAGGGCGGTGACCACGTCGCCGCGGCGCCCGCAGACAACGCCGACGATCTCGGTTTCGGAACGGGCAACGCGGCAGAACAGCACGTCCGGTCGCCGGTTCGGCGCGTCGATGAACTGCCGCCATCGGGTGATGGCGCTCCACCGTGGCCGACGAGCCGCGATGCTCGCGGATCCAGTCCTCGTCGATCCCCGCCTCCGCGTTGGGGTACGTCTGCAACCAGGCACTCGGCATCAGTGGCCCCCAACCACGTAGAGTCGTCCACACGAGCGGCTTCGATCGCGTAGGTCGTGCCAACGTTCCTCGTGGATCATCCGCCCTATCGGACCGCCCGATCGGATGTCGACCCGACCGCGCGGGTGGACGGCAACCCGGTCGTGTTCACAAAGGACCGCATACCGTCGAATGGGCGTACGCGGCGGTCGACTTCGGCACCCACACGCTCCGGCCTGTTCCACGTGACTCTCGGCCGCCACCTCCGAACCCGCCGCACGGGCACGCCACACGCGCGTCGACCTCGCCGCAATCGACCGCATGTGTTCCGCCCGCCTGCGGGCGGCCACCGCCGGCGGGCCTAGGCTTGGCCTCCATGGACTGGATAGCCCCCGTCAGCGCGCTCGTGGGCACGGCTCTGGGTGTGGCGGCGACACTCGTCGCGGATCGGCTGCGCTGGCGGCGCGAAACCACCGAGCGGCAGACGGACTTGCGCAGGCAGCTCTACGCCGAGTACCTCGCGGCCGTATCGCGGATGCGGGGCATCCTCGTGGACGTGGCACGGGACGTCCCGCCGGGAGCCGCCGACCGCGAACAGCGCATACGCGCGGGATTTCTCAGCCCCGGAGCCTACGAACTGCGCCATCGATTGGCGATCGTCGCCCCCTCCGACGTGATCGCCGCGGCGAGGGCGACGTTCATCGCCCTCCGCGACATCCGTGACTGCCTCATCGCCGGCGCCGACGCCACCGATCCGACCTTCCGGGCGCTGGAGGGCGCCGCGCTCGACGACGAATTGCACAACCTCCGGCAGGTGATGCGCCGAGACCTGGGCGCGCCGCCGCTCGTCTGAGGCCACGACCTGCCGCCCCATGCCCCACGGGATGTACGGCACAGCCCGCCTGGACTTGCAGGACGCGGTGTAGGCGAACGCGATGGAGGGGTGCGGCGGATGTACGACGCTGAACGCATGGGTGCCGGCGCATGCGGATCTGAACTGGGCGAACGTGACCGGCCCTCAACGCTGGATCGTCGACTGGGGATTGGCTCCTTGGGGCTTGGACGCCGCCCTCCGGGTCCGATTGACGGTGTGTCAAATGTCGGCATACCTGCTGTGTGGGGAGCTCGGGGATGACCCCGGTGGGGCGGGATCGCCGGGGGAGGTTGCGGTTGCGGGCGGCTGGTTGGTTCGCGGAGGGTGTGGCGCAGGCGAAGGTGGCGCGTCGGTCGGGCGGGTCGCCCAGGCCGTATTGGTGTGGCATCGCGCGTGGGTGGGCGGCGGGGGGACGCTCTGTGCTCCGCCGACCCGCCGGGTGCCCATCGGCGCGTATCGGAGGAGGGGTTCGCCGAGGTGGCGGCGGTGTTCGAGGCAGGCCCGGAGGCGGCCGGCTTCACTGGGTACATCTGGACGCTCGCCCGGGCCGGGCGGGTGATCACGCGGGTCACCGGGGTGGTGTACGCGTCGCCGTCGAGTGTGTGGCGGCTGTTGCGAGCGCACGGGTGGTCGCGGCAGCGACCGGTCGACGGGGCTGCCCGCCATCCCGTGCAGTCCGTCGACGTTCTGCGTCGCGACGCGGACCCGGAGCCAGGCGAGCGCTCGGTGCGCCGCGCCGGGACGAGCATCGACGACCCCGGACGCGGCCAAGTCGCGCCACACACGTGCCCGCACGCCCGAATCGGCCCGCGAACCGCTTGCGATGGGTGCCCTGTTCGCGCGACGGATCACGGATCCACAGGCTATGGGGGCCACGAAAGTCGGGGATACCGGAGACGGTGGAGATGCCCGCCCCGGTCAGCACCGCGAGTCGGCGCACCCGCGCCGGCCCCGGACGAATCGGCGGCCGGTCGGTCGTCGACACGCCGCCGGCTCCGGTGCGCCCGGCAGACCCGCCCGAGGAGACGGTCGGTCGCACGATGCCCGCCCCGATTCTGCTCGTCGAGCCGCGCCGACGCACTCGAATTCCGGGCGGGCACTGGCCACTTCGAACCGTGTATCGACCGCTGTGCACCAGCTGCCACGATCGGCAGGTGGTCGACCCCCGGCGGTCGAGGGATCACGGTCGATGCGCTGCGGGTTACACTGTTGTCCGCCGCGATGTCGTGGTGTCACACGCACGGGTAGCGCTGCCGCAGCCGGGAGACACGTGCCCGACGGCGTGAGGTGAAGCGAACGACCCCGGGCGCGGCGGCCCGTTCGCGTCCGGCCCCACTCGCGATCGCCGCGCCCCGCCGCAACGCCCCACCCCCGTCGGCGGCGGAAGGCCGCGACAGGCGGACAAGCGGTCCGGTCCCAGCCGGCGGAGAGGGCGGCCGGGCGATGGACGGTGTCGGGGTGGGCGAGGAGTTCGACGGGAGAGCGCTGCCATGGCTCGTCCGGGGCGAAGTCCATGACGAGAACGCAGCGCTCAGGTGTATCGAGATGCCGTGGACATCGCGAACCGTGCGTCGTTTGAGCTTTCCGTCCGCTGCCCCGACGGTGCGCCGCAGGTCGCGCCGTGCGCCTGCGGGCAGGCGGCCGAGAGCTTCGCAAGCACCCGCTCGGCGACCGGGGGGCAGAGTCTCGAGGATGGCCCGGTGACGATCGCCCGGCGTCGGTTGGGCTCGGGGGATGCCGTCGTCGTCGGGTAGGACAGCGCTGACGAAGCGGCCGAGGACGGGGTCGCGCTCCTACGCCCCGGCGCGCTGCGCCAGGCCGTCCACGATGAGGGCCAGCCCCGCCTCGAACGCCGACTCGTTGTCGATCGTCGGGACGATCGGGTGGTCCGCTTCGACGGCGGGGCCGGTGTTCGCCTGCTCTTCCAGGACGCTGCCGACCGTGTAGCGGCCGGCGGCCAGCATCGCCATCTGGGCATCCCGTTCGGGGAGGCCGGAGGCGAGCAGGAAGCGCATCTTGTGGGCAATCCGATCGAGGTCGACGCCGCCGGGCAGGTGTCCGGAATGGAGTCGTGCGCCGTCGCGGCGCATCAGCAGGGTGCGGCGGAAGCTGCGGGTGTTCTCCAGGAACCAGTCCCGCCAGGGGTCGCCGGGCTGCGGTAGTGGAGCCGTCCCGTGGGGTGCCATGGCGGCCTCGGCCATGGCACCGAGCAGTTCCTCCTTGTTCCGGAAGTGGTAGTAGAGCGACGGCTGTTCAACGCCCAGTCGCTTCGCCAACCGCCGGGTACTGACGGCGTCCAGGCCGACCTCGTCCAGCAGGTCGAGGGCCTGGTCGACGACGTTCACACGGTTCACTCTCACATTGACAATCTATCGGTGATAGATGACGCTGCAAATCTACCTATCACCGATAGAAATGAGCTGTGTGCCATGAGGTACGGCACGGTCGGGAGCAAACGGGTGGGTAAAGCCGGCGTCGCCCTGGTCGCCCGCGCGGCAAGACGCGGCAGGACGCGGTACTCGCGGCAGGACGCGGTACTCGGAGTCAAGGTCTGCCGGCCCCGGCCGGAGGTGTTGGCCACGATGGTTGCCGCGTCCTGCCGCCACACGGGCTGACCGCGGTCGTACGGCGCTGTCCGGGTCGTCCGTAAGGCGCACCTCGCGCCCTGCTCGTACTCCCGTTTCAGTACGCCGCAGTGTCGGCAGTTGCCGGACGACGGCGACGCCCCCGGTCCCGAACGATGGGTCACGGCTCCGACGCCACGCGCTCGTGCGGAACACGCGGCCGGAGCGTGGCCTCGTTGCCGTTGCATCGCCCTTCCCGCTTGCTGACTGGAGCACCTCGTCATGGCTTCGCTGCTCTACCGACTCGGTCGATTGTCCTTCCGACAACGCCGCTACTTCGCCCTCGTGTGGGTGGTACTCCTGGCGGCCTGCGCCTTCGCCGCGGCCACGGCGCCGGCGGCCGAGGAAGACGGCTTCTCGATGCCGGGCACCGAATCGCAGAAGGCCTTCGACCTGTTGGACGACCGCTTCCCCGGCGGGAAATCCGAAGGTGCCGAGGCGCGGATCGTCTTCGCGGGCCCCGATGGGCGCAAGGTGACCGCCGGCGACACCAAGGCGGCCGTGGAGAAGGTCGTCGCCGCGGTCGCCGGCGGTCCCCAGGTGAAGGAGGTCCGGAACCCCTTCACGGAGGACGCCGTCAGCAAGGACGGCACTACCGCGTACGCGACCGTCACCTACAACGCGGTGAGCGACGACCTGACCGAGGCGACGAAGAAGGCCCTCATGGACGCCGTCCAGGACGGCCGGGACGCGGGCCTGACCGTGGAGGTCGGCGGGTCGGCCGTGGACGCGGGCCCCGAACTGGGCGGCGTCACCGAGCTGATCGGCATCGGCGTCGCGGCGGTGGTGCTGTTCGTCACCTTCCGGGCGCTGGTCGCCGCCGGTCTGCCGCTGGTCACCGCACTCGTCGGTCTCGCCGCGGGGATCTGCGCGCTCGTCGCCGTGGGCACGTCCACCACGACGATCACCCTGGCACTGATGCTGGGCCTGGCCGTGGGAATCGACTACGCCCTGTTCATCGTCTCGCGCTACCGAGCCGAACGTGCCGACGGGCACACCGCGGAAGAGGCCGCCGGCGTGGCGGTGGGTACGGCGGGATCCGCCGTCGTCTTCGCCGGAGCCACGGTCGTCATCGCGCTGGTCGGACTGTCGGTGGCGGGCGTCCCCATGCTGACCGACATGGGTCTGGCCGCGGCCGGGACGGTCGTGGTCGCCGTGCTGGTCGCGCTGACCCTGCTGCCCGCGCTGCTGGGCTTCTTCCCCCGGGCCGTGCTACCCCGCGCACACCGCGCACCAGCGCGGCCGACCGCATCCGTGAAAGAGCCCGCGGGCAGCCGCTGGGCCCGCTTCGTCATCCGCAGGGCGCCGGCCGTACTGCTGCTCAGCGTCGCGGGCCTGGGCGTGGTCGCCCTCCCGGCGCTGGACCTGCAGCTCAGCCTGCCGGGCGACGAAGCCCAGCCCACCTCGACCACCCAGCGCCGTGCCTACGACGCACTCGCCGACGGATTCGGACCCGGCTTCAATGGGCCCCTGACCGTGGTCGTCGACGCCAGGAAAGCCGCCGATCCGAAGACGGTCGTCACCCGGGCCACACAGATCCTCACCGCCACCGCCGGCGTCGTGGACGTCTCGCCGGCCACGTTCAACGAGGCCGGCGACACCGCCGTCGTCACCGCCGTGCCCAGCACCGGTCCCGGTGCCACCGCGACCAAGGACCTCGTCAAGACCATCCGCGCCGAGGCGGACGAGCTGGAGGAGGCAGGCGCGTCCATGTGGGTGACCGGTCAGACCGCGATGAACATCGACGTCTCGAACAAGGTCACCGCGGCGCTCGTCCCCTACCTCGCGGTCGTGGTGGGGCTGGCCATCGTGCTGCTGATGGTCGTGTTCCGCTCGGTGCTCGTACCGCTCAAGGCGGCCCTGGGCTTCCTGCTCTCGGTCGCCGCGTCGTTCGGCGTGATCGTCGCGGTGTTCCAGTGGGGGTGGCTGAGCGGCCCGCTCGGTGTCGCGCAGACCGGGCCGGTGATGAGCATGATGCCGATCTTCCTGATCGGCGTGGTCTTCGGCCTGGCCATGGACTACGAGGTCTTCCTGGTGACCCGCATCCGGGAAGCCCACGTCCGCGGCGAGCAGCCCGCCCAGGCCATCGTCACCGGCTTCCGGCACAGCGCCCGGGTCGTGGTGGCCGCCGCCGTCATCATGATCGCCGTGTTCGCCGGCTTCATCGGCATGACCGACTCGATGATCAAGATGCTGGGGCTCGGCCTCGCCTCGGCTGTCCTCTTCGACGCCTTCGTCATCCGGATGACCGTGGTCCCGGCGACCCTCGCCCTGCTGGGCCGCACGGCGTGGTGGCTGCCTCGGTGGCTGGACCGGGTGCTGCCCGACGTGGACGTCGAGAACGGGATACCGAGCCGGCGTCCCACCACCGAACCCGCACTTCCGGCACAGATCGCTCATCGGGACGAATCCGTGAACACCTAGATCCCCGGCCCCGTCGGGCCGCCCGAGGCGGCACGGGCGGCCCGACGCCGCCCCGCATCCGCAGGACCCATCCGAGTGCAAGGCAACGATCGACCAGGGAGCATGCGTGATCGCCGAATCGCGGCTGTGGGCCCGCCGCCGCCCGAGGTGGGTCGACGCCATGCTCGCCGTGGCGCTGTACGGCATCACGATCGTCTCCACGACCATGGAGCAGCCGCCCCGCATCGCCCAGTGGCCGCCGCTGCCCGCCGTGGTCGTCGCTGCGGTCTCCTCCGTTTCGTTCCTCGCCCACCGCGGATTCCCGCGCCTTACGGTGGCAGCCACCACCGCGTGCTGTGCCGGCCTGGGCGCGATGGGCGCCTCGCTGGGCTATCAGTTCAGCTCCACCATCACCGGCACCGCCATGGCGGCCCTGTACTCCCTCGTGTGGCGCACCGACCAACACACCGCCGGCCGCTACACCGCCGCCTGCTGCCTCGTCCTGTTCGCCGTCTCCGTCATCTGGGCACCGAACGGCACGCCCATGCAGGCCGAGCAGGTAGGGCTCGTCGGCTTCGTCCTGCTGTCCGCTGCCGTCGCCGACTCCGCACGCACGCGACGCGACTACATCGCCGCCGTGGAGGCACGCGCAGAACTCGCCGAGCGTACCCGGGAGGACGAGGCACGCCTTCGGGTGAGCGCCGAACGGATGCGCATCGCCCGGGAGTTGCACGACGTCGTCGCGCACCACATCACTCTCGCGCACGCCCAGGCCGCCACCGCCGACTATCTGCTGCCCACCAAGCCGGATCAGGCGCAGCTCGCGAGGAGCAATCTCACCGCCACCCTGACCTCCGCGTTGCGGGAGCTTCGGGCAACGGTGGGGCTGCTGCGCCAGACCGGGGACGAGGCGGCGCCGCCGGAACCCGCGCCCGGCCTGACCCGGCTCCCCGCGCTCCTCGCCTCCTTCGAAAACGCCGGCCTGACCGTCCGACTCACCTGCGACGGCGCTCGGCGGTCGCTGTCTCCGCGTGTCGACCTGACGGCCTACCGGATCGTGCAGGAGGCGCTGACCAACGTCACCAAGCACGCGCATACGACGACGGCCTCGGTCCGCCTCACCTACACGAGCCGCCTCCTGACCATCACGATCAGGGACGACGGGCGGCGGCGAACACCGACCGACACATCCGGCTACGGACTCATCGGCATGCGGGAGCGCGCCCAGGCCGTCGGTGGACGTCTGCGGGCCCAGCCCCGCACCGGCACCGGATTCGAGGTGATCGCGCAGCTTCCCACCGCCGCGTCACGTCCCGCGGACGTTCCGCTCACCGACCACGAGGACGGCGAATGACGATCCGGGTCCTGCTCGCCGACGACCAGGCACTCCTTGCCGGAACCTTTCGAATCCTCATCGACGCCGACGACGACATGGAAGTCGTCGGCGTCGCGGGCGACGGCATCCAGGCCGTGCGGCTGGCCCGCGCCACCACCCCGGATGTCGTGGTCATGGACATCGGAATGCCGGGCAAGGACGGTCTGACCGCCGCCGAGGAGATCACCCACGACGAGACCCTCACGGACACCCGCATCCTCGTCCTCACCACTTTCGAAACCGACGAGCACGTGACCAGGGCCCTGCGTGCCGGCGTGAGCGGCTTCCTGGGCAAGGGCGTCGACCCCGCCGAATTCCTCGGCGCCATCCGCACCGTGGCGGCCGGAGACATGATCCTGTCCTCGTCGGCGACCCACGCCGTGGTCACCCGCTACCTCGCCGGCCCCGCCTTCGCGACGACGACTCCCTCGGCGCTCGGGACCCTCACCCCCGAGAACGCGAGGTCCTGGCCCTGGCCGCCGGAGGCCTCACCAACGACGAGATCGCCGAATGCCTGTACGTCAGCCCGCTGACCGTGCGCACCTTCATCCAGCGCATCATGGCCAAGCTCGACGCCCGCCACCGCGCCCAACTCGTGGCCATCGCCTACCAAACCGGTTTCGTACACGTACACCAACCCCCTCGGCCGGGCCCGGGGAGCGCGAGGGGGTGACGCCTCCGGGGGTGGCGCACGGATGCGCGCCGCCCGAAGACGTTTCGGGTCGGACCGGCCCCGCCGGATTCGGTGGTCGGTCGATCGGGACGGCGCCCCGGTCGAGGCAGACCGGGACCGCGATGCCCGCGACAACCAGGCCACGCCGTGACAGTCGAAACGATCACGGTCATTCGTGTCCCGACCAGCAGTGATCCGCCGCACGGAAGGGGCGCACCCCGCATTCGTGGGATCGTCAAGCGCAGGTAATGTCGCGTGCCATGGAACTGCTTTCCGGGGCGAATGCCGCGCTGCCCGACGGCCCCTTGTCGATAGACGTGACCTGGCGCCATGGGGTGGGCGTGGACGTGTCCGCGTTGTTGCTCGGCGCGCAGGGCACCGTGCGCGGGGACGCCGACATGGTGTTCTTCAACAACCCGACATCGGAAGCCGAAGCGGTGCGCCTGACCACCGAAGGCAGCTCCGCGCGCATCGACGTGCATCCCGCTTCGATGCCCGCCGATGTCGAACGTGTCGCGATCGTCGCCGCGGTCGACGTCGATGCTCCGGCCGGCACGACGTTCGCCCAGGTCGCCGGGCTCCGCGCGGATGTGGCCGCCGGGTCGCGCACATTCGCGTTCGCCCCCACGGGCCTCGATCGCGGCGAGACGGCCGCGGTCCTGATCGAGATATACCGGCGCGGCCCGGACTGGAAGGTCCGGGCGGTGGGACAGGGGTACACGAGCGGACTCGCGGGCGTGGCCGTCGACTTCGGCGTCGACGTCGGTGAGGACACGACCCCGATCGCGGCACCCTCCCCCGCCCCGGTCGCGGCACCCGTTCCGCGCGCCGCCACCGAACCCGCCGCGCAACCGCCGCTAGCCCCGCGCAGGATCGACCTCGACAAGGGTGCGAGCGCCACCATCTCCCTGAACAAGAACGACGCGTCGGGCGTCGTCACGGCGACCCTGGAATGGGACGGCGGCAGCGAGGAACGCCGCGCCCAGGGCGCGGACTTGGACCTGTACGCGCTGTTCATCCCCGCCCGGGACGTGGCGGAGGCGTCCGCCGCGACGATCGGCCGAAGCATCGGGAGCAAGAGGCTCTCGAAGACCCGAGAGCGCGTGGTCGCCGCCGCGGAGGACGACCCGAGCCGGGGCGCGGTCTATTGGAATCACCTCGGCTCGTCGGCCGAGTTCCCGTACATCGCTCTCGACCGGGACGCCGTGGTGCCCGGCATCGAGACGATCCGCATCACCGAGCCCGGACAACAGGGGTTCGTGCTCATCTGCGCCTACAGCGCGCTCGGCAACGGCATGGGCAGCTTCAAGAGTTACGGGGCCAAGGCGGTCGTCGGCGACGGCAGGGGAACGACCGTCACCGCCCCCCTGTACCACGACAACGACATGTCGTACTGGGTCGCCATCGCCCTGGCGGACTTCACGGTCGCCGACGGAGTCGCGATCCATCACGTCGAGACCTACAGCGACGGAGCCTACGAGAACCGTCCGGTCCTGTTCCCGGACGGCAGCTTCGCGATGGACGTCGGGCCGATGGAGTTCAAGCTCGACGACGACATGTAGCCAAAGTACGCCCGCCCGAACCCACTCGCGCGAAGAGAACCAGGACGGACGCGGCGCGGCGCTGGACGCCCACGTCACCCACGCCGCCGAGTATGTGCCTGACGCGTCGGGGATCGCGGTAGCCGCACTCTTCGGGGTGGTCATCGCGCTGACGAGGATTCGTGGAACCCCGGCGGGATCGGAGCGTTCACCGAGATCCGGCACCGGTGGACGTGACGGTGGGCGGCATGCGGATCGGCGCGCTGCCGCACCGGAAGGCCGTCCTCTCGAAGACCCCTGCGGTCAGCACCACGCCCGTGAGGTGTTCCGCGAAGGCGAAGCAGGCCCGCGCCGGCACGTAGTCGTCCGGAGGATCCGGCGCGAAATCGAAGCCGGCCGCCCGCATGGCGTCGACATACCCGTCCGGATCGCTGCCCCGCCGCGACTCGGGAAGCGTCGGCTCGAACGCCAAGCGCAGGTCACCGTCCTCGGCCCACACCCACGCGTCCACGCCGTTGATGTTCACGAAGTGCGAGATCCAGCGCGTCCCCGCAGAGGCGGGCAGCGCCCGGTCCTCGGTGACGCCCAGGTAGCCGTTGGGTTCGACCACCAGTGTCCAGCTCCCCAGCTGGGCCATCGCAAGCAACTGTCGCCGGCCGTCCGACTCTTCCGGCATCGCGAACGCGGCCTCGGTGATGGCCGTGGCGCCGGTCAGCGACGGCGCCTCGGACCCGCCGAGCCGCCGCAGCACCTCGTCGGGATCCAGTCCCTCCACGAGCGTGAGGCAGCACGCTTCGGCAAGGTCGGGAAACAACTCCTCGAACCACACATACTCGGAACCCGTCGCACCCATGACGTTGATCATCCACCACGACGACGACACGACGGACGCAGCCCGCAACCCGGGAAGCGCCTTCGAGACCCGGGCTCCGGCACAACGGGTCGCAGGTCGCGACGCATACGTGCCTGGTCGGCCACGACGTAGGCGTCGCGGGCGTCGGTCGTGCCCCCGCCGCGGTGGCCGGCGGAGGCACGCCGACCAAGCACCCTCGCGTGTAGCGGACTTCCCGCCTGACTCGACAGCACTCGTGAGTCGCGGTACACATCCGGGTCACCCGCAATGCCATGGACGCCGGCGACGAGTAGGGACGGCGCAAGGCGGTGGGATAGGAGAGGTGGTCCGCGCTCCTCTTCCTGCCTCCGGCGCGCCGGGGCGGAGGTGCCCGAGGGCGCAGAAGGCTGTCGCCGTCGTGGAGTTCGCCGGCTTTGGCCTGCCGGCCTATCCGATCCCCGCGGCGCGGCCGGCGCGTCGGGACAGGTCCGCGAAGGCCGTACGCAGCTCCGGCGGGTCAACCACCTCGATCTCGGCGTCGAAGCGGGCCAACGCCGCCGCGAGGGCGGTCCAGGACCAGGATCCCGTGGTCAGCCTGGTGCGGTCGGCGCCGAGTTCCTCGACGACACCGTCGCCGGCGAACGGGGCCACCTCCGCCACCGGCAGGCCGAGGATCACTTCGCCACGGCAGGGCCAGGCGTCCGCACTCCGGGAGCCCTTGAACCGGGCCGACAGGAAGGCGGCCACGTCGCCACCGGGCACTTCACGGGGAGCGAACCGCGGCCCGGTCGGGACCCGCGGTGTCATCCGGTCGACACGGAAGGTCCGCCAGTCGCCGCGGTCGGGGTCCCAGCCGACGACGTACCAGCGCCCGGCCCGCGCCACCAGGTGATGTGGCTGCACCCGGCGGGGCGGGCGCGGCTCGGCATCCTCGGTACGCCCCGGTCGGCGGTAGTCGAACCGCAGTTCCTCCCCCGCGCGGACCGCGGCACTCAGCGTCAGCAGGATTCCGGTATCAACCTGCGGATCGACGCCGCTCCCGGCCGCGCTGATCTCGAGGGCCTCGACCCGCTGCCGCAACCGCGACGGCAGCACCTGCCGCACGGTGGCCAGCGCCCGCGCGGCCGCCTCCTCGATGCCCGCGCCCGTCCCGACGGCGATCCGCAGCGCCACGGCCAGCGCGACCGCCTGCTCCTCGTCGAACAGCAGTGGCGGCATCCGGCTGCCCGCTTCGAGCCGGTAGCCGCCGTCGGGCCCCTTGATCGCCTGCACGGGGTAACCCAGTTCGCGCAACCGGTCGACGTCGCGGCGCACGGTGCGCTCGCTGACGCCCAGCCGCTCGGCGAGCAGGCCGCCCGGCCAGTCGCGGCGGGCCTGCAGTATGGACAGCAGCGCCAGCAACCGGCCGGAGGTCGTCGTCGAGGAGGTGATCGGCATGTTTTCACCATGCCACGAGTAGCGGACGTTCTTTGACCTGTACCCCGGGCATCGTCGGTCCCGTCGCCGGAAGCCTCCGGCACCCGAGACCACTCCGAAGGACCGGAACAAGATGTCGCTCAACGCTGTCGCACACCTGAACTTCCACGGCCAGGCCCGCGAAGCCCTGGAGTTCTACCGGTCGGTCTTCGGCGGCCGGCTCACCGTCGCCACCTACGCCGACTTCGGAATGCCCGCCGAACTGCCCGGCGCGACGAACGTCGTGTTCGGCCAGGTCGTCGCCGACAACGGCTTCCGGGTCATGGCCTACGACGTACCCGGCGAGCACACGTCGGCCGCCCCCGCCGCGCCCACCACGCGTCGGGAGAACGGCACCACGATCACCCGGGAACCGTTCTTCCTATCCGTTCGCGGCGACAGCATCGACGAGGTCACCCCCGTGTGGGAGGGCCTCGCCAAGGGCGCGACCGTGATCGAGGCGTTCGGCCCCGCCCGGTGGGCGCCCGCCTTCGGGATGCTGGCCGACCGCTTCGGCGTCACCTGGATCGTCGACGTCGCGGCCGAGTACACCCAGGCCTGACCGTTCCGCGAGGTGTGCGGCCGGTCCGGCCGCACACCTCCACCCCCGGGAGGAACCCATGCGAACCCGTCCGCTGGGCCGGACCGGCATCCAGAGCGGCGTGTACACCCTGGGCACGATGATGTTCGGCCGGCACGGCAACCCCGACCCCGACGACTGCGTCCGCATCGTCCACCGCGCCCTCGATGCCGGCATCAACGTCATCGACACCGCCGACGTCCATGGCGGCGGTGGCTTGCGCGCGGGCAGGATCCGCGCGATCGGCCACTCCAACCTGCCCGCCTCCGACATCGTCGAAGCCCAGTGGGTGGCCGAACGGCGCGGGCTCGCCCGCTTCCGCTCCGAACAGCCGCACTACTCGATCCTCAACCGCGGGATCGAACGCGAGATCCTGCCGGTCTGCGCACGCTACGGGCTGGGCGTCCTGGTATGGAGCCCCCTGGCGATGGGCCTGCTCGCCGGTCGCTTCCGCAAGGGCAGCGCGGAAACGGCCTCGGCGGGGCGCCTGCACTGGGCGCGGCGGCACATGACCGACGAACGCAAGCTCGCTCTGGCGTTCGCGACCGCCCACCCCGCGGTCACCTCGGCGATCATCGGCCCACGGACACCCGACCAACTCGACGACCTGCTCGCCGGAGCGGACACGCTCCTCGACGACGACCTCCTCGACCGCATCGACGAGATCGTGCCGCCGGGCCCCGACGTCGGACCCGTCGACAATCGCCTACGTACCACCGGTGCTCGCACAGCCGCACCTCCGCCGCCGCCCCGCCGAAACCCGGGCGGCACGCCGCCGGTCGCCGCAGTGACGACGGCTTCGGCCTTCACGGTGCTTGCTTCCCGCAGACCGGGGCCGGGGATTCCGCGTCCGCCCGGGCGCCCCGGCGGGGTGCTGAATACAATCGGCTTCCATGTCGAACCCTGACGAACTGCTTGTGAACATCGCGGCCATGGTTGAGGCCGGGCAAAGCAATCAGATGTCGTTGACCGTGGTGGTCGGCGGAGCCGTCATCACCGGTCGCCTGGCCCCCGAAGCCGTGTGGCGGGAGCGCGTGTCGGAGGTCCTGAGCGACTCGGATCGCCTCGGTCCCTTCGCCGACGTCTTCGCGGTCGACCCGACCGCGAGCCGTCCCGACCGCGACTCCGCGCCCACGCGCCTGCACTTCCACCTTGCCCGGGTGGTGCAGGGCAGCATCGGGATCCCCGAAACGGGCGGAATGTATCGCGTCGCGATCCAGGACATCAGCGCCTGGACCGTGGGTGACGTCAGCTATTCCAACCAGTGACACACCCTGCCCGACACGTTTCGACCACGATCGGCCGGCGAGGCCGAAGGCGAGGACCCTGACCGAAGAGGGGCCCCTTCCGAACCGGTGAGGCCGCAGCGCGCCCCGAAAGTGCGGGCGGTACGCGCTTCGCGGCACGCCGGGGCGGTGAGGGGCCGTACCGAGCTACCGAAAGGCAATACGCCACCATCGCGCATGGAGTGCACCTCCACGGGAAGCGCCGAAGCATCCACCCGCGCGAAAGCGGTTGGCATCTCGTGCACATCCTGAGCGACACCGAGCGGCCGGCGAGGCCGGAGGAAGGGAAACCCCGACGGCTTCGCAGCCCGTCGGCCGCTCGGCCCGGCGACGATCGGAGACAGGAAATGGAACGGGACCCGGGGGACATGGCCACCCTGGCCCAACGACTGACCTCGGCAGCCGAAGAGTTGCTGCTTGTGGTCAAAGGGATGGACGACCTCGGCTGGTCGACCGACTCGTACAGCAGGTCCCACCTGCGAGACGTCGCGAGTTCTCTCAAGAGCAGCGCCGCACGGATAGCGGCCCGCCACCTTGATACCGATGCCCGGAGCAATGCCATCGGGCACACACCCTGACGGACGTCACGAGGTGGCACCGTGCCGCCGGCCCCTGATCGCGGCGGATCCGGAAGCAGCCCGCTCCCGGATCCGGTCTCCGCGCTCGTGCGGGCCCGGGCGCGGATCACCGCCGCGGTTCATGCCCCGTCCCGCAATGTCCTGCGCACGCGGCCGGCAGCCGGAAGCTTCGTGGCGCCCTCCCCGCCGGTTTCGCGGCCTCCTCGTGCGATCCGCCCGGCGCCAGGAAGTGCGTCAGGGCAGGTGGGTGATCTCGACCGTCAGCGGGCCGCTGATCTCGGTACGGCCCTCCTCGGTTTCGCACTGCGGGCTCGGCAGCGGGGAGAGGGTTCGCGTGGTGACCGTCGTGGCACCGGCGAAGCGCCCGGAGAGGATCTTCCCCCTGAAGACCGCCGTCCGCCCGCCGCCGGCCGGGATCTCGACGCCGCCCGACTCCTCGAGCGTGCTGCTCCCGCCGTCGTCCCAGGTGATGGTCGTGCTGCGGGTGCGGGTGCCGCCGGTGCAGCTCATGACCCCCGACATGGTGGACGTCACGCGGCCCGAAGCGGGCAGCGGGTCACCGAACGGCAGACAGGACGTCAACTCGCCGCTGCCTTCGGCCGTGACCTGGCGCAGCGTCGAGTTCAACCCCGGGGTGAACGTCTCGTTCAGGATCCCCGTACAGGTCTGCACAACGGGAACCGGCAACGCGTGCGTACCGAATTCGGTCGAACTCGCCGGGCCTGCGGCCATGAGCGTCGTCACGGCCGACAGGCCGGCCAGTCCCATACCGAGGAGTCGCGTGGGAGTCATGCAGAACCTCGCTGACGAACGTGGTTGAGGGAGGTGCGGCGAGGACGGAGGGCCTGCCCCACCGCTGCCGCCTTCGGATACGGGCACTCGGCCTTTGGCGCGGACCGACAGCCGCAGTCGGACAACGAGCAGGTCCGGCCTGCGGTTACGGGTACGGGAGGGGCCGGGGGCGGCAGTGGTGACGCGCTCCGTGAGTTCGGGCGGGGCGGGAGTGGGCGGCTTCGGCGATTACTTGCCGTCGGTGCACCGCGTGCCGGTAGCCGGCGGTTTGCCATCGATCGGGTCTGACTACCCGTCACCCCGCGCGGGGGGTCGGATGTGGTGGCGGCAGAATCCGGTGTCATGAATGGTGACAGGATGGATCCGCCGGGTGTTGTCGGTGCGCGCCGGGCGCTGTCGACCCGGGTTCTCGCGTTACCCGCGGCGCTTTTGTGCTTCGTGGCCGCGGTGGTGTGGTCATTGTGGTCGGCGTGGCATCTGCCGTCGTGGGATCGGCAGATGGACCTGCATGTGTACATCGGTGCGGTGCGTGCGGTGGGCGACGGGGTGCCGCTGTACGAGTACGTGGCGGAGAACGGTGATCCGTTCACGTATCCGCCGTTCGCGCTTGCGGTGTTCCAGCCGCTGGGGTGGATGTCCGAGCCGGTCGCGCGCCTGGTGTGGCTTGGTGCCACGCCGGTCGCGGTGGTCTCGATCGCGGCTGCGCTCACCACGCGGCGGGGAATCGTGGGACGGCGCCGCCAGGTGACGTTGACGCTCGTGGCGGCCGCGGTCCTGATGGTGTCGGCGCCGATCCAGAGCAATCTGCGGTTCGGCCAGGTCAGCGTGTTCCTGGTGCTGTTGGCGTTCGTGGACGCGCTCGATCTCACGCCACGTCCCGTGCGCGGGGTGCTGATCGGGGTGGCGTCGGCGATCAAGCTGACCCCACTGCTGTTCGTGCCCTACCTGTGGGTCACCGGCCGGCGCCGAGACGCGATGCGCGCGGGTGCGTCGTTCGCGGCGTGCACGGGGCTGGCCCACGTGATGTGGCCGGCCGCGTCGACGACGTTCTGGACCGACGCGATCTTCAGCACCTCACGCATCGGCAACCTGGCCGCGAACGGCAACCAGTCCCTCAACGGCGCGTTGATACGAGTCGGGGTGGTGCCCCCGGAACGCGCCGCGGCGTGGCTGGTGCTGTCGGCCCTGGTGTGTGCGGTGGCGTTGGTCGGTGCGCGTCAGTGCCACCGCGAGGGCCACACCGCGCGGGGCGTGGTCGTGGTGGGATGCGCAACGGTGGTGGCCTCGCCCGTGTCGTGGACGCACCACCAGGTGTGGCCGGTCCTGGCGGGCCTGCTGCTGATGGCGGGTCCGCGCCGGACTCGCATGGCGTGGGGCGTCGTGCTGTTGGTGGCCATGACCTTCAGTGTCGGCGGATGGCTCCCGGCCGGATTCGCCCGGGAGAACGTGCGGTTGCTCGCGGCGCTCGCGGTGTGCACCTGGGGCCTGGCGCCGCTGCGACACCGGGCCCCGGCGACGGTGGGGCTCCTGCCGGGTGTGCGATTGGTCGTTCGCCCGCGTACGGCCATGGCCTATGCGGGCGTCGTCGCGGTGGCGGCCGGTGCGGTGATGCTCCTCGTTCGGGAGTCGCCCGTCGCCGTACGATTCGAGACGCCCGACCATCGCGACGAGGCGTTGTGGGGGGCGCCGACGAACGGATGCGAAGGGTACACATCGACACTGCGGGCGGACGGTACGGTCGGCTACGCGTGTGAGAGCGCCGTGGACCCGGTCGGCGGACGACAACTCAACTTCGGTGGCGGGCGGGGCGGTTCGAGCGGGATGGTGACGATCCAAGGTCAAGTCGGCCCGGAGGTGGCACGCCTGGTCTTCGTCCCCGTCGAGGGCACAAAGGCCCTCGACGTCCCCCTCCTGCCCCAGCCCGGCCCCGGCAGTGCACCGCTGCGCGCCCCCGAACACGGCCGGCCCGAAATGATCACGTCCGGACCGATCGAGGACCGTCGCCTCCCGGGCGCACGAGGATTCTCCATAGCCGCCACCAGCACCGACCACGCCCTCCTCCTGGCCTACGGACGTGACGGCAGACTGATCTCGAGCGGCGGCGAAAAACTCCGCATGGGTTGAGCCGGTCGGTGAACCCGCCGGCCCCCGCTTCACCCGATGCCCTTATCGGAGGTGCACTCATGATCGAGCTCGAATCGCTGGACCCTTCCACGCCCTTTTCCCAGCAACTGCAGGACGACTCCGACGACGGCCCCGTAGTCATCGTCAACACGTTCGTCGCCCCGGACGGACGCCTCGCGGAGGTCCTCGAGGCGTGGCGTGTGGGCGCCGTCGTCATGCGGGCGCAGCCCGGATGCATCTCGGTGCAGCTGTACACGGACACCGACGCCGGCCACGTGATAATGAATGCGGCCGTGTGGGAATCCGTCGGCGCACTGGGCAACGCCTTCCGGCAGGAGGCTTTCCAAGCCGGTCTGGCGGCGTATCCGGACGGCACTGTGGCCTACCCGCACCTGGTCCGACCGATCGCGGTGCCGGGACTTTGCCTGGGCGTGCCGGTAACGGTTGCGCAGTCGGCCGAGGCGGTGCCGGGAGGAACCACCGGTGCGACGGACGACGGCTTGGATTTCGCCGAGTTCGACGCACGCCGGCCCTTCTTCGCGCAGCTCGGGGCGGATACCGGTCCCTGTGTGCTTCTCGACGTGCTGGTTTCGCCGGAGGGAGGCGAGCAGACTGTTCTGGCGGGCTGGACGGCTCATGCCGCGTACCTGAAGACGCGCCCCGGATTCATCTCCACCCGGATGCACCAAGGCACGTCGGGTAGCCGGGTGTTCGTTAACCTGGCGGTGTGGGAATCCGCTCAGGCGCTGAGCGATGCAGTCACCGCACCCGAGTTCGCCGCGCTCGCGGTGAACTACCCGAAGGGCACCACCTGTCTGCGCCGACTCGTCAAGCCGGCGGCCGTCGCGGGAGTCTGCGTCGCCTGAGCCCGGGCACCGCGGGCAAGTGCGGGTTGTACGAGGAACGGGCACGAAGCGGCGCGGCCGGAAAGTCCCGGTCGCGCCACTTCGGGCTTGCTCTTGAAGTACTCGGAGTCGAGCTTCCGGCCCGGATCGGCGTTCGTGCCATGTCGGCGGGAACCACGAGGCACGTCACCGGCGTGCGGTCGGCCGGGAGGTACGCGGCGATATCCTCGCCGGCGGGGCGGTTGCGGTGCATACCGGCCGCCCCGGGCCGGGCCGTGACGTCGAGCCCGCGCCACCGAGAGCGGCACCGTGCCGGGCGACGTCGTCTCACGCGGCTCCCCACGCCGCTCGCACGTGTGTTCCGAGCCGTCCTCGCGAGTCCGGAACTCCCCGCGGACCATGCACTCGGCGCCGGTGTGGCGGTGGCTTCGTTCGGACACGGACACGGGGGATGGCCGAGCCGAGTCGCGGAAGGCGGGCAGGGACGCGGATCCGGCCGGTGCGGGTCAGCCGTGGGTGGAGCGGCAGATGCGGGCTTCGGGGGCGTTGTCCTTCCGGCCGCTGAACCGAGAGCCGAAGTCGCAGACGGCCCACGGGTCGACGGCGCCCGCCCCGGACGTGCTGCGGTCGGGTTGACCGCGTCGGCCCGATGTCCCGGAAGTGGCGGAATGGTCGGTCCGGTCCGACGCGCCGGATCCACGCGACGACGAGGAGGACGCGGTTGGTCGGGTGTCGGCGGACGGGCCCGCTCTGTGCGGGTCGGGAGGTACGGTCCCGGCCGGAGTCGCCGGATCGGTCGCGCCGAGGGGAGTCGGTGTGGACGGCCAGGCGCCACCTGCCCCGGCCCCGGCGCCTGCTCCGACGCCGGGAACAGGCATGCTGTTCGCGGCCAAGGCGGGATCGAGGGCTCGGGTGGGAGTGGTGGCCGGCGCGGTGTCGCAGGCGGCCACGAGCAGGAGCAGGAGGGCCGCTGCGGCAGCCGGTCGAGTGATGTGCACGCGTTCCTCCGGGAGCATGAGGTCGGTCGGTCCTGTCGGGGCTAACGCCCGCATGCTCCGAGGGTTACTCGGGGATTCCGGTGGATTCCGGTGGGTTCCGGCGATTTCGGCCCCCCGGTTCGGGCGCCTTCCGGCGCCGTTGCCGCCGCGATCCGGCGACCGGTCCGTTGCCGAGGCGTCGGCCGCTCGTTGAACGGATATCGCGATCCGGCGAGCGCTTACCAGATTGCACGGAAACCGGGTGCCGGAATCACTCGATCGAAGGACAGCAAGGAACCGACCGTGGTCGAGAAGATGATCCTGTTGCGGGGTCGGGTTCCCATTCGTTCCGGGATCGGTCCGGCCACCTGCGCTTCATCGGCCTGTCGCTGACGACATCCGCCTCCACCCGCACCGTCCGAGACCTCGGGAGAACCGTTGACCACCCACGCCTCCGACGTCCCGGCCACGCCGGTGTTCGTCATCGAGTACCCCGCGGAGGGGGCCGCGACCGTGGACGGCACGCCCGTCTACGTTCCCGAGGGAGCGGAAGCCCGGCATGCCGCCATCGACGAGGTCCGCTTCACGGCGTCCCTCCTGGACCGGCCCGTGCGCGCGATCGACGTCGACCCGAACGGCACGCGCTATCCCCTGCTCGTCGACCCCGACGGGACGCTCACGTTTTTGGCCGAGCCCCATCCCGATCCCGATCCCGACCCGGACGTCCCCGACAGGGAGGTACACACCCCGTCAAGCGAGGAGGGCGCGGCATCGACCACACCGACCACACCGACCGACGACCACGACAGTGCCTTCGGCGAGTGGTGGGCCCGCATCGACGAGGAGCACCCACCGGGGCAGGCCACCGACGGGCACGTCGGGGACGAGCACGGCCCACACGAGACACCGGACCCGCCCGAAGCCGCCCAGCCGCCCGCCGAGGGCGCGCCGTCGACCACGCCCGCGCGCCCCGATCGCGCGCGGCGGCGTGCGTCCCGTTCCGGCCCGCGCGTCACGCCGGTCGCGATCGGCCTCGCGGTCGCGGCGGCGGTCACGGTCGTCGCGGTCCTCGTATGGCCCGACGACGAGTCCGCGGGTTCCCGAACGAGCACGGCCTCACGTGCCGAACCCGCCGCGGTCGCCGCTCCGGCCGGCTGGCGTGGAACATCCGCCTGGTCGCGGTCGATCGCGCCGCCGGGAGCCGGCCGGCCGAGCGTGGCAGCACTCGGGAGTGTCCTTGCCATCCTCACGCCGGACCGTCGTGTCGCCCTCCTGGATCCGCACGACGGGCGGATCGATTGGGCCGGCGAGCCGCTGCCGGCGGGCAACCTCGCGCTGCACGCGACCGGCGACACGGCCGCGCCGGTACTCGTCGCCGAGACCGAGGGCGGGCTCCTGGTGTGGCCCCCACTCCGCGCTCCCCGACCCGCGCGCCCACCCACCGCCGTCCGGTTCGCGCCCGGCGCCCACATCAGCTACGCCGGGACCCTCCCGCTGGTGACCGGACCAAACGGATCGGCCGCGGCGCTGCGCGGCGAAGCCCTCGTCCCGGTGCGGTTGTCTCCCGGGACCGTGGCGATGGCGGCCGACACGGCGCACGTCCTCGCGGGACGCGCGGTCGGCCCCTGGGAGTTGCTCGGCTTCGACGGGCGGACACGTGTGGTGACTCCACTACCGCCGCGCCCCGGCGCACGCATACTGCGCATGGCCGGCGGCGGGCAAGGAGTGGTCGCCGTCGTATGGTCCGGGCCCGGGGACGGCAGCGAAACACTCGCCGTGCACGACGCCTCCTCCGGCCGGGTACTGGCCGGCGCCGACGCCCCCATCGGATCCTTGTCGAGTGCCTGGATCCACCCGAGCGGCGATCCCCTCGCGGCCTTGGGACCGGTCGTCGTCGACCTCGCCGAGGGCCGCGCGTCGGTCACCCCCGGCGTGGTCGCCCGCTCCGTCGCCGGCGGACGGGTGTACGGCACGCGCGACCTTCACCCTGTCGCGTTGACGGTGACCGGCGTCGTCACGGTGCCGGACGGCGCCGCCATCCCCTGGGGCGTCAGCGCCGGCCGCGCGATCCTGCTCACCGGCGACGGAGACCGAGCGGTCGTACATGCGGTGGACCCGGCCCCGTGATCGGAGCGGCGACCACGCCCGGGGTGACCGACACGCGCCCGGTACTACGGTGTGGACATCCGACGGACGCCCGCACCCGGCCCGGGGGCGGGCGGCACCGTCCGTTCCGGCCGACGCCGTGGTGGTGCCGGGGCGCAGCGGCCGGGCCGCAGGCGGTCGTGCCCACCACATCGCCCGAACCGGCGACGGCCGGATCGCGTCCGACCTGCGTCGCGGATTGTTCGGGGCGATAGCGATGCGGACGAATCGGCGGGGCGCGGGACGGGCCGTGGCCCACCCCGCGCCACCCGGGACGGGCCGGGCGAAGTCGCAGTCGGGTCAGTGTGCGGGTCTGGGGCCTGCGGCGCGGCGGAGTCGGTTGGCGATGGCGAGTCCGAGGCCGTTTTCCGCCGGCAGGGAGGCGACGACGAGGTCGCATTCGAGGCGGTCGAATTCGCGCAGCATCGCGTACAGTTCGCGCGCGTAGGCGATGAGCGATTCGGGGACGGCCGTCACGGCGTGCGCTTTCACCGGGGTGTCCGCGTAGGCGGTGGGGAGCAGGACGCCCACCCGTCGGCCCGACTCCTGGGCGAGTTCCGCTTCGGGGACGACCCGTTCGGGATCGACGAGCACCACGTGCGCGCGAGGCGCGTAGTGCGAGGGGTGTCGGCCCGGCACCGGGACGCGACCGGTCGCGTCGACCGCGAGCGAGTAGCCCAGCACGGCTTCGAGATCCTCGCGCGTGACACCGCCGGGGCGCAGGATGCTCGGGACGTCGCCCGTGGCGTCGACGATGGTGGACTCGACGCCGACGTCGCAGGGGCCGCCGTCCAGGACGAAGTCGACGGCGTCGCCGAGTTCGGCGCGGACGTGATCCGCCGTCGTGGGACTGACCGAGCCGAAGCGGTTGGCGGACGGGGCCGCGATTCCGCCGCCGAAGGCCGAGAGAAGCGCCAGCGCGACGGGATGGTCGGGCACGCGTACGGCCACGGTCTCCAGGCCGCCGGTCGCCTCCGGGGATACCCGCCGACCCCGGCGCAGCACCAGCGTGAGCGGCCCGGGCCAGAAGTGTTCGGCCAACAGGCGGGCTGTCTCGGGCACTTCGGCGACCCAGTCGGCCAACCGTTCCGCACCGGCGAGGTGGACGATCAGCGGATGGTCGGGCGGGCGGCCCTTGGCGGTGAAGATGCGCGCGACGGCGGCGGGGTTCTCGGCGTCGGCGCCCAGACCGTACACCGTCTCGGTCGGGAGGGCGACCAGGCCCCCGTCGCGCAGCACGGCGACGGCCTTCGCGATCTCATCGGTTCTCGTCTTCGTCACGCCGACCATCGTCCCACCGTCACGGGCACGACATCCGCGGCAGGGCACGCGAGCCGTGCGCGCAGGCGCCGCACGAACGGCGGAAGCCCCCTTCCCCTTCCACCGCGGTCGGCGGTGGCCCGGGTTGCCGTCGTCCTCGGCGCCGTCCTCCCGCCCATGGGGGCTTGCCGTGGGGTGGGAACGGCCATGATGCCCAGCCCTCGCTTCCGGGGGTCCGACCCAGGCCGGCCCGAGCGGTATTCCACGGCGTCCTGCTTCCCGGCCTCCCGGTCGCAGCGGTCGGGCGCTCGCGGCGACGCTCCGAACCGGGGAAGCGAAATGTTAGGGTGCGGACGACTGACGTCTCGTGTCGAGGAGTTGCAGACGTGGCGGGTGAAGACGACATCTCCGGGTGAGAACCGGATGTGACGGCCTGCGGCCGGCGCCTCGAGGTGCCGCCGATGTGGCCGGCTTCGTCGTGCCCCGTTTACCACGTCTGCCGAAGGCGGAGTCCAGGCTCTCCCCTTCCCGTCTCCGAGGTCGGTCTCGTGCCCCAACCCGCCCTGCTCGCCCACGACATCGTTCGCTCCCCGGGCGGCCGACGTGTCCTGGACGGTGTCTCCCTCACCGCCTCCCCCGGCCACCGCATCGGCCTGATCGGGGAGAACGGCGTCGGCAAGTCCACTCTGCTGCGCGTACTCGCCGGTGTGGACGAAGCCGACTCGGGAAGCGTCACCCGCCCCGACGACCTCGGCTTCCTCCCGCAGGAGATGCCGTTCGACGCCGACTCCACCGTGGCCGCCGTCCTGGACGAGGCCCTGCGCGAGGCCCGCGCGGACCTCGCGGAGTTGGATCGGCTGGGTGCGGAACTGGCCCGCGTCCAAGAGGACGATCCGGGCCACCGCGCGCTCCTCGACGCGTACGGCAAAAGACTGGAGCAGGCCCAGGACCGCGAGTCCTGGGATGCCGATCGCCGGGCCGCGCTGATGCTGGCGGGCCTGGGCCTCGGCACGTTGGAGCACGACCGCACGCTCGGCTCCCTCTCCGGCGGACAGCGCGGCCGGCTGGCACTGGCCGCGTTGCTCGTACGGCGGCCGTCCGCGCTGTTGTTGGACGAGCCGACCAACCACCTCGACGACGACGCCGCCGCGTTCCTGGAGGAACAGGTACGCGGCCTGCCCGGCGTCGTGGTGATCGCCGCCCACGACCGGGCGTTCCTGGACGCCGTCTGCACCGACCTGATCGACCTCGACCCGGCGCCCGGCGGCCCGGTCCGCTACGGCGGCAACTACACCGCCTATCTGGCCGAGAAGCACGCCGAACGGGAGCGCTGGGAACGGCGATACGCCGAGGAGCGGGAGGAACTGGCGGAGCTGCGTCGCTCGGCGGGCGTGACCGCGCACCGACTGGCGCCGGACCGGGGGCCCACCGACAACGAGAAGATGGGCTACGGCCACCGCGCGGGCCGGGTACAGAACCAGATCTCCCGCCGCGTGCGCAATGCCACCCGGCGGCTGGAGGAACTGGAGCGCAACCGGGTCGCCGCGCCGCCGCGCCCCCTGCGCTTCGCCGCCGCGGACCTCACGACACAGGCGGAGGAGAGCCCGCAACCGCTGGTGTCCCTGCGCGCCGCCCGGGTGCCGGGCCGGCTCGCCCCGATCGACCTGGACGTGTCCGCCACCGAGCGGCTGCTGGTCACCGGCGGCAACGGGGCCGGCAAGTCCACGCTGCTCGCCGTACTCGCCGGGCACCTCACGGCCGACGGCGACGTACGTCGGCGGTCCCGGCTGACGGTGGGACTGCTCACCCAGGACACCGTGTTCGAACGGCCCGAGCGCACAGTCCGCGACACCTACCGGCTGTCGCTGGGTGCGGCGCGGGCCGAAAGGGTGCCGCTGGGCACACTCGGCCTGATGCGGAGATCGGACCTGGACAAGCCCGTCGGCGACCTGTCCGTGGGACAACGCCGCCGACTCGCGCTGGCCCTCCTGGTGGCCCGCCCGCCCCAACTGCTGCTGCTCGACGAACCCACCAACCACCTCTCCCCGCGCCTGTGCGACGAGTTGGAGGCGGCTCTGGGCAGCGGACCGGGCGCCGTCGTGGTCGCCGGCCACGATCGCTGGTTGCGCCGACGATGGCGGGGCCGCGAGATCCGGCTGGAGCCGGGACACGACGCGCGTGCGCCGGCGGCACCGGCCGGTGCCGAGACGGGGACGACGCTCGCACCCGGCGGCGGGCCGGGTGCCCGCCGGGACCGGACGGCGTGAGCGGCCGATTCAGCCCTGCTTGTCGGCATCCGACCGAGGCGTTCGGCAATCGGAAACCGGAGGTCGTGGCTCATCGACGGGCCGTCCGGGTGTGGTGCGCAGGCCCGGCGTCGTGGCGCTTTTCGTGGCGGGCTCGGGCGAGGTGGTCGGGATAGAGAGCCCTGAACAGCGCGGTGTACACGCCCGCGCCGACGAGGGGTCCGACGAAGGCGGAGATGTCGGCGCCGCCGAGCAGCTCGGTGATCGGTCCCTGGAACATCGTGGAGTTCAGGCACAGGAGCGCGGCGGCGCTACCCAGGGTCTGCGCGGCCAGGCCCGCGCCGTTGACGCCGCGGTGGTACCAGTAGGCGCTCGTGGGGGTTTCGTCGTGCAGGCCGGGCCCGGGGTAGTGGTTGCGGCGCAGGATGAGGTCGGCGACGCTGATGGCGAGTCCGGGCCCGAGGATGACGACGGTGAGTTCGAGGATGTTGTCGAGGGCGTCGAGGAAGTCGGTGACGAACAGGGCGTAGGCGGTGATGGCGGTGGCGGCGATGCCGTCGAGCAGGACGGCGGTCCATTGGCCGACGCGGATGCCGGTGGCCTGGAGTGCGAGGGCGCTGCTGTAGGTGGTGAGGATGTTGTTGGCGACGGAGCCGACGACGATGGCGAGCAGGAACAGCGGGTAGAACCAGCCCGGGACGATGTCCTTCAGGGAGACCTGGGGGTCGGTCATGTCCACGGCGGTGCCGGCGAGTACGCCGACGGCGCCCAGGGCGACGGAGGGCAGGAATCCGCCGAGGGTGGTCCAGGCGGCGACCGCGCGGCGCGAGGTGTGGGCGGGCAGGTATCGGGCGTAGTCGGCGCCGGTGCCCCAGGACAGGGGGCCGGAGGCGATGATCGCGAATCCCATCAGGGCGGCGACGAGCAGGTCCGAGCCGTGCGGAGCGTCGGCGGGCCGGTGGCCGGGCCGGGCGTGGATGACGACGAAGACGGCCAACATCACCAGCACCGCGGTCAGTACGCCGGTGAACAGCGGGCCGAGGCGCACGATCGTGGCATGGCCGTAGACGCTGATCAGCAGCGTGGCGAGCGCGAGCACGCCGACGATGGCGGCCTCGGTGGCGGTGTCGACGGGTATGCCGGCGTGGTCGAGGAGGGCGTGTCCGGCGAGGGAGCCCATGGCGAGGTTGATGGCGGCGTAGGCCACGCACACCGACCAGTTCGCGATCAGGGTGGCGACACGGTTGCCGCGGATGCCGTAGGTGGCGCGGGTGAGGATGCTGCTGGGGGTGCCGGAGGCGGGTCCACTGACGGCGAGGATGCCGTTGAACGCCCAGAACAGGTTGCCGAGCAGGACGATCGCCAGGCCCTGCCGGGTGTTCAGGCCCAGCAGGACCAGGGAGCCGCCCAGGACGATGGGCAGGTAGTTGATGCTCGCGCCGGCCCAGACGAAGAACAACTCGCGGGGGTGGCCGTGGCGTTCGTCGTCGGGGATGTGGTCGATGCCGCGTGTCTCGATGTGCCCGGCGACGCCGTGCGCTGCCGGCGCGAGCGCGTCGTCGACGGGGTCCGGGGCTTGGGCGGCTCCGGCGGGTTCGGCGGTGGTCAATGGGCCCTCCGGGGCTGGGCGGCGGGCCGGCGCCCGCGGGGTCTCGGGCGCCGGGGCTGTGGGCGGGTCAGACGTTGAAGCCGAGGCCGCATTTGTCGAGGGTGCGCAGCCACAGGTTGCGTCGGCCGTCGGTGCGGTCGGCGCGGTCGAGGGAGCGGCGGGTGAGTTGGATGCCGGTCCAGCGCACGGGCTCGGGCGGGAACGGCAGCGGCTTGTCGCGCACCATGCGCAGGCGGGTGCGTTCGGTGTCGTCGCCGTGCAGGAGGTCGAGCATGGTGTCGGCGGCGAAGCGGGTGGCGCCGACGCCGAGTCCGGTGAATCCGGCGGCGTAGGACAGGCGTTTGCCGTGTGCGCTGCCGAAGAAGACGCAGAAGCGGGTGCTGGTGTCGATGACGCCGCCCCACGTGTGGGTGAAGCGGATGCCTTCGAGTTGGGGGAAGGTCTCGAAGAACTGGCGGGCGAGGGTGGCGTACGTCCGCGGCCGGTGGTTCAGTTCGTCGCGCAGGCCGTTGGCGTAGTGGTAGATGGTGTCGTAGCCGCCCCACACGATTCGGTTGTCGTGGGTGAGGCGGTAGTAGTGGAACTGGTTGGCGGAGTCGGCGATGCCTTCGCGGCCGTGCCAGCCGATCGCCTCGCGCTGGGCGTCGGTGAGGGGTTCGGTGGCCAGGCAGTAGTCGTAGACCGGAATGACGTAGGCGCGCACGCGGCGCAGCGGGGAGGGGAACGCGTTGGTGGCCAGCGCGATGTGGCGTGCGGTTACTCGGCCGTAGGGGGTGCGTACGTCGCTGGTGTGTTCGCCGGCGGTGAGGCCCTGTACGGGGGTGTTCTCGTGGATGCGCACTCCGAGGTCGAGGCAGGCGCGGCGTAGTCCCCAGGCGAGGCGGGCGGGTTCGACCAGGGCGGTGCCGTGGGGTTCCCACAGTGCGCCGAGGTAGGTGGGGGAATCGACGCGGGCGCGGGTGGCGTCGGCGTCCAGGACGGTGACGTCGTTGCCGTAGGAGGTTTCCAGTTCGGCGCGGGCTCGCAGGTCGTCGAGCTGCCAGGGTTGGGTGGCGACGTCGAGTTCGCCGGTGCGTTCGAAGGCGCAGTCGATGCCGTAGGTGTCGACGGCGGCGCCGATCGCGTCGAGGTTGTCGACGCCGAGGCGCTCCAGGGTGCGGATCTCGTCGGGCCAGCGGTCGTGGCCGTTGAGGAAGCCGTGGGTGAGGCTGGAGGCGACGAAGCCGCCGTTGCGGCCGGAGGCGGCCCAGCCGCAGGTGCGCGCTTCCAACAGGACGACGTCGCGGGCGGGTTCGCGTTCCTTGGCGCGCAGCGCGGTCCACAGGCCGGTGTAGCCGCCGCCGACCACGACCAGGTCGGCGGTCGCGGCGCCGGTCAACGCGGGGGCGGGTGCCGGCGCGGCGGGGTCGTCGAGCCACAGCGGGGTGGGCGCGGCGTCGGCAAGGGCCCGTAGATGGGTGGTGGTGCTGGTCATGTGCGCTGTTCCTCGTGGTCGCAGGTGGTTCGGCGAGGCGGGCGGTGTGGGGTCCGGTCATCCGGGGGTGGGTTTGGTGATCCGGTACGCCTTGCGGAGGGTTTCGTGGACGGTCCACACGGCGTGGGTGCCGGCGCGCATGAGGCCGACGTCGCCGGGTTTGACGTCGAGGGTGGGGCCGTTGCGGACGTCGATCGTGGCGCGGCCGGCGAGCACGACGAACATCTCGTCGGCCTCGACGCCGGCGGCCGACCCGGGGGTCATCTGCCACAGGCCGTGCTCGGCGTGGTCGTCCTCGCGCAGGACCGCGAACGACGTGACGGGGTCTCCCGACAGGACGTCGGCGGGGTCGATCGGCAACGGCGTGAGGGGGTGGTCGGGTGCGTGGGTGACGGTGATGTCGGCGTCCGGTGTGGGCGCGTGGTCCATGGGGTCCTCACAGTGGTTCGCGGTCGGGGGCGATGGATCGCGGGGTGCGGTGGATCGATGCGGGGGTGGCGTGCGTTCGCCCGCCGTCGACGTCCGGGCCCCGCCCGCACCCTGCTTGTTGTACGCCCGCCAAACAACGTTGTTTGGCAGTGACCCAATAGGATGCGGGGCATGGTGTCAAGTGCTGGGGCGCGAAAGGACCGAACGGGCACGTCGGCGGATGCACGACGTCGTCTGCCACCGGAGGAACGGCGCGAGACGATCCTGCGCGCGACCGTGCGCCTGGGGCTGACGGGAGGCTTGGACCGGTTGACCTCGCGACAGATCGCCGTCGAGGCCGGCGTCACCGGCGGACTGGTCAACCACTACTTCCCGAACATGGACGACCTGGTCGCCGCCGCGTTCGCACTCGCCGCCACCGAGGAGATCCACGCGACCTTCGCCGACGTCGAACAGCGCCCCACCCCGCCGGCCCGCCTGCGCAGGCTGATCGACCTGTACTTCGCCGAGGAGGGCTACGAGGTCAACCGGCTGTGGCTGGACGCCTGGAGCATGGCCCCGCGCCGCCCCGCGCTCCTCGCGGAGGTGGAACGCCAGATGGACCACTGGGTCGAACGCCTGGCCCCCCTGATCACGGAGGGCGTCGAACGCGGCGCCTTCCGCACCCCCGACCCCACCGCCTCGGCCCGCCGCCTCCTGGCCCTGCTCGACGGCGCCGCCCTGCACACCGTCCTGCACCGCGCCGTCGACGCCGACGACACCCGCTCCCTCATCCTCGCCGCCGCCGAACACGAACTGCGCACCGCGCCGGGCACGTTGCGCGACACACGCTCCTGACATCGAACGGCGGCGGCCGGGATCGATCCCGGCCATCCAAGATCACGAGGATGCGGGTGCGCAGCCGGGAGATGTGCCTCCGGGACAGCCCCAAGCGCTCGCCGACCTGGGCCCGGGTCATGTCCTGGCCGAAGCGCATGGACAGATGTCGCATGGGCATTCCGGCGTGGCCGCGATGGCGGGTTCGAGGGGGCGCGCAGGCGTTCGCTGGTGCGGGGTTTGTCCGAGTCGGTGGTGGGCCGCCGCCGGCGTTCGAGGCTCCACGAGGGAGGGCTTCCGGCGAGACGAACGTGTTGCTCGGCGAAAAAGCGCCCTGCGGCGGCGGACCGGGGAGAGGGACTCGGGTCGAGTCTGCCGGGCTTGCGTCCCCGAGTGGGTCGGGGCGCCTCGAGGTCGTTGGGAGGGAAGTTCAGGCTCGAAACCGGATCGCGATGAATGATTGTGGGCTTTGAACTTCGGTGACCTGCGGCTTTGTGGGGACGGGGCGGAAAACCGGGCTTCGAGTGCCGGTTCCGGGCGCTCCGATCACCTCGGCGCCGGCGAGGAGGCTGAAACTGCCCAGCCGGGGCGGGCTTCGGGCGCCGCGACCCCGCAGAGGCCGTCAAGGAGGAGACCGAAAGTGCCCAACGGGCCGAAACCGGATCCCGAGGCACCCGAAACCGCCACCGCTCGCGCTGACCTGCGGTTTTCTCTCACATCGAGGCTCCGGCACCCCACGCAATCCGGGTTCGTGAACCTCGTCACCCACACGCCACCGCTCGCCGGAAACACCCGGCCCACTCGAAAAGGCGACCCGGAGAACTCAACCCGAGCCCCCTCTCCACCCCCGTCGCCGGCCGGTTTTCGGTGAGCAACACGCGCGCCTCACCGGAAATCCCCAGCCCCGGAGCCCCGAACGCCGACGGCCACCCACCACCGACTCGGACGGACCCCGCACCAACCCACGCAACCCAAGGCGCAACGCCCGCCGAGGACACCCGACCCACTCGGGAACGCAAGCCCGGCAGCCCCAACCCGAGCCCCCTCCCCGACCCGCCGCTGCAGGCCGCCTTTTCGCCGACCAACACACCCGTCTCGCCGGAAGCACCAAGTGCTGACGAAGGGTCGACGGGCAAGCCGAGAAGCCGTCCTACGTTCCAGGGGCGGACCGCGGCCCCGGCCCCCGGCAGGGGCGGGGTCGGGCGGCTTGGCCGTGTCCGTCCGTGCCGGGGTGGCCGCCGCGCAGCGGGCCGGGGCGTCGTCGGTTTCGATCGCCGCCAGTGCGTGGTCGACGTCGTCGTGTTCGGCGATGACGAGGGACAGGCCGGTCACGCGCAGCATCCTGCGAAAGCGCTCGGGTGGGGCCGCGACGGCGATGCTGCCCCGGTGGGCGCGGGTGCGGTGGTGGAGGGCGACCAGGACGGCCAGGCCGGTGGAGTCGGAAAACCGCAAACCGGCCAGGTTCAACACCACATGGTGGAGCCCTCGGTCGATCAGTTCGAAGCCGCGTCCGCGCAGTCGGGGTGCGGTGTGGTGGTCGAGATGTCCGCGAACGTCGACGACCACGGCACCCGGACGTGGGGTATGCACGGTCAAAACGAGGTCTGATTCGGCCACGCTCATCGGATCGCCGCCTTGCTCATCGGGGAGGTCCACATCGTTGTACTCGATGGTGTGGCCGTGTCGCACGGCCGCAATGTCGCATGCGGGTGCGGACGGTTGTTCGCCCGCGCCGTGTTGTTCCACCCCACGTGGTGCTGAGCGTGTCCGGCCGCGGCGGACTCGGCGGGGTTAGGAGTCGAGGGTGTCGACCCTGGCGTCGGCCGCGTTGGTCCGCACCGATTCGATGCCCTTGAGACAGGCGGCCTTGGTCTCGTAGGCCTCACCGGTGGCGATGATCTCGCCGTTGCCCGCCTTGAGCCGGAACCTGAACCTGCCACCGTTGTCCGTGTACACCTCGAACTTGCCTGCCATGGGATTCACCCGGCCTCTCGGTTCGTGCGGGCACCGAGTCGATGACGCCGGTCCCCGCGGATACAGGTCACAAAGGAACGTCCGAGCACGTCGGCCTCGCCGAACGTCGCTCCCGACGCGACGCCGGACGCCGACTACGGCATGCCGGCGGGCCCGGTGCCCGGCGCGCCCAGGGTGCCCGGAACGCCCGGCGCGCCCGGCGCCGTGTTGCCGTAGTAGTCGCCGGTACGGGCGCGGTGGTCGTGGTCGTCCAGGTGCTTGTCCTTGTCGAACTCGGGTGAGTTCTTTATCTCTTCCTTGGTGCGCGAGACGTGGACGACCTTGTTCTCGGTGTCGATGCTCTCGATCGTGCCCGCGGGAAGCAGCACGTGCCTGCCGAAGATCCACACCCCCGTGTCCACCACCAGGTACGACGCGTCGACCTCGTCGTTGTGCTTGTCCACCTTGCCGATGTGACCGTCGGTGGCATCGACCTTGTAGCCGGCCAGACTCGTACCCGCGGTGTAACCGGACTCGCGACGGTGACCCCACACATTGTCCCCGGTACTCAACAGAAACCCTCCTCGGATATCGACGACGACCCCCACGGCGGACGGCAACCCGCCCCCGCCGCCCGGGACTCGTCCGTGCAATGGTTCGGCGCACGCCTGCCCCGCCGCACCCACTCCACACCCGTCGCAGGGAAGGAACGGCTTTCGAGACTGCCCGGGATGCCTTCCGGCGGCCGCCCCGACGCCTCGCCGGGTCGTCGTGAACGCGCGCGACGCCCTCGGATCGGCCCGCGCACCAGGCCCGTGACGCTTCACCCGGTTGTGTGAGGATGGCGCCCATGACCACTGAGCGTTTCGAAGTGCGGCGCAGATTCTCCGTGGCGCCCGCGGCGGTGTTCGCGGTGCTGTGTGACCCGCGCGGGCACGTGGCGATCGACAGTTCAGGGATGCTCCAGTCCGCCGAGGGCGGCACCGTGACCGGGGTGGGGGACGAGTTCGTCGTCCACATGGACCGCGAGGCGCTCAACGACTACCCCCTCGGCAGGTACGACGTCACCGTCGTCATCACCGAGTTCGAGCGGGACGCCCACATCCAGTGGACGATCAGGGGTGTGATCCAACCCCCGCTGCGACACCTGTACGGCTACCGGCTGGAGGCGGACACCGAGGGCGGCACCCTGGTGACCTCCTACTACGACTGGAGCCAAATCGACGAGGCGTACCGGGACAAGGGCGTCTTCCCGGTCATCCCCGAAGCCGCCCTGCGCGCCACCCTGGGCATCCTCGCCCGCACCGTCGAGCAGCCGCTCGCGTCGGGCGGATAGGACGCCCGCGATCCGGACGACCTGATGCCTGGTGGTCGTGGCATCGGGTTTCGGCGGGGACGGCGCGCTCGCCCCCACCGGCTGCGGGTGGACGCACCCGTCGGCCGAGACCTCGCACTTCGCCATGCCGCTCTGCGGATAATGTGTTGCCGTGGCCCGACCGCTCGTGCCACGGCGCGGTCGGCGTCGGCCTTCCGCGGGGTTCTGCGCGACGAACGATCGCGATCGGCGACCGAGGCGAGGGTGCGATGACCGAAGATGTGGGCACAGGCGGAGTACCCACCGCGCGCGGAGGACACTCGCCACAGCCGGTCGAGGACGGGGAACTGCGGCAGCTTCTGGCCGGGTTGACCGCCGTGCGCGACGGTGACTTCGGCACCCGGTTGCCCGGCAGCGGCGACGGTCTCATGGGCGAGATCGCCGATGTGTTCAACGGCATGGTCGACCAGTTGGCCGTGTTCACCTCCGAGGTCACGCGGGTGGCCCGGGAGGTGGGGTCGGAAGGCGCGCTGGGCGGGCAGGCGCACGTGCCGGGCGTGTCCGGGACGTGGGCGGATCTGACCGACTCGGTGAACGCGATGGCCGGGAACCTCACGGACCAGGTGCGCAATGTCGCGCAGGTGACGACGGCGGTCGCGTTGGGCGACCTGTCGCAGAAGATCACCGTGGACGCGCGCGGGGAGATCCTGGAGCTGAAGAACACCATCAACACGATGGTGGACCAGCTCTCCGCGTTCGCCGACGAGGTCACCCGCGTCGCCCGCGAGGTCGGCACCGACGGGCGCTTGGGCGGACAGGCCGACGTCAAGGGCGTCTCCGGCACCTGGCGCGACCTGACCGACTCGGTGAACTTCATGGCCGGGAACCTCACGTCCCAGGTCCGTTCGATCGCGCAGGTCGCCACGGCGGTGGCGCGCGGCGACCTGTCGCAAAAGGTCCGGGTGGACGCGCGCGGGGAGATCCTGGAGTTGAAGGAGACCATCAACACGATGGTCGACCAGCTCTCCGCGTTCGCCGACGAGGTCACCCGCGTCGCCCGCGAGGTCGGCACCGACGGGCGCTTGGGCGGACAGGCCGACGTCAAGGGCGTCTCCGGCACCTGGAAGGACCTCACGGAATCCGTCAACGTCATGGCGGACAACCTCACCGCGCAGGTGCGTTCCATCGCCGAGGTGACCACCGCCGTCGCACAGGGTGACCTGTCGCAGAAGATCCGGGTGGACGCGCGCGGGGAGATCCTGGAGTTGAAGGAGACCATCAACACGATGGTCGACCAGCTCTCCGCGTTCGCCGACGAGGTCACCCGCGTCGCCCGCGAGGTCGGCACCGAGGGCAACCTCGGCGGCCAGGCCACCGTGCGCGGCGCCTCCGGTACCTGGAAGGACCTCACCGACAACGTCAACGTGATGGCGTCCAACCTCACCGGTCAGGTGCGCTCCATCGCCCAGGTCGCCACCGCGGTCGCGCGCGGCGACCTCTCCCGCAAGATCACGGTCGAGGCGAAGGGCGAGGTCGCCGCCCTCGCCGAGGTCATCAACACCATGGTCGACACCCTGTCCGCGTTCGCCGACGAGGTCACCCGCGTCGCCCGCGAGGTCGGCACGGAGGGCATCCTCGGCGGTCAGGCCCGCGTGCCCAATGTCGCCGGAACGTGGAAGGACCTGACCGACAACGTCAACTCGATGGCGAACAACCTCACCGGGCAGGTCCGCAACATCGCCCAGGTCACCACCGCGGTGGCCAACGGCGACCTGTCGAAGAAGATCGACGTCGACGCCCGCGGGGAGATCCTGGAGCTGAAGACGACCATCAACACGATGGTCGACCAACTCTCCTCCTTCGCCGCCGAGGTCACCCGCGTGGCCCGCGAGGTCGGCAGCGAGGGCCGGCTCGGCGGGCAGGCCGAGGTCGAGGGCGTCTCGGGCACGTGGAAGCGGCTCACCGAGAACGTCAACGAACTCGCCGGCAACCTCACCCGCCAGGTCCGCGCGATCGCCGAGGTCGCCAGCGCCGTCGCCGAGGGCGACCTGACCCGGTCGATCACCGTGGACGCCTCCGGCGAGGTCGCCGAACTCAAGGACAACATCAACGCCATGGTCGGGTCGCTGCGCGAGACCACCCGCGCCAACGAGGAACAGGACTGGCTCAAGTCCAACCTCGCCCGCGTGTCCGCGCTCATGCAGGGCCACCGCGACCTGGCGGTCGTCGCCGAACTCGTCATGGACGAACTCACCCCCCTGGTCTCCGCCCAATACGGTGCCTTCTACCTCGCCGAGGACGGCGGGACGGGAACCGGACTGCGCCTGATCGGCTCGTACGGGCTCGGGGTGGACGACGCCCACGCCTCGCTCATCCCGCCGGGGCGCACGCTGGTGGGCCAGGCCGCCCGCAGCCGGCGCACCCTCGCCGTGAGCGACATCCCGGCCGACTACGTGATCTCCTCCGGTCTCGGCCGCGCCGCGCCCACCGCGCTGATCGTGTTGCCGATCGTGGTGGAGGACCAGGTGCTCGGGGTCATCGAACTGGCGTCGATCACCGCGTTCACCGCCGTACACCGCGACTTCCTCGACCAGTTGATGGAGACCGTCGGCGTCAACGTCAACACCATCGTCGCCAACGCCCGCACCGACGAACTCCTCGCCGAGTCCCAGCGCCTGGCCGGCGAACTGAGCGTGCGATCCGAGGAATTGCAGCACCAGCAGGAGGAACTCCAGCACTCCAACGAGGAATTGGAGGACAAGGCCGCGCTCCTGGCGTCGCAGAACCGCGACATCGAGGCCAAGAACCTTCAGATCGAACAGGCCCGCCAGGAACTGGAGGACCGGGCCCGTCAGTTGACGCTCGCGTCCAAGTACAAGTCGGAGTTCCTGGCGAACATGAGCCACGAACTGCGCACTCCCCTCAACAGCCTGCTCATCCTCGCCCAACTGCTCGCGCAGAACCCCACCCGCAACCTCAGCCCCAAGCAGGTGGAATACGCGGGCATCATCCACTCCGCCGGCTCGGACCTGCTGCAACTGATCAACGACATCCTCGATCTGTCCAAGGTCGAGGCCGGGAAGATGGACGTGCACACCGAACGGGTGTCGCTGCGCCGACTCCTCGACTACGTCGAGGCGACGTTCCGGCCGATGACCATGCAAAAGAGCCTGACCTTCGACATCGTCACCGGCCCCGGCGTGCCGGCCGACCTGCTCACCGACGACTCACGCCTGCGGCAGATCCTGCGCAACCTGCTGTCCAACGCGGTCAAGTTCACCGACCGCGGCCACATAGCGCTGCGCACGGAGCGGGCCGCCGACAACGAGATCCCCGAAGGCGTGCACCGGGGCGACGTCGTGGTGGCCTTCCGCGTGCGCGACACCGGGGTGGGCATCGCCGAACACCAACTAGAGACGATCTTCGGCGCGTTCCAACAGGCCGACGGCACCACCAGCCGCAAGTACGGCGGAACCGGCCTCGGGCTGTCGATCAGCCGCGAGATCGCCACCCTGCTCGGCGGCGCCATCACCGCCGACAGCACCCCCGGACAGGGCAGCACCTTCACCCTGTACCTGCCCGCCGTGCACACCGGCGCCGCCGCGTCGCCACCCGAGACGCAGACCATCGCCATCACCGCCTCCGCCACGGAGACCCACCCCCTGCGACGGGCGAGCGAGGAATCCCCCCGGCCCGGCGGCCGCCGCGTGCTCGTGGTCGAGGAACGCGTCCAGGGTCTGCTGGGCCTGGTGACGATGAGCGCCGTCGCCGACATCACCTCGGACACGCACTTCACGGGTGTCGATGTCGAGGTGTTGACCGTCGTGGACGCGCAGGAGGCCGCCAGTACGCTGGCGACAGTCCCCTGTCACTGCGTGGTCCTGGACCTGGACATGCCCGGCGGCCAGGCGCTGGCCCTGCTCGACGCGCTCGATGCCGACCCCGCGTCGGCGAACGTGCCCGTCCTGGCCCACAACACCCGCCGCCTTCCCCGGGAACAGGCCCGTGCGCTCCAGTCGCGCGCCGACACCAGGCCTTTGGAACTGCTGTCCGGTCTGGACGAGTTGCGCGAACGCATCGCGCTGCACCTGTCCGCCGAGCAACCCGGCGACGTACTGCCCCTCGTCGACCCCGCGCAACGCCGCCACCATGCGGCACCCACCGTCGACGGCGCCCTCGCCGACCGCACCGTCCTGATCGTCGACGACGACGCGCGCAACCTGTACGCGCTCAGCAACATCCTCGAACTCCACGCCGTCAACGTCCTGCACGCGGAGAACGGCCGCGAAGGCATCACCACCCTCGTCGAACACCCCGAGATCGACCTCGTCCTGATGGACGTGATGATGCCCGAAATGGACGGCTACACCGCAACCGCCGAGATCCGGCGCATGGCCCGGCACGCCGACCTGCCGATCATCATGGTCACCGCCAAGGCGATGCCCGGCGACCGCGACAACAGCCTCGCCGCCGGAGCCAGCGACTACGTCACCAAACCCGTCGACACCGACGACCTCCTCGCCGTCCTGCGCCGCCACCTCGCCCCCTCCTGAGCCCGCCGTCCCCACCACCGTCTCGGGAGCGAACAGTCCTGTGAACAACTCCTCGTCTCCGCACGAGTCGTCGGTCCCGGCACTCCAGGCCGGTGCCGGCCCCGCGGAACCCACATCCGTGGACGAGAGCGCGGCCCTGGTCGCCGCGCGTACCGACGCCTCCAATGCGGGCTCGCTCGAAACGCCGTCCGACACCGCACCGGAGCTGGGTCGCCTCGCTTCGACCGTTGAACGTCTGCGCCGCGAGATCCAGGCCGCACACGCCGAGGCGGACGGACGGGCACTGATCGAGACGGCCAAGGGCATCCTCATGGAACGGCTGCGCTGCAGCCCCACCGAGGCCGCCCGACAACTCGCCACCCTGGCCAAACACGCCGGCGTGACCGTCATGGAACTCGCCGCCGACATCCTCGACCGCACCGCTGCGGACCGCCTCACCGAAGCCGCCTGCGAGTTCGTGGCGGAGACCGCCGCGCCCGCCCCCGACACGCCCGGCGCCTCGGGGAGCGTGAGCATGCGCCTGCGCACCGCCGAAAGCGGCGCATGCGCCGCCGGTGACACCCAGGCCGCGGCCCAATCCCTCCTCGAACACGCCCTCACCCCCCTGGGCGCCACCGCCGTCGCCGTCTGGGCCGTCGCCCCCGACGCCTCCCTCACCCTCGCCGGCAGCGCCGGATTCACCGAGCAGGAGGCCGGCCGCTGGCGACACGTCCCACCCGGCGTCGCGACCATCGCCCGCCAGGCCCTCACCAACCTCGACTGGACCTGGACCCCGGCCCTGTCCCGGGCCGGGACACCCTCCATCGGCCGACACGACCTCACCGGCGCCCGCGCCGCCGTGCCCGCCGGCACCGGCGGGCGCGTCCTCGGCATCCTGGAGGTCTGCTGGCCACACCCGCTGCCGGAGCAATCTCCGCGGCTGCGCCGCCAGATCGAGGCCCTGGCCGAATTGTGCGCGC
Organism: Embleya scabrispora; assembly: GCF_002024165.1. NCBI lineage: Bacteria > Bacillati > Actinomycetota > Actinomycetes > Kitasatosporales > Streptomycetaceae > Embleya > Embleya scabrispora. The sequence continues at coordinate 284,059 of NZ_MWQN01000003.1, forward strand.
ACACCCTCGAAACCCACCCGGCACCGAGCGACCCCACCGCCGAGCACTCCGCCACCGTCGACCTCGTCGAGATCGCAGACAGCCTCCACGACCCGGCCCTGGTCCTCGTCCCGCACCTGGACGAACACCAGCGACTCGTCGACTTCCGCGTGCACCACGTCAACGCCCGCTTCCTCGACCCCGCCGGACGCCCGGCGAACCGGATCAACGGCGCCCTGCTCCTGGAGGCGTACCCCCTGGCCGCCGCCCCCGGCGGGCTGTACGACATCGTCGAACGTGTCCACGCCACCGGCGAGTCCTACCGCGCCGAAAGCGTCACGCTCACCGCCCTCGTCGACCAGGTCCGCCTCGACGCGATAGCCGACGTCGCCGTCAGCCGGCACGCGAACGCCATCCTGCTCATCTGGCGCATCGAACAGGAGGCGGCCCGTCTCGCCCGCCTGCTCCAACATGCCCAACGCCTGGGACGCATCGGCGGCTTCGAGGAAGACCTCACCACCGGCGCGGTCACCTGGAACGACTCCCTGTTCACCCTGCACGGCCTGCCCACCACGGCGATCCCCGTGGCCCTGGCCGACCTGCCGCGGCACGCACACCCCGACGACACCGCCGCGCTCACCCGATTCCTGCACACCCTGGTACACCGGCGCCGGCACGCCACCGTCTCCTTCCGCCTGGAACGCAGCGACGGCGTCACCCGACGCATCCGCATCGTCGCCGAACCCGTCCTGGACGCCGACGACCGACTGTTGGCCATCCGCGGCGCCTACCAGGACGTGTCCGCGCAGCACTGGACCGAAGTGGCCCTCGCGGCCACCCGCGACCGCCTCGCGCACAGCGAACAACAGGTGGGCGAACAAAACCGCCTCGCCCGGCAACTCCAGCACGCGATCATGCCGCCCGCCCACGCGCCCCTGAACGCCGAGGGCCTGCATGTGGCCGTGCGCTACCGCCCCGCCGAATCCGACACCGCCGTCGGCGGCGACTGGTACGACACCCTCGTCCTGCCGTCCAAGCAGGTTCTGCTGTGCGTCGGCGACGTCGCCGGCCACGGCATCCACGCCGCCACCAGCATGATCGTCCTGCGCAACGCGCTTCGCGGCCTGGCCATCACCGGCGCCGGCCCCGCGCAACTGCTCACCTGGCTCAACACCGTCACCCACCACCTGACCGACGACGTCACCGCAACCGCCATCTGCGCCCTGTACGACCCGGGCAGCCGCACCATGCGCTGGGCCCGTGCGGGGCACCTGCCCCCTCTGTGGATCCGCGACCGCACCGCCCACCACCTGCCCCTGCTGAGCGGACCCCTCCTGGGCGCGTTCGCCGAGGCCACCTACGACGAGGACGAGATCCGCCTCGACCCGGACGACACCCTCCTGCTCTACACCGACGGCCTGATCGAACGCCGCGACCACTCCCTCGAAAGCTCCCTCGCCCAACTCCTGTCCACCGCGCACGCCGGCGCTCCCACCCTGGACGACCGCCTCGACCGGATCCTCACCCACAGCCGCGCCGACACCGACGACGACACCTGCGTGGTGGGCATCCAGATCACCTGAGAACCGCCCGACGACACGGCGCAGCCGGGTGTCCTCATTGCGGACCCCGGCAACCCTGGCGAGCGGTTTCGTCGTAGTCTGCGATCATGACCGACGCCGTTACCCCGACCCCGTCCGAAGCCGTCGAATTGCTGCTGGCCGGCAACCGGCGGTTCGTCGCCGGTGCCCCTCGGCATCCGAATCAGAACGCCGCGCGCCGCGCGGAGACCGCACCCGGACAGCGGCCGTTCGCGGTGCTCTTCGGCTGCTCCGACTCGCGTCTGGCCGCCGAGATCATCTTCGACCGGGGCCTGGGAGACCTGTTCGTCGTACGCACCGCAGGCCACGTGGCGGGTCCGGAGGTGCTGGGCAGCATCGAGTACGGCGTGAGCGTCCTGGACTGCCCGCTGGTCGTGGTGCTCGGGCACGACTCGTGCGGCGCGGTCGCGGCCGCCCGTGCCGCCGTGAGCGACGGCGTCGCCGCCACCGGGTATGTGCGCGACGTCATCGAACGCGTGACTCCCAGCATCCTGGCCGCGCGCGCGGCCGGGCTCACCCACGAGGACGACATCATCGCCGAGCACATAAGGCACAGCGTCGACCTCCTCTTGGACCGCTCGCGAGAACTCGCCGAGCGCGTCGCCGCAGGACGGACGGCCGTGGTGGGCCTGTCCTACCGGCTGGCCGACGGCAGCGCCCGGCTCGTCACGGCCCACGGCCTGCCCGCCGAAACGAGGGTCCCGAACCCGGCCACCTGAACCGCGACTCCCGACGCGTCCCGACCGGGCGATGCCGGCCGGTCGGGAGGCGTCGGGGCGCGTGACGTCGCCCGTGCGGCACGGGAGATGCGCGTCGCACACGGCGCACACCGCGTCGTGGGAGTCGACCGTGCCCACCGCTTCTCTCCTGCTCGGTGACGGCCGGGCAGGAGGCGAAGGACGTCAGTAGCGGAAGGTGCGGGCTCGCATCATCTGTCGTAGGCGTTCGTTGCGTGTGTGTCGCGGTCGGACGCGCTCCCGAAGGGCGCGTGCCTCCACGAGTTCGCGAAGGAACACGGTCCGCCTCCGGCGCCGGTCCTCCTGAGCCTGCCGACGTCGGGTCACCGTCGTACGGCGTTCCGGCTCGTCCATTGCTCACACCTCACGGTCTCGACATGAATTCCGTGAGCCGGCCCGATCCGCTCGAGAAGCGTGGACCCGCTCACGCCACCGTCGCGGTTCTGCCCGGATGCTCGGGGTTCAGTCATCCCGGGCGTGCGGGCCGCGCCGGCCCGGTGGTGCACGCAGAGCCTCGACGCACGCCCCGAGCCTGCTGTCAGCTCGCGGCGTGCGGGTCGGTTTGCCCGGGTGGACGGAAGCAGGCGTATATCGCCTTGCCACCGGCGTGCGTGAGCGTCTCCCACTCGTCCGCCACCGCATCGACTATGGCAAGTCCGCGGCCGGAGACCCTTGTTGTGTCGTGATCGCGTGGGGTTGGCAGCCCCGGTCCGGTGTCGCTGACGTAGACGTGCAGGCACCGTCTGTCCCATGACAGGACGAGATGCGCGGTGCTGTGCGCATGTACGTGCGCGTTGGTCAGCAGTTCGGAAACGGCGAGGACGACATCGTCCACGGTCTCGGGAGCATCCCGCATCCACTCCAGGGACGCGAGGTGCTCTCGTGTCCATCGCCGTCCCGCCTCCACCCCGCCACTCACGGGGAAGGCCTTCGCCCACCCCACCGCGCGCATACCCTCGGCCATGATTGCCCTTTCGCCGCGTCTTTGTCCCGAAACGCCTACCCGTGACTGCGCCTTGCACGCGAAGCCCGCGCGAACTCGGCCATGGCCCAGCCGGGCAGCTCGCTTGCGGCTCGGTCGATCCGCTCCGGAGCAACCCTGCGCGGCCGCCGGAAGGACGGCCGTGATCGGTCGTGCCGAGCTCGACGCCCATTGCCGTTGCCATGACGCAGAGGCTCCGGAAACGAGGCACGGTCTCCGCATAAGGGGTAAGAGGATGAAAGGACGGATCGAGGCTCTTCATACCCGGGACCGGAACCCGGCCGTTACACCCACCCTTTCGGCCGTAAATCCTTACGCCGGAAGGCTGAAAGATAACGATCGTTGTGTGGCCGGCGAGGCATTCTCAGTAGGGTGTCCGTGCGGCAAGGAGAGAAGGCGATCCGGAGTCGTCACCCGGCACGAAGAGAGACGGCTCCGGCAGAATGACATCCGCCCGCTAGGCACCATGACGACGGGAACTCTTTTCCCCTCTGCCGACGTCTCGCCTGGCGAGCCCGTGCACAAGGCTCACCGAGGACCCGTAAGAAACAAGGACACCGGAAATCAATCACCCCTATGGCGCACATCCGTTCCGATGGTGTTCATCGTTTCCCGAGTGTGAAACTTTACGGATCCGCCGCCTTCACGTTTCCTCTCGCGAGCGCGAGGCGTTCCTTTCCATTGGGGGAATGGATGCTCGTCCCCCGCGCGACCACCTTGCTCAACCGGGCACCGCACGCTCATCTGGTGCGATCGGGAGAATGTGTTCGACTTCGCCACTGCACCATCGAGATGGAGCAATTCGCCCTTTCGATGGTGATGATCTCGGCCGCGTTCTCGCGCCGCCTCGAAGACATCGTGAGCAACCGACAATCGTGACGCCCGGAATATTTCGGCGACACCTGTTCGAACCGCTCACCGCACACAGTAACGAGTGAGGAACATGTACGACGGCTTCGGACACGACCTCTCCCACTCGCCCACCATCCCGACTCCGCACGACGCCGTTCCCCCGCTTCTCGGCCCCGAGGACTGGCCGACGCTCGAAACGGGCGCGCCCTCCGCCGCCTCTTCCGGGTCCGAAGCGGCGGAGGAGGAACGGCGGTTCGAGGCAGAGCTCGCCCGACTCCTGGAACGACCCGCTTCGAGCGCGCCCACAGCCGCCTCCGACGCGCTTCCCACAGTCGGGATCGGAACCCCGGTCGGTCACCGCCGCCGTACCTCGACGACCGGCAAGCCGGCCCGGCAACCGGCCACCGGTGCGACGGCGTTGGACCGGCTCAGCCACACCATGGTCGCGGCCACCATCGTCCTGGTCACCACGATCAGCCTCCTCGGCGCGGCAGTTACCCTGGAACCCTTGCGCCACGCCGCCGCCACCGAACGCGGCACCGCCCGCTGGTGGCCCGTGCTCGTCCACGGCCCATGGATCGTGGCCTGCCTGTCGATCGTGCGCTCCAGCCTCCACTATCACCGAGCGGTGCACGCCTGGATCGTGGCCATCACCTTCGCCGGCCTGTCCATGGCGCTCGCCGTCACCGACGCGCCCAAGAACCCCCATGGCATCGTCACCGCCACTCTCCCCGCCATCGCCATGACCGCCTGCCTGCACCAACTCGTCCGCCAGATCACCCTCACCCGGCCACCCCGGCGAACCAATCGAAGCCCACGTTCCCGCCTGTAGCCGATCGTCGGGGCCCTCGGCGACCGACCCTGGCGCGAGGTGCCCGTCACGGCGGGTCCGCGCCCTGGCGGCGGGGATGTGACGGTCCTCGCCGGGGCCGGATGAACGAAGCATGATCGCGGCGTGTTCAATGGCCCGACATGACCCGTGGCAAACTCGTCCGTCCCATCTCGTCGCTCCTCGTCCTGGTGGCGCTCGGCTTCGCGTTCCTGGTGCCGATGCCCTACGTCGTGATCCGTCCGTCCGCGACGCTCGACACGCTCGGCGAGAGCACGGACGGTCCCACGATCCGGATCTCCGGCCCCTCCCCCGTGTACCCGACCACCGGACACCTTCTGTTGACCACGATCGGGGTCGGCGCACGCGGCGAAAAGCACTACCTCGGCTCTCTGTTGCACGCGTGGTGGAACACGGAGGAGGCGGTGGTGCCGAAGGCGTCGGTGTACCCGGACGGAAAATCGGTCGAGAAGGTCGTCGAAACAAATCTTCGGGACATGACCAAGGCGCAGGACAGCGCGACCGTCGCGGCCCTGAAGTACCTGGGTGCTTCGCCCGATCGGATCGAGGTGACCTTCCATACCGGGAAGGTCGGCGGCCCCAGCGCGGGGCTGTTCCTCGCGCTGGGAATCGTGGACAAGCTGACCGAGGGCGATCTCACCGGCGGACGCACCATCGCCGGGACCGGGACGATCGACGACGAGGGCCGGGTCGGCAGGATCGGCGGCCTCCCGATGAAGCTTTTGGCCGCGAAGCGAGACGGGGCAACGGTGTTCGTCCTGCCACGCGGCGAATGCGCCGAAGCCGATCGAGCCGGGAGCGGCGGCCTGCGACTGGTCCCGGTCGAATCCCTCTCCGGCGCGGTGGACGCATTGAACGCGCTCACCAAGGGAGGCGCCGAAGTGCCGTCGTGCTGACTTCGCCTCCGGGCGGGCTCACTCGTCGGTGACGGCCGCGAACGCTGCCGCGCCCCCGGAGAGGGTGTCCGGTCTCCGCGTCGCACACCGAGACCGGGCACCCTCGCTCATGTCCGCGCGGGCCCCTGGAATCGATGGTCCAGGAGCCGTGCGGCAACCACCTGACACACGATCGGTGGTGACGTGACCGGGCGAACGGCGATCACGCCGGTTGGAGTTGCGGTCCCAGTTGCTCCGGCGGCGCGGCCTTCGGGTCCCACACATTGGTGGTCCGCACATAGGCGTAGATGACCGAGGCCATCGCCAGAATGAGCAGTGGTCCGAACAACCACGGGTATCTCGCCATTTCCATCGGCAGATAGCGGTACGACACCAGGAGCGCGGCGAAAACCGTCGCGCCGTGGATGATCAGACGAATTCCCTGCCAGTCCCAGCCGCGGTCGAGCGAGCGCGTTGCGATTTCGATCGTGAGCGCAAAGACCACACCGGCCACAAGGTCCACGCCGTAGTGGTAGCCGAAGCCCAGGGTCGCCGCGAGTGTGGCAATCAGCCAAAACGTTCCTGCGAATCGGATAAACCGCGAGCCCTTGCGAGAGTGAACGAAGATGATGGTGGCCCACGCCGTGTGCAGGCTGGGCATGCAGTTGCGAGGTGTTATCTCGTCGAACTGCATCGGGAGCGGGGTACTCATCGACGGCGGCGTGTTCGGCCACAGGTCGGCCATCGCCCAGAGCCCGCCGTCGGGGCCGTAGGCGAAGACCGGTCCGACCACCGGGAAGATCATGTAGATGCTCGGCCCGAGCAGGCCGATGGCCAGGAAGGTGCGCACCAGATGATGGCCCGGGAAGCGGCGCTCGACCACCACGTTCCGCAGTTGGTACAGCGCGACGACGGCCGCCGCCAGGGGAAGTTGGCCGTAGACGGTGCCGAGGACATGGGAGCTGATCGGGTCGGTGGCCGCAACCATCCGGCCGGCCAGCCACGACGGGTCACCCAGCGCGTGATCGGCGGTCGCCACGTACTGGTCGAGCACGGTCGGGCGGGTCTCCGACGTGATGAGCAGCCAGGTGGCGCCCGTCTTGTGGCCTGCCACCAGCAGCAGCCCCAGTCCGGCGCCCTTCAGCATCAGGACGCGTTCCCGACCGGTGCGGCGCGTGAGAGCAAGAATCGCACAGCCGAAAATCACCCACAACGCGCCGTTGCCGTAGTTCATTCTGGCGTCGACGGCCCACCGCACCAGCCAGAAGACGATGTCGATGCCGATTGCCGCGCTCACCGCGACAAGCCGTTGCCGCCAGGTGAGCACCACCATCATCAGCGTCAAACCGGCATACAGCAGCTGCCCCGAACGGGGGGCGAATACCACCTCGCGCGCTTGAGCGGTGATCGGCCCCGGTAGACCGTAGTGACGTGCGAACATCTCCATGGTGACGAGAAATCCGAGGACCGCCACGCCCACTGCGATCAACGGAACCGCCTGCGGCCTGCGCTGCACGGCGACCCTGATTCTGCGACTTATTCGCGAGGATATTCGCGATATTATGTGTGTCAATTACTTGGCCAATTTATGAGAGTTGAATAACGGATCAAAGTCCACCAGCGCACTGAAGCCGTGCTCCAGTATCGCGGCCGCCCCGGCCCCGGGGCTCTCGGGGGCGTTCAACGCGGTGCGCACATCGGTTGCGGGCCCCGGTCGCCGTGCGCCGTCCGAGGAGCCTTCCCGAGCGGGCCGGGGCGTTTCTGGCGCGTTTGAGGGGCGGTTGGGGTTCGTAACCGGATCCCGGCGGGGTGGTCGCGGACTTCGGGCTTCGGTGAAGTCGGCCAGGCCCTCCCACGTGGGCAAGGTGGTGTTCACCGAGCGGGGCGGCTACCGGCGGGCGGTGACGGAGCACCGTGTGCCGCGGCCGATGTGCCCGAGCCGGCGAACGAGGACCCATGCGCAGCGAGACCGGACCGGGCCGGGGCCGACCCCGGAACTCGCCGCCTACCGGGCCGCCCACCCCGCTCGGACCCGAACACGGGCTTCAGGGCAGCAGGCCGAGCCCCCGCAGCAGGATCGGCAGGGCCGCGACGAGCAGGCCGCAGAGGATTTTCGCGGCGCGGACGATCTGGCGCCTGCCGATGGTGAAGTCGGCTTCGACGGCGATCGTGATCCAGGGCTTTCGTCGCCCCCGCTTGTTCTCGCTCATGTGTCCTCGCTCCTTCGAACACCCGGACCGGTGCCGTACCGACCCGTGTGGGGAGCGTAGGTACGTCGTTCCGGCGCGAGGTAGGCATGATGGCGCAGGAGAAATCGGGGCGAGCGACGTCGAATTCCGGATGATCGGACGCGATGTGCGAGATACGGCGGGAATACGGATTCGACGTTCGGTGCCCTCGATCGGGCCGCGAAACCGCCAATCCGAACCGTGGGGCGGTCAGATCGTCACGACCGCGCGGTAGGGCGGGGGCTCGCCGTCCTCCCCCGGCGCGGAGAGCGAGGCGGCGACCGCGGCGCCGTCGCAGGCCACCCATGCGTGGAATCGGAACGGATCGGGGGCGGCTCCCAGACACCAGTCGAGGCGTCGTCGGTGTGCGGCGGACAACAGGACGGCGGCCAGGGAGATCTCCAGGCATGCGGCGCGCCCGGGGAACCAACGCGCGGTGTGGCGCAGGGCGGCGAGGAATTCCTCGGCCCGGCGCGGGTCCTCCGGGATCGAGGCCCATCGAGCCCGGGTCGCGTGCACCGCGCGGTGTACGACGGCGAAGGGCAGCCGCACGGCGAGCACGGCGCCGAGCAGGGCGACCGGTGGACCGAGGACCGGGCGCCTTGAGGTCATGGGCCGGGCGGGGATCGCGGCGTCCGGGACGGGCGTCGCAGCCGCGCTTCGCGGGGGATTCCCTGCCCGGCCGGGCCCCGCGAGCGGTTCCGCGCGTCGCCGGCGCCCCCCGTCGGGCCGGAGCCGCTCCGCCCACGGGGGATGCTCGGCGGACCCGAAGCGGGCGGCCCACCCGCGGGTCGTCGACGGGGAGGCCGCGGCCGACCCGCTGGGCCCCTCGGCATCGGTCTCCACCAGACCGAAGGCGGTCAACTGTCGTAGCAGCGCGGCGCCGTCCGCGGCGATGTGCTCGCGCGGTCGGTCCGGGTGCCGCTGCGCGACGGCGTCAACGCTCCATGCGAGGCTTCGTCCGGACGACCAGCAGTGCCAGAAGCCTCCGGCACCGGAGTTGAGCACATACCACTGGCCGTCGGCGCGGTTGAGCACGACCACGCTGCCCCCGGGCATCGTCTCGTGGTGCACGTGCGCGGGAATCCTCACGATCGCTCCTCCCGCCGGGCGCGCAACCACACTTCCGTGGCGACGAGTTGGCGGAACGCGCCGAGCGGTACCGCGACGCCCGCGGTGAACCGCGCCAGACTCCGCAGCACCGCCGCCGGTTCGACGACGCCGGAGTCCGCGAGTGCCGAGTCCGCCCACAGGCCCCGTAGCCACGGCTCGGCCCGCCGCACGCCCAGATATTCCTCGCGCGTGTAGTCGCCTTTCGTACGGCGGCCGAGCACGGTGGACGACACCGTGCCGCGCAACGCCGCCGCGAGTAACGGCTTGCCGCCCGCGGGGTCGACGCGCTCCTGCGGCGCGACCGCCAGACAGGCGCGTACCACCCTGTCGTCCAGGAACGGCGCGTGGACGTCGACGCCGTGCCGATGGCCGAGTTCGCGCAAGTGCCGTTGCGCGTCCGCGGAATGGCGCAGTTCGACGGCGGTGGCCAGGTACACGGCCGGCCCACCGCCGTCGAGGTGGCGCTTGTCCTCGGACGCCGCCCGTTCCGCCCGATCCGCGAGCGCGCCCCGCGCCGCCGGTGTCAGCCACGACACGGCCTCGCCGGCCGGCGGCCACCACGTCACGCCGTCGATCCACGAGGCGGGGCCCTCGGCGATCGTCCCCGACCGCAGTGCGACGGCCAGGCGTAAGAGCGCTTCCGCGGCCGATGTTCCGGCCGTGCGCAGCGCCTGCGCCGCCAAGGCCGCGGCGGAGGTGTCGTGGCGTCGGGCCTGTGCCAGGCAGTGCCGGGCAAGCGTGCGCGCGTGCCCGCGGCTCGCGATGTGTGCCAGATACGCGGGAGGCGCGCCCAGCACGGCGTCTCCGCCCTCGCCGGTCAGATGACAGTCGACCGCGCCGACGGCGGCCAGGCGCAGCAACGACCGTCTGCGCGCGAGCATCCCCGGCACCGGTTCGTCGTCGGTCCACCACGTGGCGGGTGTGTGCGTCCGCCGCTCCGGGTCGGCGTCCCGGTCGAACGGAAGTGTGTCGTGGCGGCCCTCGACCACGATGTGGCGCAGCCGGTCGTCCAGTCCGGCGAACCGCCGGGCATGTGCCAGGTCGCCCGCCGGAGCGGCCGGGTGGTGGTACGTCACGCCCGTCACCGTCCCGTCCCCCGAGCGCGCCGCCAGGAACGCCAGTGTGGTCGAGTCGAGTCCGCCGCTGAAGTCGCTTGCCACGGCGCCGGCGGCGCGGCGGGCGGCCACGGCCTCGGTCAGCGCGTCGCGCAGCGTTCGCGCGCCGCGTACGAGGGGGTCGGTACCGAAGGGGCTGTCGGTGCCCTGTACCGCGGGCGGCAGGCCCGGCCGCAGGCGAAGAACCGCCCCGCCCGGTACACGCTCGACGTCGTGGAAGGATGATCGGTGTGCCCACAACGGGGGTACGTGCGCGCAGGCGATCCGCGCGGCGGCGGTGGTGGCGTCGGGTTCGCGGCCGTGCAACCGGGCCAGGAGGTGTGCGTGCGACGCGGCGACCGCCCATCCCCCGGCGCGCGAGACGAACACCGGGTACTGTCCGGCAAGATCGGAGCGAATGCTCACGCCGCCGTGGGTGGCCACGATGCATACGTAGGCGCCGGGCCGATCCAGCCCGCGATCCACGCGGCCTTCGACCCCGTCACCCCGGATCCCCTCGTGTTCGACCATGTCGCGCAGGTCGCGCGCCAGCCCGTCGTCGGACACCAGGCACTGCCCCAACACCACCATGCGCACGTTGCGGTACGCCGCCGAGCGCACCTGCCCCGGCCGCCACGCCCCGTACACGCGCAGCCCCGGCAGGGCCGACCACACGGGGGCACCGGGCAGCCCCAACGATTCGGGGGCGGTCGAGGGTTCGGCAGGCGACCGGGCGGCCCGCTCTCGGATCGCGACGACGAATCCCGGCGCCGCGCCGACCTCGGGGGGCGCGGCGTCGCCGTACGCCGTCGCGGGAGACGGGTTCACCAGTAGAACTGCGAATTCGCGTCCGCCCTGCCGCTGGCGGCGCTGCCCTTGGTGGCCCGGCGCACCGAGCCGACGGCGACGACCATCGGATCCCGGTATGCACCGGTCTGCGGGTCACCGGAGCATGGTGCGGACTCCACGGGCCCGTCGTTCGCCGCCGCGTCGTCGGCGAATTCCGGCGCGGAAGGCTCCGGTGGTTCCGGTGGTTCCGGCATGAGAGCGTCGTCAACCCTGCGCATTCTGCCCAGCCTTCGACTCGTCCGCTCGGGGGCCGCGAAACGTTTTGTCCACCATACAAGCGGCGGTCGACTTTCGACCCCACGTCGGTGGGACCGGGAAATCCCGGACGGCCGGCCCCGACAGGAACCTTCCGGAATGAATGAATCGAACCCCACGGACAGGCGTCAACGCCCAGCCTGAAACGTATTCCGCCGCAGAATCAACGCTTCTCGGCAAAACCCGCGCCCTGAATCCCCAGGATGAGTGCGCCGCGGGCAATGGCTTCCGGGAGCCGACTCGGCTCCAGACGAAAGCGCGGGTGTTTCGCCTCCGGCTCGCGGGGTCCCACCAGTTCGGGACGGGACGCGTCGAGGCGGACCGCGGCCAGTGCGGTGCGGTCGATCGCGGACCGGCAGTCCGCCAGGATCAGGTCGTGCGCGGAACCCAGCGCTCCGCCGAGCAGGACGAGATTCGGGTTGAGCACATTGCACACGTTGCCGAGCACGAGGCCGAGGTGGAACGCCGCCTCACGCAGGACCCGCAGGCACACCTGGTTGCCGGCGCGGGCCTTGTCGGCGATCTGGTAGAGGTCGGTCGGCTGCGCGGCGACCGGCAACTGTCCGAGCCCCGCACGCACGTTGCGGACAAGCGTGTTCGCCCCGATCAGGGTTTCCAGGCAGCCGCGTCCGCCGCACTGGCAGTAGTCGCCGTCCGGATCGACGACGATGTGCCCGATCTCCGCCGCCGACCCGCTGCCGCCACGGATCACCTGACCGCCGACGACCAACCCGCCGCCCACGCCCGTCGACCCCTTGATCCACAGCAGGATCTCCGCGTCGGGATGGCGGTGCACACTCTCCGCGAGAGCGCCCAGCGTCCCGTCGTTGTCCATGGCGACGCGCAACTCGCCGCGCAGCGTACCGGGACGTGCTTTGTCGCGCAGCAGCCGCTCCAACTCCGCGCGCGGCTCGGGCTGATCGCGCCACAGCGGAAAGACCGGAGGTGTCAGGAGCCCGGAGCGCGGGTCGACCGCGCCGGGCACGGCCAGCCCGACGGTCGCCACGTCGTCCAGCGATTCCCCCAGTTCCTCCGCGAGTCCGGTCACCGCCGCGAACACCGCGTTCGACCACGCCTGGACCCCGTGCCTGGCGCCCACGTCGTCCTGCCTGCCGACCGGCGCCAGGTACGGACTGTCGACGCGCCGTGCCACCACCGACGTGCGCTGGAACCCGAGTTCGATACCCACCGCGACACCGGTCAGCGGGTGCAGGCTCACCTGCTGCTCGCGCCCGGAAGCCTGGCGCCGCACCACCTGCTCGCCCTCGAGGGCGTTGAGGATGTTGCCCGCCGTCGCCGCCGCGATACCGGCGTATTTCGCCACGTCGGTCTGGTTCCCGCCGCGGATCATCAGGGCTTGCAGGACCCGGCGACGATTGCCGGCGTCGCCCGCCCTGAGCAGGGTACGGAGATCTGCCACGAATCCCCCCGGTGGGTCGGCGAACGGGCGAGGCGTCGGCGACCGTTCACAGTAAAGACACTTGCGCCCGGGAATCAGGTTAATGCTTCATTTCGTATCCCGAGGGAGTTCGGACCGAACCGTCGAATCCTGCGAAATGAGCGACGTCACTCCTGGAGCAATGTGTCACGGGTCATACCCGAGCATCCGCCGGCACAGCCCGCCCGCCGGACGTTCCGACGCGCCGAACCTTGCTTCGCGTTCCGTCGTCGTGTCTGCGCTAGCGTTCGAATCGTCGATTTCGCCATGAATTGTCATGAAGTGGGGTTGCCCTGATGTCATCGGCCGATACCGAGTTGGACAGACACCGTGAGGCCAACGCCGATACGGCCGTCTTGGCGGACGTGCGGGCGCGGATCGCCGACGCCGGGGTGGAGTTCGTCTACTGCCAGGTCGTCACGCTGACCGGGCGCGTGGTCGGCAAGGTGGTTTCGGCCGGACATCTGGCGCGCGTCGCGGAGCACGGTGTCCGGGCCCACCCCGGGTTCATCGCGGATCTCCAGGTCGACCGGGGCGGCGGCATCCTGTCGGGTGACGCCGAGCGCGGCGAGGTCGTCATGCTTCCGGACCTGGACAGCTTCGGCGTGCTGCCCTGGGACACGCGCACCGGCTTCCTCTTCTGCCGGATGTACGAGCCGGCGCACGCTCCGGGGGAAACGGGCGGCCGGCCGGTGCCGTTGGACGCGCGCGGCAATCTTCGCCGCGTCCACGAAGGGTTCCGCGACCGCACGGGGCTGCGGATGCGCACCGGTTGCGAGCCCGAGGTCACCTGGTCGGTTCCCGGCGTCGCGACATCGCACCGATCCGGTATGGCGCATCCGCTGTTGCAGATCGAGCAGATGGAGCGCTTGCGGCCGGTGTACCAGAAGGTGATCGCGTACGGGCGCGCGCTCGGGCTCGACATGAGCGAGGGCAACTGCGAGGGACCGGGGCAACTCGAACTCAACTGGATGTTCGACCTCGCCGAGCACACCGCGGACCGGCTGATGCTGCACCGGCAGGTCTGCCGCCAGGTCGCGCGCGAGCTGGGCGTCACGGTGAGCTTCATGCCCAAACCGGCGAACGGCGAGCTGGGCAACGGCTGCCACCACAACGTCAGCCTGTGGGAGGGGGAGCGGAACATCCTGGTCGACCCGGCCGTCGCCGGCTTGCACCTCACACCGAGAGGGCGGCACGTACTCGGTGGCATCCTCGCCCACACGGCGGCGAGCACCGCGGTGTTCGCACCGACGGTGAACTCCTACAAACGGCTGTGCGACGACGGCGGATTCGCTCCCGCGCGGGTCGACTGGGGTTTCGACAACAAGACCTGCGCGGTGCGCCTGCCCGACAACGGACGGCTCGAGATCAAGACGCCCGACGCCATGGTCAACCCCTACCTTTCCCACGCCGTGCTGATCGCCGCGATCGAGGACGGCTTGAAGAACGGCATCGACCCCGGCCCGCCCCGCGATCGCGATACGACCGGCCCGACGCCCTTCGGGGCGCTTCCCACGACCCTGAAGGAGGCACTGGACCGGTTCGCCGACGACCCGGTCCCGTCCCGGGGCCTGGGCGCGGACCTGGCCCACCTGTTCCTGCGCCTGAAGACACTGGAGTGGGAGCGCTTCTGCTGCGCGGTCACCGACTGGGAGCACGCCATGTACGGCGAGGAGGGCTGCTGAAGCAGGTCCGCGCATCCGCCTCCAGGCGCCCGACCAGGGCGCTCGCGAGGCGGTCGGCGGCCGGCCGGCTGTGCTCCAGGAACAGGGACGGTTCGATGAGTTCGCACTCCAGCAGCAACGGCAGATCGTCCGGCCCGCGAACCAGGTCCACCCGCACGTACAAGGGGGTGCCGAAGCGTCGCGAGACGGACCGCACCACCGACTCGGCACAGGCGAGTTCGGCCGGATCGGGTGTACGAGGTTCCACCGCGGCCGTGGTGAACAGCCCTTCCTCGGCGATCTCGGCACCGACGCGCAGCACGGCGCCGCGTCGAACGGTATGGCTGTACGCGCCGTCCAGGAACATCAGCGAGGTCTCACCGTGCGCGTCGACGGAGCGCAGATAGGGCTGGGTGAGCACGGTGCGGCCCTGCCGATGGAGTGCCTCCACATGGGCGCGGGCTCGTGCCTGTTCGGTCGGTCCGGGGCCGTAGCGGGCGGTGTCCCGGGCGCTGCACGAGATGGACGGCTTGACCACGTACTCCTCCGCGTCGGGTGGCGCCCACGGGTGCCCGGGGTACGTCCACGTGCCGGGCACGATGGGCACACCGTCCCTGCCCAGGTCGCTCATGTAGCGCTTGTCGCTGTTCCATCCGACCATGGCCAGTGGATTGAACAGCCGCACGGCGCCGGTCGTCCTGGCGGCCCAGGCGAGGAACTCCTCGTAGCGCAGGGGGTAGTCCCAGGTCGAGTGCAGCACGACCGCGTCGAATCGTCTCCAGATCACCCAGGCATCCCACGCCACGGGCACCACCTGCACGCCCAGCCGCTCCAACGCGGCCGCGGTGTGCGGGAGATCCTTGTCCGGCTCGTCGAGATCGCATGTCGCGAGGGCAACGCGCAGCATGATTCTCCTTCTTGATGCGCTCGGGAGCCTCCGGTCACCGGGTTTCGTCGACCGCGCGGCCGAGGATGTCCAGGCCCTCACCCAGTTCGTCGGGAGAGATCGTGAGCGGCGGCAGCAGTTTGACGACCTCGCTCCGGGTGCCCGACGTCTCCAGCAGCAGACCGAGTGCGAAGGCCCGGGAGCAGACCTTGGCGGCCCGGGTGTCGTCGGCGAATTCCAGCCCCCAGACGAGGCCGCGGCCGCGGGCCTTCGCGTTGCCGGCGGCCGTTTCGTCGAGGCCGGTCAGGAACTCCTCGACCCGCTCGCCGTGCGTCCGCGTCTGCTTCTCCATGCGATCGTCCGTCCAGTACGCGGACAGGGCGGCGGTGGCGGTGACGAAGGCCGGGTTGTTGCCCCGGAAGGTCCCGTTGTGCTCGCCCGGCTGCCAGATGTCCAACCCGGTCCTGAACAGGCAGAGCGACATCGGCAGACCGTAACCGCTGATGGACTTCGACACGGTGACGATGTCCGGGACGATA